>CALXJU010000005.1 GCA_944388705.1 uncultured Clostridia bacterium
TTGCAACATATTAAGAGTTTTTAGTATTTATTAAGATTTATTTTTAATTTGCTAATGTTCTATGCCAATGGTTTCATAGTTGGAAATAGTAATACATCTCTTATTGATGCAGAATCTGTTAATAACATTACTAATCTATCTATTCCTATTCCAAGTCCTCCTGTTGGTGCCATTCCATATTCTAGTGCATTTATATAATCATCATCCATCATTCCAGCTTCATCATCACCATTTTCTCTTGCTCTTATTTCTTCTTTAAATCTTTCATATTGGTCAATTGGGTCATTTAATTCTGAGAATGCATTTCCATATTCTCTTCCACCTATAAATGCTTCAAATCTTTCTGTTAATCTAGGGTCTTTTTTAGATTTTTTTGCAAGTGGTGATATTTCTATTGGATAATCATATATAAATGTTGGTTGTATTAATGTTGCTTCAACATATTCATCAAAAAATAAACTTATAATATTTCCTCTTGTTTCTTTTCCTACTGGAATTTCTATTTTTCTTTCTTTTGCTAAAGCTACTGCTTCTTCATCTGTTTTAATTGTATTAAAGTCAATTCCTGTAACTTCTTTTATACTATCTATCATGCTAATTCTTTTCCATTTTCCACCTAATTCAATTTCTGTTCCTTGATATGTAATTTTAGTTGTTCCACAAACTTTCATTGCACATCTTTGGAAAATTTCTTCTGTTATGTCCATCATATCATGATAGTTTTGATATGCAGCATATAATTCCATCATTGTAAATTCTGGATTATGTCTGATATCCATACCTTCATTTCTAAATACTCTACCTATTTCATATACTTTGTCATATCCACCTACTATTAATCTTTTTAAATTTAGTTCTAAGGCAATTCTTAGATACATTGCTATGTCTAGTGTATTATGATGTGTTATAAATGGTCTTGCTGTTGCTCCTCCTGATATTGTATTTAATATTGGTGTTTCAACTTCTAAATATCCTTTTTCACTTAATAGATTTCTTATTTCATTTATTATTTGACTTCTTTTTATAAATGTTTCTTTTACTTCTGGGTTCATTATTAAGTCTACATATCTTTGTCTATATCTTAAATCTACATCTTTTAATCCATGGAATTTTTCTGGTAATGGTCTTAATGATTTTGAAAGTAATGTTACTTCTTTTGCATGTACAGATATTTCTTCTGTTCTTGTTTTAAATACAAATCCTTTTATTCCAATTATATCTCCAATATCCCATGTTTTAAATGCCTTATATGCTTCTTCTCCTAAGTCATTTATACTTACATAACTTTGGATTTTTTCATCACTATCTAATATTGTACAAAATGATGCTTTTCCCATTATTCTTTTTGCTATTATTCTTCCTGCTACTGATACATCTTTTTGTTCAAATTTTTCGTAGTTTGCTTTTATTTCTCCTGCTGAATTTGTTCTATCAAATTTTGTTATTTCATATGGGTCTTTTCCTTGCTCTTGTAATTCTTTTAATTTGTCTTTTCTTATTTGTATTAAATGATTTTCGTCTAATTCTACTTCTTGGTTTTGATTGTTATTTTCTTGCATTTTCCATCTCTCCTTCTTTTTTATGGAGCTTCTAACGGGAATTGAACCCGTGACCTCCACCTTACCAAGGTGGCACTCTACCTACTGAGCTATAGAAGCATTAACTTACAGTATTATATTATATTTTAGCTGGAAAATCAAGACAAAAGCAGAAGTTTTCTCCTGCTTTAAAATATATTTTGTAAATTAAATGAATTTTTATCTTCTATATGTTCTAATATAAATTTTCCTTCTTCTAATTCGGCTGAAGCAGATGAAATGTCTTCTGTTTCAAAATAACTTTTCATATTAACTATAGCTGTATCTACTTTTTCTAATTCATCATGTTCAATATAATATGCTAATTTGTCATGTTTTTCTTTCCATTTTTGATTTAATTCATCTATTTTTTCTTTTGTTTTTTCTTTGTTTCCTAATGTCATTTCTTCTTTTATTAAAGCTAATTCTTCTGTTATTGTTTCAACACTTTGTTTTGTATAATTTTGCGTAAATAAGTCTAAACAAACTATCAAAACAATAATTATTATGCAAGTTACTATTTCTTTAAACATTTTTATCATCTTCCTTTTCTAATGGTTGGCAAAAGAATTTCCCTTCTCCATCTATTGTGATTATTAGTGCTTCTTCTGGTTTTATTCCAAATTTTTCAGTCTGTTTTTTTAACCACACATAATTTTTACCAATTTTTTGTAAATTTTCATACATTACTTTTCCGTCAACAACTAAATCATATGGAATTCCTTCATATTTAGGTTCTATATAAAAGTCTTCTGGTGTTGTCGCTCTTTTATTTGGTTTTGGAATTACTGTTACTTGTCCACTCGTTTCTAATATTGCATATTCTACATCTCCTATATTAAATATGCTATTATCTCTTAATCTTTCTTCAAGTTCATTTATTGTAAATCTTTCTTTTTTTAGCACTTTTTGGTCTACTTTTCCTCTATATATTAATATTGATGGTTTTCCACAGATTATTTCTCTCGCTCTTGAACTTTTCATATTGATTATTGATATTACTAAATGCATTACTAACAATCCTAATATTGGCATTATTCCATTTGTTAACGGAACTCCTGTTTCTGCCATTGGCACTGCTGCTAAGTCTGCTATCATTATTGATATTGCCAATTCAAATGGTTGTAATTGACCTATTTCTCTTTTTCCCATTAATCTCATTACTATTAATACTAATATGTATAAAACTATCGCTCTAAAAAATGTTATTAACATTTAAGTTCTCCTTTTTTGTTTTTTTATTTTTATTTTCTTCATTTTTTAGTTATTTATACGATTTTTGTATAATTAATTTTTTGTTGTAAATAATATTGATATAACCTTGAAAAAAAATGACGTTTAACGCGTTTAATAAAAACTAATAAGGAGGTTTTTGATATGTCAAATACTCAAAGTAATAGTGCTAGTGGTACTTCTACAGTTTGGCAAATTGTTGGTAGATTAGTTGCTGCTGCTATAGTTTTAGCAATTACAGCATTTTTCACACCTGGTTTTTCTATTAATAATATATGGTCTTTAGCTATCGCCGCAATTGTTTTAACTATAATGGACTACTTAATTGTTAAATTTACAGGTTTACATGCAAGTCCTTTTGGAAAAGGTTTTGTAGGATTTGCATTAGCTGCTATTATTTTATATGCTACTCAATTTTTTGTGGCTGGATATTCAATTTCTTGGATGGCTGCAATTATTGGTGCTTTAATATATGGTGTAGTAGATTACTTTATACCTGGAAATCAACAAATGTAGCACAAAATAGGACGGTTCTGTTTAGATGGAGGACTGTCCTTTTTAGTATATTTTTAATAATTAATTTATAAAAAAGTTTATATATTACTATGTAATAAGGTCAAGACCCCCGACGAAGACCCAGAATATGTTTTGACCATGGAATAGTAATATATAAACTTTTAAATATAATAAATACATAAAATGTACCAAAAAGGACAGTCCTCCATCTAAACAGAACCGTCCAAAAATTTTTAAAACTTATCTTTTATCTACTACTTCATTTTTATTTTTGTATATACTATTTTCAGGAACTACTCCTCTAACAGAAGATAGTGGATATATATTAGTATTTTTGCCAACAACTGTTCCTGGATTTAAAATACTTCCACATCCAACTTCAACTTCATCACCAATCATTGCTCCAAATTTTTTTAAACCTGTTTCTATTGTTTTTGTTCCATTTTTTACAATAACTAATTTTTTATCTGATTTTACATTTGATGTTATTGAGCCTGCTCCCATATGTGATTTATATCCTAATATTGAATCACCTACATAATTATAATGTGGTACTTGTACTTTATTAAATAATATAACATTTTTTAATTCTGTAGAATTTCCAACTACTGCTCCATTTCCTACAATTGCTTTTCCTCTTATAAATGCACAATGTCTTATTTCTGCATTTTCTCCAATTATTGCAGGGCCTTTAATATATGCTGTTGGAGCTATTTCTGCATTTTTGGCAATCCAAATATCTTCTCCTTTTTGCTCATAAATTTCTTTATTTAAAGTAGGACCTATTTTTAAAATAAATTCACTTATTTGTGGTAATGTTTCCCATGGATATGTACAATTTTCTAATAATTCTTTTGCAATTGTTTCTTCTAGATTATAAAGATTTTTTATTTTACATTCTTCCATATAAAATTTCCTTTCTACTTTTGTCTATTCCAAAACTTTTCATACAATTCTTTAGCTGTTTTTGGACTATCAACACCTTCTTTATTTTTTATTGGTGCAAAATCATCTTCTCTTTTTCCTCTTAATATTGCAATATCATCAAAAAATTCAAATGCATCAAATATAAATGATTCGAATTTATATGAATTTGGTTCTTCTGGTATTATTTCTTTTCCATCTTCATCTATATATGAGTTTTTCTTAAATGCACAATGATACATTAATGGCTCTTGACTAATTTTTTCTATTGCTTCAATTGTGTATAAATTACACATTATATGTGATTCACCATATTTTAGTTGACCTTTTTTATCAACTTCTTCTGCCATTTTTTCTGGCAATTCTGCATATTCTATTACTTTTGGGTGTCCATTCATTTTACAGAATACTCCTACTTTTTCATGAGGGTTTGCTTTTACTACTGACTTTGATGCTATTTGCACTTTTTTCTCTTTTGCCATTCCAAGTAATGTTACATCAGCCATTTTTAATAATGCATTATCTATAGCCCCTATAAATACCCATTGTATTCCTCTTTCTTTCATATCTGCCAATGCCCCTGATGCTCTTAATGATGAATATGTACCACCATTTCCATCTGATGCTTCTTTTATTTTGAAATTTTTTCCTATAAGTAATTTTCCATTTATATCAATTAATGGTAATTCACTTTGTGTGAATATTGTTATGTAATTTTTATCATACCCAAAATATTTATGTTTTTTTAAGAATTTTACTGTTTCTTCATTATTTTCTTTACTTGTCATTATATACCATGGTATTGTTGTTTCATATTTTTGATTTGCTTCTTTTAAGTTTTCTATTAATATTTCAAATAAATATTTTCCTTTTCCATATACATCTAGTTTAAATGTTCCTTTTGGTCCTGTATGACCTAGTCTTGTTCCTTGACCTCCTGCCATTGTTACTACTGCATATTTTCCGTTTCTTATTATTTTTTCTCCTAATTCATCATATCTTTTTCTTTGCTTTTCTGTTAATGTTTCTTTGTCTAAATATTTTATTGGTTCTATTTTACTTTCTTTAAATTCTATTTCTTTTTTTGTATTTTCATATAATTCTGCAATTTGATGTAAGTCAATATTTTCTATTTGTTTTATTAATTCTTCTCTTTTATTTTCATCTAGTTTTTTTAATAATTTTATAACATGGTCTTGATTATATTGTTTTAAAATGTCAATTGTATCTTGCATTTTATCCATTTTATCCTTCTCCTTTTGCTCAGTTTCACTATATTATATGTTCTTTCGAATTACTATTCTATCATATTTATTTTTATTTTTCAAGTTTTTTTAAAATCGTGGTTATATTCTTAATATTTAAACAATATATATTAGTAAAAGTTTGTCTTAACTAGAAAATTCAAGGAGGTAGTATAGATGGAAAATGTAGGCTTATATCAAGATATAGCCAAACGAACTGATGGTGATATTTATATTGGAGTTGTCGGTCCTGTAAGAACTGGTAAATCTACTTTTATTAAGAAGTTTATGGATTTACTTGTTATTCCTAATATAGATAATGAATACAAAAAAGAAAGGGCTAAAGATGAACTTCCACAAAGTGCTGGTGGACGTACAATTATGACAACAGAACCTAAGTTTGTTCCTAATGAGGCTGTTGAAATTACAATAGATAAAAATTTAAAATTAAAAACACGTTTGGTCGATTGTGTTGGATATTTAGTCGATAATGCAATTGGATACTTGGAAGATGATATGCCTAGAATGGTTAAAACACCATGGTCAGAAGAAGAAATTCCTTTTGAAACAGCTGCAGAAATTGGAACTAAAAAAGTTATTGAAGAACATTCTACGATTGGTATTTTAATCACAACTGATGGTACTGTTACTGATATCCCACGTGAAGACTATATTAAAGCAGAAGAAAGAGTTGTTAGCGAACTTAGAGCATTAAATAAACCTTTTATTATATTGCTAAATTCAGCTGAGCCATCTTCTCCTGAAACAAAAGTTCTAGCAACACAATTGTCAGAAAAATATAATACAAATGTTATGCCTATTAATTGTGAAGAACTTTCAGCAGAAGATATTAATCAGATGTTTTCTAATTTACTTTACGAGTTTCCTGTTGAAGAAATTAAAATTAGTTTTCCTAAATGGATTGATGGATTAGATTTTACTCATCCATTAAAAGCTAAATTATTTGAACAAATTAAAAATGCTTTTACTAATATTTCAGCATTAAAAGATGTTTCAAATTGTGTGTCTTTAATTGATAATACTGATATTATTTCTAAAACTTTTGTAAATAATATCATGCTTGGTAATGGAAAAGTTTGTATTACTATTAATTTAAAAGATGAACTATTTTATGAAGTTTTATCACAGATGACTGGAATGAATATTACAAATGAAGGTGAATTGTTCTCTATTATGAGTGATTTAGCAAGTACTAAAAAGAAATATGATAAAATTGCATATGCTCTTGAAGAAGTTAAAACTAAGGGTTATGGTATCGTTACTCCTTCTATTGATGAACTTGTTTTAGAGGAACCTGAACTAGTTAAACAAGGTTCACGTTTTGGTGTTAAACTTCGTGCAACTGCTCCTTCAATCCACTTAATCCGTGCTAATATTGAAACTGAAGTTTCTCCTATTGTTGGCTCAGAAAAACAATCTGAAGAACTTGTTAATTATCTTCTTTCTGGTTTTGAGAATGACCCTGCAAGTATTTGGAGTTCAAATATTTTTGGAAAGAGTTTAAATGAATTAGTTAATGAAGGTCTTCAAACTAAACTTGCTAAAATGCCTGAAGAGGCTCAAATGAAACTTCAAGAGACTCTTGAACGTATTGTTAATGAGGGTAGCGGTGGATTGATTTGTATAATTTTATAATTAATAAAGAGGAGTTATAAAACTCCTCTCTTACTATTTTATAGATTTTTTTAAGGTATCTTTATTATGTTCGTGGCAATTTTCCTGCCAAATCTTTTAAATCATTTTGGGCTTTTTGGTATTCATTATAACATCTCTCTAAATATTTGCCAAAACATTCTAATTCTTCTTCAACTTTTGCTGATGCTGAATTTGAGTTTGCTTCTTTCAAACCTTCTACTTTATTTATAAATTCATCGTAATCTTTACCTTGCCAATTTGATGACATATTTTGTGCCACTGTTTGTATTTCTGTATCTTTTCCTCTTTGTGTTTCAAGGCTCGTATTTATTGCATCTTTAGTTGAATTTAATAAATCTAAATCTATTTTTAAGCTACTCATTTTTCACCTCATTTAAAAGCATCTGCAAGTGATTTATTTGTTGTTTCTACATCAGTATATCCACCTGCAACTACTTGTTTTATATAATTTATATAATTATTTATCTGTGTAATTTTGGCATTATGGTCTTCTTTTAATATATTAAATGCATTTACTGCATTCCATGCTGCTTGTCCTTCCCAAATATAATCCAAATTGTTCATTTGAGTAACTGCATTTTCAAATTCTTCTGTTATTGCTTGTACAATATCAGATATTGCCTGTACATCAGATAATACTCCTTCTGTATCTATATATGTTCTATCAGCCAAATCAGAGTTTATTTGCATTATTTCTGGAATAGTTACATCATTTTTTATTTCATTTTCATTCTCTTCCATTATAATCTCCTAATTATTCATATATTTTTCTCTGCTTTCATATTTCTCTTTGTTTTCATAATATGCTTCTAGTCTTTTTATAAATTCTTCTCTTTCTTCATTTTCATATCCTCTAAAAAAGACTGTTTCTATTGCTTCTTCATTTATAAAAAACATACAGTTAGGGCTAATAAAACCTTCTGGATATGGCACTGCTAAATAATCATATACTTTGTTATTAGCTAAATTTGTTTGTTTAACTCCAATTACCATAACTTTCTTTTTACCGTTTTTTAATATTATTACACTTCCAATTGGTAATAAATTTTTTACATTTTCCATTTTGCTAACATTCCTTTCTTTCAAAATTACTTACTTTGCTAATGCTTCTTCCATAGCTTTATCCCAGACAGCAACTCCTCCATCTTGTACAGCATGTTCTATATCTCGACCAGCATCAACTACTGCTCCTACTACATCTCCTTCAGTAACTATTTCTCCAACTACTTCTAATGAACTTCCTATTGCTCTACCTGTATTCATTATACAATCTCCTGTTGCTTTTATTCCTCCTATGATAAAGTCAGAAACAAATTCTGTAAAATCTTTTCCTGTTGTATATTCACATACAGCATCTGCAACTATTTTTCCCATTACTACAGCTGCTGCTATTAATGGTGCTGGTGCTACTACTCCTATTATAGCTATAGAGGCTGCAGTTGCTATTGATACTAATGCTTTATCTATTACTAAATCAACAACAAATTCTCCTACTGTTTCTGCAATTGTTCGTAAATTCCATCCACCATTTTCTTTGAAGTTTTCAGCTAAAGTTCCTAATGCTCCAAGTCCTTTTCCAACCCAACCTGCTACTGAATTAAACATATTACCAGCTTTATTAGATATGTTTTCTACCCATTCATCTAGTCCTAATTGTTGAGCCCATGTTGCAGCTTTATCTCCAACTTTTCCTATACAATATACTAAATCTCCTAACATTGAAACGAAATTTCCTGCTAGTCCAAAAAAATCTTCCAATGTTGATTTTCCTGTAATAACTCCTATAACTACACTTACGCCTTCTCCCAAATATCCAAATTCACTGACAAAATCAGCTACATCATCTAAAGCATCTCTTGCCCAATCAACAGCACTATTCCATGAGTCTACAAAATCGCCAAACCAATCACCATTATATGTTAATGGGTCAATATCTCTTAATGTTGATTCTACACTATTTATTTTAGAACTCACCTTTTGTAAATAGTCCACATTTTTTTTAAGTCTCCATACAAAATCATTTGGAGAACCTTGACTTTGCAATGTCCATGATATACCATTATATCCTTGTTGGTTAGCATAGCTAGTCAAATTGTTATCTAGAGTATTTACTGAATTTATTAAACCTTGTAATCTTGAAACATAATCATCTATTTTTAAAGTATCAACTTTTATTTCATTAGACATTTTCTTTTTTCCTTCTTTTATTTATTAATAATAATTTGCTATTATATTATTTTTTATATTTGTATAACATGTTGAAACAAATTGTAGACTTGCTGTACAATTTTCTTGTCCTAGACCTACTACATTTGTGTTTATTTCTGAAATTAAATTATCTAATTCATTGATAATTCTTTGAAGCTCATTTAAATATGTATTTAATGTTACATCGTTTGTCATTTTTGCCTCCTAAATTTTATTTAAATGCATCTGCAAGTGTTGTATTTGTTGTTTCTGTATCTTCATGTCCTGATACTACAACATTTTTCAAAAATTCTACATATTGGTCTATTAAGTCTTTATAAGATTGAAAATATTGGTTTGCAAAAGAATTTACTGCTTCTATTGTAGCAGTTGCTGCATCACCTGTCCATACTTGTTCTAGGTTTTTAATTGTTGTTTGTGCATTTGTCAATGTTGTTTGTAAATCATCATTTAATTTTGATATTGAATCAGCTATTGCATTTACTTGAGCTGGGTCAATTTTCATTAAATCTGCCATTTTATTTTCCTCCTTTTATTGTCCTAATTTTGATACTTGTGAAATATTATCTGTTCTTCTATCATCATAATTTTGTGCTTGTTTTGTTAAAGTTTCTCCATCTGTTCTTAATTTATCTGCCATTTGTTTTAATTTTGTTGAAATTCCTTTTATTTGTTCTACGAATGCTAAATTGTCATCTCCTACCCAAGCTTCTCCCATTGTTTCTGCTTGTTGGAATAGATTTTGATAAATCTCTTCAAATGTTGTAGCATATTCTGTTAACTTTGTTCCTGCGTTTTTTAATTGTTGTGGTTCTACTGATGTTGCTCCCATAAATATTACCCCTTTCTTTGTTAAAATTTACAATATTATGTTATCATAATTTTGCTTCCATTGTCAATATCTGTCTCAAAAACCCTTAAATTTTTATTATATTCTTTTCCTGTAGAGAAGTTACAAATTGTAGCTTCTCTATTTTCTCTATACTGACCTTTTGATAAATCACTTATCGCACTAGATAGTAAAAATCCAACTTCTCCAACTCTACTTTCTGCTGGTATATATGCATCATATTTTAGTCTTGCTGCTGGTACATACACTTCAACTAATATCTTACTCATTAGACTCATCCTCCTTTGTGTTTAGAATTTTAACAATTTTTGCTTCTCCATTATTTATAGATATAGCAAAATTTTTGTCTGTTATATCTTTTTTGATTTCTCCTGTGTTGTTAGAAATTCTAAAATTATATTGATTTGAAAATCCTTTTCCAATCCATATTCCGTCATCTGGATTTATATGATTTTTATACCATTTTTTTGCTGTTAGTATACTTATCTTTTTAAGTTCATCAAATATTATAAAGTTTACATTGTAATTTTTTGAACCTTTTTCTAATGCCAATTCTAATTTTTCTACTCTTACATTATCTTTGTTTTCTAATAATGTTCTTATCGAATTTATTATAAATAATTTTTTTTGGAATGTTTCACATTGTGTTCCTGCTGATAATGCATCTTTATATTTATTATTTCTTTCTAATACCAATTGATATATTTCATCTATGAATTCTTCTGCTGATTTTGTTCCTACAACATGTCTTATTTTGCTATTTGTTACTTGTACTTCATCTGCTTCATCTACTAATGTAGTTTCTACATCTGTATATTCATTTGAGATGAAATTTGATATATCTTGTAAGAATTGCAAATAACTCTTATCTTCTGATAATATCATATTTATATAATGTTTTTCTGCATTTAAATAATGTATTTGTAATGTGTTTTTCTCCATTCCAATTGGTATATTTAAATTATTTTTTACATATGGTTTTAAAATTTCTGGTGTTATTTTTCTTGGTAATACTGCAATTTTATTTGCTTCAAAACCACTATATTTATCTGTTAATTCTTTGCATTGTTCTCTTATAAATTTATATGGTGTACTTTCTGGAACAATTTTTGCAGTTTGGAATTCATAAATATTTTTATTTATTTTTACTAATCCTCTTCCTTCATAATGGCTAGGTACTAATCCACCAGTTTTTCCTAGAACCATTGTATAGTTTGATTCATCATTAAATTGTAATACAAGGCTTTGTCCGAAATTTTGTGATGTTCTATATTTCATAGCATTTGTAGAATTTAATGTTGCTACAAAATATATTCCATATTTGCTTCCTTCTCTTGTCAAATAATTTATTGCATCTTCTTTTTCTGGATATGTTTCAGCAAATGCTGCATAATTATTAATTACTATTATTATATTTGGTACTTTTTCTTCACTTTCTTCTATATATGTTAAATATGAACCACCATATTCTGCAAATTTTCTTTTTCTTGTTTCTAATTCTTTATATAGTGTTTTAAATAAATTCGTTATTTTTTCTGCATCGTATGCTAACATTACATCTCCAATATGTGGTGCTTTTGCAAATGCATTTAATGTTCCTGATTCAAAATCTAATAAGTATAAATTAACTTCTCTTGGTGTGTGTTTATTTATTATTGAATATATCATTGTTGTTATTAACATTAATTTTCCACTACCTTGTGAACCATAAACCAATAGATTTCCTTGTTGTGTTATTGGTATTCTTAAATAACTTTGAGATTGATTTACTGGGTCATCATATTCTCCAATTACAGGTTTTATATCATATTGACTATCAAATATATTGTATTTTTCTTCTATTTCATTTAATAATATATTTTCACTAATTGGTGGTAACCATATTGGTTTTACTGATATATGTTCTTCTTCTGCAATTGAACTTATATGCATTGTTATTGCATCTAATTGCTTTTTAGGTGTGATTATATTTCCTTTATTTTTATTTAATTTTACTTGTTTTAATACTCTAGCATTGTTATCTATTATTGAAACACTATTATCTCTTTCTTCTACATATTTATCTACTGGATAATATGGTGCTCCTGCCCATGCTGATTGTCCTAATTCAAATAATTCATTATAACCTACTTGCAAATAAAATCTTCCTGTTTCTTTTAGCATTGCCGCATCAGGTCTTTTTAGCATGTCCATACTATCTGCTTTTTCTTGTACTTTTAAACATATTCTGAATTTTGAGTTACTCCAAATTTGGTCATCTACTACTCCATTTGGTTTTTGTGTTGCTAATATTAAATGTACACCTAAACTTCTTCCTATTCTCGCTGCACTTACTAATTCTGACATAAATTCTGGTCTTTGACTTTTTAATTCTGCAAACTCGTCTGATATAATAAATAAATGTGGTAATGGTTCATCTACTTCATGTTCTCTATATAATTTTTGATATTTATATATATCTATATTGCTTGTACCTGTTTTTTTACTTGTTTGGTCAAATATCCTTTGTCTTCTTTTTAATTCACTATTTATTGATACTATTGCTCTATTTATTGATGCTCCATCTAAGTTTGTTATTATTCCTGCTACATGTGGAAGTTTTTCAAATGATTTTGCCATTCCTCCACCTTTATAATCTATTAGTATAAATGTTACTTCATCTGGGTGGTAGTTTACTGCAAGTGATAATATATATGTCATTATAAATTCTGATTTTCCGCTTCCTGTCATTCCTGCAACTAATCCATGTGGTCCATGGAATTTTTCATGTAAGTCTAATTTGAATAATTCTCCATATGTATCTACTCCTATTGGTGTTGCTAAACTTTTTGTTGGGTCATTATTTTTCCATCTGTTTAATATGTTTAAATGTTCTATTTTTCCAACTTGAAACATTTGTAAGAAGCTTATTAATGTTGGTAATTCATATCCATTTTCTAATGTGTCTAATAGTGTATTTGCTAATTTTATACTTAATTTTTTAGGGTCTGCTGTTAAATATATATCAGGCTTAAATGTTAGGTTGTTTCCAGTTATGTCATTTCTTTCATACATTTTTGCTTCTTCTTGTATTTCTATTACTGTTGTACATTCTTTTGGAAGTTCTTGCAATTCTTCAACAAAATTTATTACACTTATATTTAGATTTTCTTTTTCATTATATATCTGATTAATCATTTCTGATTTTAATGCTAGTTCTTTATCTAATGCAAATATTATGTAATAAGGCAACATATTTTCTTTTTTCTTATTGTTTGCTTGTATTCTTGTTGTTATTTCTCCATCTAAATAATATGATATTTCTTTTGCTTCATCAGCATTTGTTGCTATAAATCTAAAACTTTTATCATTTGTAAATGTGTGTGGTAACCATTTTACAAATTCAAATTCATCTTTGTCTTTTTCATTATATAAAAATATCATTTTTACTTCATCATAACTGTATAATGCTGCCAATTGGAATATTAGTCCTTTTGCAAATTCTTTTACTTTTTTGCAATCTCCTATTACCCCTGAAATATAGTCATCATACAATGATACTGTTATTGGAACATTTTCTAGTATTTTAGGCTTTTCACAAAATTCATACATTTTATCTTGTAAATTGTCTTCTTTTAAAGAAAATCTTTTTTCAGGATATGATATTTCTGCATCTAATGGTTTATTTCCTATTCCTATTCTTAATTTCAGGAAGTCATTTTGTCCTATTTCTCTTTCCCATAATGTTCTTTTTGTTTTTAGTATTCTATCTTCACATTCATCAATTGTAACAAAATTTTCTTTTAGAATTTGTCTTTGTTTTTCTTGTTCTTTTTCAATTTCTTGTTCTACATCTCCTAGATATTTTATGTATTTTTCTTGTCTATATTTTTCTTGTTTTTTTCTTGCTCCTTTTTCATATACTTTTGTTACCATTGGCCACAATAATGTTCCTAATAACATACTTCCTGACATTACTATTGATGGCATATATGATTGTATATTTCCACTTGTTATTGCATTACTTATTGTAAATCCTGTTGTTGTCATTGAAGCTAATCCCATTGTTACTGATGGTCCTATTGTTAATGCTGCTGGCATTTTTTCTCCTGTTTCTCTTTCTGGTGGATTGTCTATTTTGAATTTTGCTTCTTCTATATCTCTTTTAAATCTTGGTGACCTATAAAAGTATTCTCTTTGCATTTCTTCAATTTCTTCAATTTCTTCATCTTCTTCATTATTATCAAATGGATTAAATTTATCTTCAGGCGTTTCTTGAAAAACGCCTTCTTTTATTGTTACTTTTCCATCTGGATTATTTATCATAATAAAGTCATAAAATACGATTATTTTTAATCCCATTATATATATTACATCACCAAAGTCTAAGTCTTTTGCTTTTTCTTTTTTACCATTTATAAATATTCCATTTGTGCTATTATTATCTTTTATTAACCAATATTTATTGTGATATGCAAGTTTTGCATGTACTGAAGATACAAAATCATTTTTGAAACATATTGCATTTTCTTCACTTCTTCCTATTGATATTCCTATATCTTTTTCTATTACTTTTTTTGTATATATTTGTCTATCTTCTGTCAATGGTTCTGTGAATATTAGTCCTATTGTTTCTCCTTTTTGTATTTTGATTATTGTGTTTTCTTTTAATTCTATTGTTTTTTCTTTGTGTTCTAGTATTTTTACTTTTTTACTAGATTTTAGTTCCCATTTTTCGTTACTTCCTTCTATACTTATTATTTCTTTTTCTTCATCTGTTCCTAACCAAAATTGTCCTTCTTTTTTGTTCGGAAGTGTAATAGTGTTTAATTTTTCTTTGTATATTAATGTTACTATCATTTTTTCCTCCTACTATATTTCTTGGTTTATTTAGCTTTATATCTATAAAGTGTTCTTGTTCTTACTTCTGTTGAATCATTTGATGTTGCTACTGTATCACTATATGCAGTCCAATCTGACCATTTGTAGTAATAGTATGTCGAACTAAGTATTTCTTTAACTGAATATGTATAAAGTATTGAAGTACCTGTATATCCCCATGCATCAAGTCCGCACTCTGAACATATATTTCCTATTGCATATAGAGTTTCTGAAGAAACAGTATTAACATTTGCTAATTTTGTACTCTTTTCAGCAATTGAAGCTGCACTTTGTATTTGGGTTTGTGCCCCTTCTGGAAAATCTGGATATGTACCTGATGCATACCAAACTCCATTATATAAAGCACATCTATGTTGATATCCATACATAGTTTTTTTACTCTTTATTGTAAATTCTTCTTTATCTGTATTTTCATAAATTGAATCATAAGAAAATTTGCCATAACTCTTACCATACACCCTTTTCACATCATATTGAGTCCAACCATCTAAAGAACTATTTGCTGATGTTGTAGTTTGTTTTGTTCTATAACTATATTGCGTTTTAGTTTCTATGTTGTAATTATTTGCTGTGACTCCACTTGGTAAACTTTCTACCCATCCTGACCATTCTTTATTTTGAATTACATTATTATTGGTTTGTTGGTTATTTTGATTGTTATCCTCCTGTTCTTGAACTTCTACTCCTAAACTAACTAGTACTTCTATAGTCATCCCTAAATTAACTTCTTGACCTTCTGGTGTCATTTGACTTATTATTATATCTTTTTCTACATCATTACTATATTGCCCTGTTGCATTTATTGGTAACCCCATTGCTGTTAATTGTTGTATTGCATCATTTATATTCATTCCTACTACATTTGGTACTATTACTTTTTGTTTTGATACTGCTACTTTTATTGTTACTGTTGTTCCTTTTGCTACTTCTTGATTTTCTTGTATTGATTGTTCTAATACTTTTCCTATTTGTGTTTCATCTTCTACTTCTTCATATTCATATTGTATTTCTAATTCTAATTCATCTATTTTTTGTGTTGCTTCTTCACTTGTCAATCCTACAACTTGAATCATTCTTACATTTTCTATTACTGGTACTTGTTCTTCTTCTTTTTTGAATTTTGGAATAAATATAATTCCCAATACTATTAAAATTACTAGTAATGCTAGAATTATTTTATATCTATTATTTTTTATCTTTATCCATATTGGACTTTTGATTTTCTCTTCTTTTTTTGGTCTTTCTTTTATTTTTACATTTTGTTTTTCTTCTTTGATATCTTCTTGTACGACTTCTTCTTTTATTTTATTTTTTTCTATTTCATTATTATCTACTTTATCTTGTTGCACTTCTTTTTCAGCAATTGGTTCATCCTCATTCTCTACAACTTCATTTATTGGTTGTTTTTCAATAACCTCTTCATCTTGATGAACATCATTTATTTCATTAATACCCATTCCCACTGTCATATCTAATTGGTCTTTTGGTTGTTCACTTTCAAAAACACTTAATGTACCATTATGGCTATCTGATTTTGTATTTTCTATAAATAATTTATTCATCTTTTTTTCATTAAAATCAAATAGTATTTTAGGTTTATCTATTTGGTCATATACTTTTTGTAAATCTGTTTTCAATTCTGTTGCACTCGAATATCTGTCTTTTGGATAATAATTACATGCTTTTAATATTATTTCTGCTATCTCCCTTATTGCATTTTGCGGTGCCGGCATTTTTTCTCCTGATATCCTTTTATATAGTGCTTCTTCTCTAGCTTCCATTGTTATTTCTTCAGGATAATTTGGCAAAAATGGCAATCTGTTATAATTAAAATATCTATATAGCATTATTCCTAATGAATATGTGTCAACTGTTCTATTTCCTTTTTCATTTTTATATAGCTCTGGTGCCATATAATTTTCTGTTCCTTTTTTAGACATATTTGATATTGTTTTATCTATATGTTTTGCTATACCAAAATCCCCTACTTTGTAAATTCCTTTTTTATTTACAAATATGTTGTCAGGTTTTATATCTCTATGTACTACATTGTTTTCTTCACAATCTTCTAATGCTGTTGCTACATCTATTGCCATTTTTATTGCTTCTTTATCTGTAATGTTATTTTCTAAAATATAGGCATCTAAATTTTTTAGTAACTCCATTTTTATGTTTATTATAAAGCCAATTTCATTTTTCTTTGGAATAATTTCATAATCTTCTATACTTACAATATTTTCACTATCTTTAAATATAGACATGAATTTGATTTCTTCTACCCATTTTTGTACAGATTTCTCATAATATCTTGTAATATCATTTTGTGTCATTCCTTCTGTTTTAAGTGTTTGTATTTCTGATTTGGTTTGTGGAATTTCGATTTGTTTTATTGCTGAATATGTTGCTATTCCAAATTCTTCTTTTTTGACTTTATATACTTTTCCATATGAACCTTCGCCTATTAGTTCTTCTTCTTTCCATGTTTCTTTAAAAAATGTTTTCTTTTCTTGAATTTGTTTTTTCTTTTTTATTCCTAACATCTTTTATCCCTTCTCACCATTTACTTTGCTTGATATCTATACAATGTCCTAGTTTCTTCCTCGCCATTACTTCTAGTATCCAACCAATCTGTATATTTATAATAATTATATATTATAGTTTTATTTCTTGTCTGATATTTATAACTTCCTGTTGTAGATGAACTCTGCACGTACCATGAACTTAAAATACATTGGCTACATTTACTTCCATTTTTCAATCCTTTTATAGTTGAATCATTTGAAAATTCTTCTGTTGTTGTTAATGTATGTCTTTCTTTTAATAAAACTGTAACAGAAGAATTATTATCATCTAAATTTACAGTCTTATCTGATGCTACTCCTTCATATACAACTCCAGTTGAATTATTTTTGGTTTTTGTATGCCAATGATAATATACATATGTTGTTACTGCATCAGAAGATGTTATTCTTAAAGTATCTGATTCATTTGGTTTAGTTTTGCTTGATTTTATAGAACTCCAATCTGAATATGAAACTGTATTTACTCCATTTTGTATCCAACCATTTAAACTATTACTTGTAGAAGTTGTATATGTTTTATATCTATATTGAGTTTTTGTTTCTATATTATAATTATTTGCTGTAACTCCACTTGGTAAACTTTCTACCCATCCTGACCATTCCTTATTTTGACTATCACTATTATTACTTGGACTATTAGTTTGTTGAGTATTTTGATTATTATTATTTGTTGTTTGGTCATCATTATTTGTATTATTATTATTATTGTTATCTTGTCCTTGAAGTTCTGCTCCTAAACTAACTAACACTTCTATAGTCATTCCTAAGTTAACTTCTTGACCTTCTGGTATCATCTGACTTATTATTATATCTTTTTCTACATCATTACTATATTGCCCTGTTGCATTTATTGGTAATCCCATCGATGTTAATTGTTGTATTGCATCATTTATATTCATTCCTACTACATTTGGTACTACTACTTTTTGTTTTGATACTGCTACTTTTATTGTTACTGTTGTTCCTTTTGCTACTTCTTGATTTTCTTGTATTGATTGTTCTAATACTTTTCCTATTTGTGTTTCATCTTCTACTTCTTCATATTCATATTGTATTTCTAATTCTAATTCATCTATTTTTTGTGTTGCTTCTTCACTTGTCAATCCTACAACTTGAATCATTCTTACATTTTCTATTACTGGTACTTGTTCTTCTTCTTTTTTGAATTTTGGAATAAATATAATTCCCAATACTATTAAAATTACTAGTAATGCTAGAATTATTTTATATCTATTATTTTTTATCTTTATCCATATTGGACTTTTGATTTTCTCTTCTTTTTTTGGTCTTTCTTGTTCTTCTACTGGTTCTTCTTGCACTTCTTCAGTAGGAATTTCATTTTGTTCTTTTTCCTCGATGTCTGTCTCTTGATTTACAGATTGTTCTTCTTTCACATTTTCTGTAATTTCTTCCACAGGTTGTTCAGGTATTTGTTCTACATTTATTTGTTCATTTACAATTTCATTAACTCCAATACCAACTGTCATTTCTAATTTATCTTTTGCTGTTTCATCTTCAAAAACACTTAAAGTTCCATTATGACTATCTGATTTTGTATTTTCTATAAATAATTTATTCATCTGTTTTTCATTAAAATCAAATAATGTTTTGGGCTTATCTATTTGGTCATATACTTTTTGTAAATCTGTTTTCAATTCTGTTGCACTTGAATATCTATCTTTTGGATAATAACTACATGCTTTTAATATTATTTCTGCAATCTCTCTTGGTGCATTTTGTGGTGCCGGCATTTTTTCTCCTGATATTCTTTTATATAGTGCTTCTTCTCTTGAATCTATAGTTATTTTTTCTGGATAATTTGGTAAAAATGGTAATCTGTTATAATTAAAATATCTGTATAACATTATTCCCAATGAATATATATCAACTGTTCTATTTCCTTTTTCATTTTTATATAGTTCTGGCGCCATATAATTTTCTGTTCCTTTTTTAGACATATTTGAAACAGTTTTTTCTATATGTTTTGCTATACCAAAATCCCCTACTTTGTAAATTCCTTTTTTATTTACAAATATGTTGTCAGGTTTTATATCTCTATGTACTACATTGTTTTCTTCACAATCTTCTAATGCTGTTGCTACATCTATTGCCATTTTTAGAATTTCTTTATCTGTAATGTTATTTTCTAAAATATATGCATCTAAGTTTTTTAGTAATTCCATTCTTATATTTATTATCCAGCCAATTTCATTTTTCTTTTTGTTGATTTCATAATCTTCTATTGTTACAATATTTTCACTGTCTTTAAATATAGACATGAATTTAATTTCTTCTACCCATTTTTGAACAGTATTTTCATAATAACTAGTTATATCATTTTGTGTCATTCCTTCTGTTTTTAATGTCTGAATTTCTGCTTTTGTTTGTGGTATTTCTATTTGTTTTATTGCTGAATATGTTGCTATTCCAAACTCTTCTTTTTTCGCTTTATATACTTTTCCGTATGAGCCTTCACCTATTAATTCTTCTTCTTTCCATTGCTCATTAAAAAATGTTTTTACCTCTTGTTCTTTTTTGCGTTTTTTTCCAAACATCTTTCTTCCCCCTTATTTTGGAAATACTTTTATTGTTTTATTGTATAATATTTGTCCATCTTTATCTTTTATTGTAATTGTACTTGTTCCTTCTTTTTTGGCTATTATTTTTCCATCATTATATTCAATATTATCATTATTTATTTCTATTTCTGCCTTGCCTTCATATTCAAATTCATAACTTTGTCCAACTATTACAGAACCTGGATATTCATCTTTTATAATTTTAAATTCATTTCCTTTCATCATCATTGAAAATATTATAATAGCTACTATTAAAACAACTATTATAGGTATTATTTTTTTATAATTTTTACCTTTGTTTTTTTGTATTTCTAATACTATTACTGTTATATTGTCTGTTCCGCCTCTTTCTAGTGCAATTCTTATTAATTCTTCTACTATTTCTTTTACTTCTCTTTTTTGTGATAATATTACTTCTATTTCTCTATCTTCTAACATATCTGTTAGACCATCACTACATATTAATATTTTTTCATATTCATCATATTCTATTTTATTTATATATGGTTTTAATATCATTTCATCTTTTCTTATTCCTAAATGTTGTGTTAGTCTTGCTTTATGTCCTGTATTTATTTGTAATCTTTCTTGCATTTTTGCTTCTGTATGGTCTTCTGATATTTGTTCTAATGTTTTTCCTTTTAAACCATATATTCTACTATCTCCAATATTACAAACACTAATTTTGTCTTTTAAAAATTGAGTTGCTGCTATTGTAGTTCCCATTCTAGCATTACCACTCATTTCTTCACATATTTTTCTATTTGCTTCTTCTATATATTCTCTCCATCTGAATTCTCTATTAACATTTTTTTGTATATATTCTTTTAATGTTGATGTTGCTAAATATGACGCTCTTTCTCCTCTTACTTCTCCACCCATTCCATCAAAAACCGCACATATTATGTTATCTATGTTTTCAAATTGCATAGTTAATGTTTTACTATTTCCTTCATTTTCTTCTTTTAATGTTTTAAAATTAAAATAATAATTATCTTCATTATTTTTTCTTACTTTTCCTATTACTGACTTACATGCACCATTTATTATATAACTCATTTTTTTCTCCTTTTCTTCAGTATTAGTTATATCACAAATTACTTTTTTATACAATGTTTTTTGTTGTTTTTTTATGTCTTTTTTTGACATTCAAAAAGCGATGTATTTATAATTTACATCGCCTATTTATATCCTATTTTTTAACAACAACAATTTTTCTTTTTATCACTTTTCTTACAACATATTAAAGCTACTATAGCTATTATTAATAAAATTAATAGTGTAATTATTAGAGTTATTGTAGCACCTATTCCTAATAAAGCTATAAGTCCAAATATTGTTCCAAAAAATACTCCAACAAAAAATGATAATAATACAGATATTATTGCTATTATTATCCATAAACATGAACAATCTTTTTTTCTGTCTTTTTTACAATATATTTCTACTTGTGGTTCCATAATCTTTAGCACCTCCAGTACTAATATATATTATGTTTTTATTTGACTGTTTGTGCATTTTTTTATTGTAAAATCTAATTAATTGTAGTATAATAATTGAAAATGTAAATTATGGAGGAATTATGAAAATACTTAGTATAGATACAGCAAGTAATTTATGTACTGTTGCATTATTAGAAAATAAAACTTGTGTAAAAGAACTAATTGTAAATGATGCTAGAAATCATTCTGAAAAAATTATGCCTTTAATTGAACAACTTTTTACAGAAACTAACTCATCTTTAAAAAATATAGATTTAATTGTATGTAATAAAGGACCTGGTTCTTTTACAGGCATCCGCATTGGAACTGGTACTGTTTTAGCTTTTAGAGACAGTCTAAATATAGATTGTATTGGTATTAGTTCTCTTGAAGCTTTAGCATATAATACTAGTTCAGAAGGATTAATCTGTTCTTTAATTGACGCCAAAAATAATAATGTTTATTATGGATTATTTGAATTAAAAAATGGTGTTTATTCTAAAATTGGAGATTTTAGTTTTAAAAATATTAATGACATTGTTCCATTATTAAACAAATACTCTGAACCAATTACTTTTGTTGGTGATGGTGCTGTTTCATATAAAAATTTTATTACTAGTAATTTTAAAAATTGTAATTTTTGTGAAAAAAATGACTTAAGTAGTTATTCACTTGGATGTGCAGGATTTGATAATTACAATAAAGGTATAAAGGATGATATTATGCCACTATACTTAAGAAAATCACAAGCGGAAAGGGCCTTAGAAGAGAAAGGTAGGTAAAATTATGGAAATTACTGAAATGACTTTAACTGACTTAGAACAAATGAAAAATACCTTATATTCCGATTTTGATAATTTTTGGAGTTATAATGTTTTAAAACAAGAACTTGAAAATGAAAATACTACTTATATTATTGCAAAAGAGAATAATGAAGTTGTTGGTTTTGCTGGAATTTCTGTTTGTCTTGACGAAGCTACTCTTAATAATATTGTAGTAAAAAAATCTTGTCGTGGTCGTGGGATTGGTGGAGAATTGTTAGATTCTTTATTAGATATTTGTGGAGATTTAAACATGAAATCTCTTACTTTAGAAGTCAATGTTTCTAATACTCCTGCAATCAAATTATATGAGAAATTCGGCTTTAAAAATTTAGGTTTAAGAAAAAAATATTATAATAATTCACAAGATGCAATTATTATGACAAAATATGATATTTAACAAAAGCGGACTGTTTGAAAGCGAACAGTCATCTTTAGTGTATTTCTAATATTTAATTTATAAAAGTTTATATATTACTATGGAATAAAGCCAAGACCCCCGACGAAAGCCCCAGCTATGTTTTGGCTATGGAATAGTAATATATAAACTTTTTATTTTAAATAAAAACTAAAAATGCCCAAAAGAGAACCGTTAATTTTTAAACAAATTTTTCTACTTTTATTATAGTTCTACCACTTTTAGTTTGTCCTACTAATTCTTTTATATAAAATCTTCCTTTCCCTCTAATTGTAACAATGTCTCCTGGTTTTATTTGTTTAGTTTTTTTAGTCTCATTTTGAAAATTTATAAAAACTCTTTCCATATTTATTATTTCCAATGCTTTATTCCTTGAACATCTTGCTAGTTCTGAAATAACATTATCTAACCTTAAAGATGAAACTATTATATCTAATTCTTCTTTTTTTACTTCTACTTTTCTTAAATTTTCTATTTGTTCTACTGTAATTTTAGATTTAGAAAACCTAGTTAAACTATTTAAATTTTCTAATAAAAATTTTGTAATATCTTTATCAACTATTATATCTGCTCCATCTTGAGATACTATTATGTCACCTACTTTTTCTCTTTTTACTCCTAATTTTATTACTGCTCCCAAATAGTCTCTATGTGAATATTTTCCTTTTAAATCATCTGGTAATTGTATTCTAACTATATTTACTATATTACTTAGATTTTTTGAAACAACTTCTGTATTAAATTTCTCTGGATATATTACATACATTTTTCTTTCTGCTTGTTCAAATCCTCCATAAGTCATATAATTTGTAATTTTGATTTTATTTATAAATTTTTGTACTAATTCAATTTGTGACATATCTAAAAAATCAGTGTGTTCTATTTTATTTTTATTTTCTACTGCTTCTACTTTATCTAAAATTTGTGCCAATAAAATTTTGTCATCTTTTTCTCTATATTCATTTAAAATGTCTCTATTCATGATTGCCCTCCATATAATTTCTAAGTTCTATTAATGCTTTTGCAGAAACTATATAATCTTTTACAAAATTAAATACATAATGTGATAATTTTGAGGCTGGTCTATCAAGATATATATCTTTTACAAGACATATTCCTAATCCTTTATCAAATAATCTGTTAAGTCTTTTTCCTATTTGTATAAGATTTTCTTCTTTCATTTTGTTATATATATTTTCTGCAATTGTGTGTTTTTCATTTAGTTCTTTTATAAATTCTTCAAATGTGTATTCTCTATATTTATACATTTTATACATTTGTGCCGCATATTCTAAACCATATATTGTCTGTAAATTAAAGTTTTCTAGCATTTTTGCAAATTCTTCTGGCTTAAAATAATACATATGTCCTTGTAATTTGTTAAAACTTCTCATTGTGTCTAAATATCCTAGTTTCATATTATTGATTATTCTTTCATGATTGAATTCAAATATTCCACCTAATTCTTCTGTTGGCGATATCACTTTTACATATACATTTCTATCAAGTGTTTTTCTACTGAATCCTGCTCCTGCAATATCTGCTATTATTAGGTTTTTGTACCCTTTTTCTATTAACATATTTGATGGTGCATTATCATATAATCCTCCATCATAATATTCTTCATCTCCAATTTTTTGTGGCTTGAATATTGGGAAACATGAACTTGCTAATAAATAATCTACCATCTGTTCTTTTGGTATTTCATTTTTAAATTTTTGTAAAGGTGTTTTATTTTTTACTGAATATGCAACTAGTCCAAAATCTATTTCTGAATTATAAACTTTATCTACATCTATATAATGTTCTATCATTTTTCTTAGAGGTGTATTGTCTATTCCTTTTTGTTTTGTATAACTTGTTGCTAAGTTTAATATATTTGATAAATCAAATATATCTTTTTGACTATCTACTCCTTCTACATTCATTATATCTTTCATTTTTATATTTTCATACATTTTTACCGTTGTGAAAAAATCGTCTTGCAAAAACATTGCTCCATTTAATGCTCCTATTGATGTTCCTACTATTGCTGTTATTTTTATTCCTAATTCTTGCAATGCTTTCCATACTCCTACTTGATATGCTCCTCTTGTTCCTCCACCTACTAAAACTAAACCATATTCTTTATTTTCCATTTCTATTCCTTCTTATTTCTTTATTTTATGCACTTATTATAGCATATTTTAATTTGTGTAGTCAATTTATTAATATTCATTGACTTTTAAATTTTAATAAAATATAATCATGTTGAAAAATATCAATGGAGGTGGAAAAATGTCGAAAAATAGTTTAGGCATTTTAGTTCTTGATAACTTTGAAGCCTTTGGGCAAAAAGTTCAAGAACATTTATCAAAAATTAGAAACACAGATGAAAATTTTTTAATCAATTTTACAGCTAGTAGATTTTCAAATGGAGAAGGAAAATTAGTTATTGAAGACACAGTTCGTGAAAAAAATTTATTTATTCTTTCTGATGTAGGAAACTATGATATAGAATATTTATATCATGGCAAAAATCATTTTATGTCACCTGATGAACATTTTATGGATATCAAAAGAGCTATTTCAGCAACCTGTGGACATGCTTCAAAAATTTCAGTCGTTATGCCTTTATTATATCATTCGAGACAACATAGACGAAAATCAAGAGAATCTTTAGATTGTGCAATAGCACTACAAGAATTAGAAAGATTAGGAGTTAGTAATATTATTACTTTTGATGCTCATGACCCTAATGTTTGTAATGCAATTCCAAACTTATCTTTTGATAACTTTTACCCTACAAATTGTGTTTTAACACAAATGATTGAAGATGTCCCAGATATATTTGAAAATGTTTTAGTCATTAGTCCTGATATGGGTGCTATGGAGAGAGCCAGATATCATGCTGAATTAATTGGTTGTGATGTAGGTGTATTTTATAAAAGACGTGATTTAAGTCAAGTTGTTAATGGTAAAAATCCTGTTGTTGCACATGTATATATGGGAACAGATGTGAAAGATAAAAATGTTTTGATTGTTGATGATATGATTGCTTCTGGCGGTTCTGTTCTAGATGTAGCAACAGAATTACGCAAAAATGGCGCAAAGAAAATTTATATTACTTGTACTTTTGCTTTATTTACAGAGGGTATAGATAAATTTAAAAAAGCCTATGATGATAACTTATTTGATGAATTATATACTACAAATTTATCTTATATTCCAAAAGAATATTCTGATTTAAATTGGTTTAATATTGTTGATTTATCAGAAATGGTTGCTCAAATTATTGATAGATTAGATAAAAAAGAATCAGTTAGTAGTTTCTTTAATGGAAAAAAGGCAATTATTAATAAAATTCAAAAATTAAATTAACTTTTTTTTAATCGTATTCATAAAATATACTGGTGATTTTATGAATACGATTTCTTATAATAGAGCTTCTGCTATTGCTTATGCCAAAAAGTGGGCACTTTCTCGAAACCCTAGATATTATAATTTTGACCCAGTTGGCGGTGATTGTACTAGTTTTATTTCTCAATGCTTATTTGCTGGTAGTAATAAAATGAATTATAATTTTGAAAATGGTTGGTATTATAACAATGGTTATGATAAGTCTCCTTCTTGGAGTGGGGTTGAATTTTTATACAAGTTTTTGACCACTAATAAAAGTTATGGTCCTCGTGGCATTGCTACTTCTCAAGAAAATATTATTCCTGGTGATATTGCCCAACTTTCTTTTTCTGGTACAAAGTTTGAACATAGTTTATTTATTATTGATACTTCAAATGGCATTTCTATTGCTACTCATACTTATGATGTTCTTGGTAAAAAACTTGATGCTTATACTTTTGCTAAAGTTAGATTTGTTCATATTGAAAATGTTGGAGTTTAATGCAAAAGTTGCTACATAATTTTATAGTAACTTTAATTTTTCTAGTAATTTTATTGAAGATATATAAAAACTTTTAAAAAGTCTTCTTCTGTTCTAAATCCTTGCTCTTTTATCATATTATTAAAATCTTCTCTACTCATTCCTTCTTGTACTAAGAAATTATCAAAGTTTCCTGTTCCTCCGTTTTTTTCTACAAACATTTGCTCTAACTCTTCTATCGCCTTTTCTGCTCCTCCATTATTATAAACTGCATACTCAACTCTTAGCCAAGAATTTTCAGCATTAACTAGTATATTTTTTATATATTCAATATATTTCATTCCAGCATCTTCTGCTTCTTGGTTAAAATCAATATCATATTCTTGTAAATCTTGTAGAAATTCTTCATATGTACCTGTGTAACTATACGTTTTTAATATTAACTCCTCTAATTCTTCTTGACTTTTATTTAACATATATCTTTCCATAAATGATGCTAAAAGTACATTTTCGTTTTTGACTTTAGTTACTGCTCCACATCCTGTACATTGTTTATATGGATTACCATCATAATCAGAAATATTAGGTGACATTCTTACCCTTTCAAGATTTATACAACCGGTAAAAGCCATATCTCCTATACTAGTTACTGTATCTGGAATGTATATAGTCTTTACATATTTATAATGTGAGCAAAATCCCTTTCCTATTTTAGTAACTGTTATCCCTCTTACTTCACTAGGTATAACTATATTTTCTAATTGATATGGGCATTTACTATCATGCAACTTGTCATTATAATAGTCTTCATAATCTTTTAAAGTGATTGTACCATCATCAGAAATTTCAAAATAGCTTGGGTCTGTTGTCTCTAAATCATTGTCAAAATTGCCTAAATCTCCCAAATCAGTTGCTTCTTCATTTTTATCTAAATAATAAAGATGATTATTTTCTATTAAATATACATCTTTTCTCCCCGAACCATTTCCTGTACTTAATTTCTTTTCTAATAATTTCGGAACATTTACTATGCAATTATTGTCTATTATCCCATCTGCTTTTAATAAATTAATTTTGTCTTCTTGTAATTCTCCTTTATATTGTGCATAATAATCAGCTAATTTTAATTTTATTCCCTCCAACACTGCTCCATTATCATTTTTTATTGAAGATTCTTCAGCTCTCGTAATTATACCGTTTTCTCCTGTTAACATTGATATACTTACTCCAGCCAAAATTAGTAATACAACAATTGTTACCACTAATGCAATTAATGTTATACCTTTCTCTTTCATCTTTTTCCTCCTTGGTTTTTCTTAAATTTATATCTTCAATCAAATAAATTAAAGATTTTTAAAAATCTCGATATTTTATCATATTTTAAATTACATATATTATTTAATTTTTATTTTTTAAAATTTTATTCTAAATATATCTTGATTTTTTTAATATTTATTGCTATATTAATTTTATAAGTTTCTTTAATTTATTTGATTAAGGAAATTTTTTTATTTTTAATTTCTAAATTTTTATATCAAAATTTAAATTATATGATTTTAGAAAAGTATAAAAATAATGATGAAGCTATAGAAAGTCTAGATAAAATTAGAAAAATTTTTACTAATAAAAAATAAGAAATTAAAGAAATAAAGCTGATTATTAGTTATCTATATTCTAATCGGTATTATTAGAACCTATTGTAATCTCATTCCTTTGTTCTTCTGTTCCTTTGTAATTTACTGTTGTTAAAATATTACAAGCCCAAAATGCATTATCGCCTATACTTGTCACACTATTTGGAATTATTATACTTGTTAATCCAGCGCAATTACAAAACGCATTATCTCCTATTATCTTTAATCCACTAGGTAATTCTACTATTTTTTAAGTTTCATTTGACTTATTAAAACAAAATAAGGCTATGGGAGAATACAGAAAAACATATTAACAAAAGTTTATGCAGTTAGGAAAAATAAAGATAATGAAAAACTTTATCTTTCACCAATAGTAGATTTATTTAATGGAGAAGTAATTAGTTTTAATCTCTCAAGACATCCAGTATTTGCACAAGTAGTAGATATGCTAGAGAAAGCTTTTAGTGAAATACCAGATAATACAAAATAAATTATTATAATAATAAAAGAATAAGAGGTAAACTAAAAGGAATGAGCCCCGTTCAATACAGAGTTCATTCCCTAGTTGGTTAGTACCTAGTCAAAAAATGTCCAATTTTTTTGGTTCAGTACAAGTGTGTAACACACTACAATACTTTTTTAGCCGATGGCAAAAAGTATTAGTGTGGCAGGGAAAAATTTATTTTTCCCCACACCCCTTTTCCTAAAAAATATAAACATATTTTTTAGGTTTTTAAAATAAATTTGCTATTCGCAATTTTATTCTAAAAAAATCAGCCACTAAAGTAGTTTATCTACTCTAGTAGCTGATTTTCTATATGCAAATGTAACTTTTCACATTTGCATATTATTTAGCATATTGTCTGTTAGAATATCTTTCCTTTTATTTGCCTTTATTTTTAGTTTTTTTCGTTTTTCTTTTGTTTTTTAAGTAATTTATCTTTTGTTAATTTGGTAAGATATCATTTCTGGAATTCTTGTACTATCTACACTTCTCTTTCCAATTTCTAATGCTAAACAGCTTTGACTTGAACATACCATATTTATGGTTTTTATGTGATTTAACTTTTGTGAAATTTCTTCAATTGTATCAAAGATACTATTTATATATTCATTCAATTGCTCTTTATATCTAATTGTATTGTCATAAGGCTTGTCAACTTCTAACTTGATAATATTACATTTTTCTTCAAATTGTCTTAATTGTATATCTGTAATATTTCTAGTTATTGAAATAACTATAACCAAATTGTCTTTATTCATATCTAAGTCTTCTAATTTTGTTCTCAAATTTAACTTAGGGTATTTTTTATTTTTCTTGTGTTCAAGTTTATAATAATTTTTTGTATCTATTTTATCAAACTCATAATAATCATCTATTTCTTCTCTTTCCAAGAATGTCCCTGCATACATTATAAAAGGAATTGGTGCTATTCCAGTATATCCTCTTTTTCCTTCTATTGTTTCGTTTTTAAATGCATTTACTTGGTCTTCTATTTGCTCCAATATACATTCACAACTTTCTTTATCTAATCTATTACAAAAAATTTTCTTATATATATTTACAAAATTAATTTTCCTCTCTCTAAAATCATTTCTAATATCTTTCTTCATTTTGAAATATGGCTCTATTCTTTGTCTCATATATCCATTAATATTTAATACACATACTTTTCTTTTCGAATAAAAATTCAGTATAACAGTAACTATTATTAAAAAAATTCCCAAAAAGAAATAGTATAAATTAAAATCTTCTACAAGTTCATTAATATCATTTCTATTATTTATGATTGCAACAATTTTTACTAATGTATCTTGCCAGTTTCCAGATGCTTGACTCAAGAATCCTATTCCTGCTGTTAAAATAGTAGCAATAAAACTTTGTTCTTTTAAATTCAATTCTAAGTTAAAAAGTCCAATAAAATGTTAAAAAATAAATTGGTCAGACGCGTCTGACCAATTTATTTTTTAATTATTTTCTTCTTCATTTTCATCTATATCTATATGCAAATTCAAATCTTCTTCTGTTGGTAATGCTTCCATAATATCTTTTGGTAATATATTTGAAACTTCATAAGAACTTACTCCAATAGGTTTATTTATATCTCTTAAAGAATACTCAACTGAAAACTTTTTCTTTTCTCTACATAAGATAATTCCAATACTTGGATTGTCACTTTCCGTTTTTAATAAGTCATCTACTGCTGATAGATAGAAATTTAATTTTCCAGCATATTCTGGCTTATATTGTGTATTTTTTAATTCTACAACTATATAACAATGTAATCTTGTATGATAAAAAAGCATATCAATGAAGTATTCGTCTCCATCTACTTCAATTCTATATTGATTTCCAAGAAAACTAAAACCATTTCCAAGTTCCAATAAAACTGTTTTTATTCTTTCTACCATTGCATTTTCTAGTTCTGTTTCGATATAACTTTCTTTTAAATTAGATAAATCTAGTATATATGGATCTTTCATCATATCTCTTGCTAATTCACTTTGTGGAGCTTTTAATGTTCTTTTAAAATTGTTTGGCTTATCTCCTAATACTTGTCTCTTATAAAGATCACTTTTTATTTCAAAACCTAAAACATCATAAGACCATCCATTTAGTTCTGTCTGTTCCATATACCATCGTCTTTGTTTTTCATCTTTGATTTTACTTAAAATAAGAATATTGTGCGACCATGGAATTTTTGCTGACAACACTTTCATTTTTTCATCTTTTTGACATTCCAAATAATATGTTCTCATATATTTTAAATTTGTAATTGAAAATCCCTTCATATTTGGAAAATCAACTTTAAGCCTAATTGAAAGGTTTTTAACAAATTTGTTTCCCCATTTTGCATTATCTTCTATTATTTTTCCAATAGTATAGTATAAACTCAAAGTTCTAGCATTAGCACCTTTAAATATATCATATTGTGCATTTAATATTTCATATTTTATATCACTAAAAACTTTTTTGAACTCTTCATCTTGCATATTATTTTCTACTAACTCTTTATTACTCATTTTTGAATCCTCACTTACTTTATTTTTTCATAGTATATCATTTTATAGTTAGTTTATCAACAATATAAATATTTTTACTACAAAATTTCCCAATTAGTCAGATACATCTGACCAAAATTCTTTTATAAAATCAAAAAAAGATGACATTGTATTATTTTTTACAATTCATCTTTTAAATATGTGAAAATTTTATAATTTACTAAATTGTTCGTAGGAGGAAACCTTTGCTATTATTACATTTTATTTTTTCGTCTTATACTATATTTAATAGCTTTTTTCATTATTCTCCTTTATAATTGTAGTTTATTGTTGCATCTGTCAAATCGGTATTATCATAACCTATTGTAATCTCATTCCATTGTTCTTCTGTTCCCATGTAATTTACTGTTGTTAAACCACTACACCTATAAAATGCTTTATTTTCTATACTTTTTACACTATTTGGAATTGTTATATTTGTTAAACTACTACAGTCAACAAATGCATACTTTCCTATACTTGTTACATTATTTGACATCGTTATACTTATTAATCCATCACAATTACAAAATGACATCTCTCCTATTGTCTTTAATCCATTAGGTAATACTACTGTTTTTAAAGTTTCATTTGCCTCTTCGAAACCCTCTCCTTTACGAATACCATACACTTTTTCTACTGTATTAGGATATATTACTGTTTCTATTTTAGGAAAATTAGTTCCCAACCACCCAATATCACACGCTGTTGCTGAATTCCCTTCTGCACGCAATTGTACTTCTGTTATTGTATACATTTCTCCTTCTGTTCCACCTTCAATACATTTTCCGTCTACTTTATATGGTATTACTAATGTATCTGAAATCTTATTTCCTTTATAATCTATCTCATAATTAGTATTTGAATTTTCAACTTGCTTACTATTACAATATTCTTCTTTTATTCTTATTATTCTTGCTTTTTTAGTTGGCAATTCACTTAATGTTAGAGTTCCTACTTCTGCTTCATCTATTATTTCATAATCAAATAAATCTTGTGGTGCTATGTCTTCTTCATTTACAGATACTTCATACATCTCACTTAAGTCAATTTTTTGTTCTAAATCAACATCTACTTTTCTTTTTTCTTCTGGAAAAATTATTTTTGTTGGAAATTCACTTCCTTCTGCATATACATCATTCCTATTTTCCATTTTATTTACTTCTTCTGCTACCATTTGTGGTGTTATTCCATTTGTACTTCCTAAATTTTCTCCAATTAAACTGTTTACTGCTAAATCCACTAATTCTTGTACTCTTGCTTGTTCTGTTTCATCCTTTGCTTTCTGTGCTTGTGTTACTATTCCATTTTCTCCTGTTAACATCGATATACTTACTGCTGCTAATATTAGTAATACAACTATTGTTACTACTAACGCAATTAATGTTATACCTTTCTCTTTCATCTTTTTCCTCCTTCGTTTTTCTTAAATCTATATCTTCAATCAAATAAATTAAAGATTTTTAAAAATCTCGATATTTTATCATATTTTAAATTGTAAATATTGTTTAATTTTAATTTTTTAAAATTTTATTCTAAATATATCTTGATTTTTTTAATATTTATTGCTATATTAATTTTATAAGTTTCTTTAATTTATTTGATTAAGGAAAAAAATACAGAAAAAGTCTCTACACTTTTCCTGTATTATTTTAAAATTTTTTCTATCATTTCTATTGAATTATATTTTTGTATAATCTCTTTTTGTTTCTCTAGTCTACTTTTTAATTCTTTTACGTCTGTGTTATTTATTTTTTCTATTTCTTGTATAAATTCTTCTGCATTATTTGCAATATATGCAGTTTGTCTAATATCATTATTTATTCCCTCTAAACTTAAATCAGTACATACTATTGGCAAACCAACTTCTCCTGCCTGAAGAATTTTATTTTTTACTCCTGAGCCTGCTATGATTGGACATATAAAGATATCTGCTTCGCTTAATTTTTCTTTTATTGCTTCTACATATCCACAGAATTTTAGGTTATTACTCTCTAGTTTTTTTAATTTTTGCGAAACTTTAGGTCCTACAATTTCTATTTTATATTTTTTATTAAGTTCAGGTAAAATATTTTTTATAATATATTCTACTGCTAAAATGTTTGGCTCATAATCCATTATTCCAAAAAATATTAATTTATTTCTTTTTCCGCTTCTCATTAATATGTATGTCTATCTTCCATTTTTGTGGTTCAATAACATTTTCAACTACTTTTATATGTCCTATTATTTTATTAGAAATATTTTCTATGTATTTTTTATCTTCTTCTGAACATATTATAATATTTTTATTTTGTTCACATATTTTGATTTCATATTTTTTATGTTTATAATATTCTTCTAATGCTATAATTTTTTCTATTCCTTTTGCTTTTTTGTATATTCTCTCATAGTATTTTGTTAAACTATCTGTTATATCAATATATATTTGAGATGATTTTACATATTTTTTATATTGTGCCATTCTTAGTCTTTTAATATATACTACATCATATTTATCTTGGATATTTTTTAAATATTTCCTAAGTCTAAAATTAAAGCAGTATCCTACTCTCATTGGTATAGGTAAAAAAATTGAAATTATTGCATACATTATTGCGATTATTTTATTATACTTAATTTTTATTATTTCATCAACGTATTTCTTTGCAACATCTAAATACTTTTCTTGTTTTGAATTATATAATGTAATTAATGTTACTTTTATATTTTGGCTTTTTAAACTTTTTAATATATTTAATGACCTTACTCGTTCTAATTCATTCGGCGGAGATGGCGATATATACAACAATTTCATTTAGCTCTTTCTACCTCTTTTTCTATATTTTTTATAATTTCATTACAATTTTCTATTTCTTCTAGACTTAGTCTACATTTTTCTGGCTCATTTAATAATTCCTTTATTTCTTTTATTTCTGTTAAAATTTGTTGTTCACATTCTATATATTTGAAATTATCTGTTAATTCTAATAAAATTTCTTGATAAAAATTAATTCTATTTATCTTTTCATAAACATCATTCCTAGATATTTTATTTTCATTTTTTATTACCTCATATAGTTTTATTATTTCATTTTCATTCAAACTTCTTTCATGAGTTATTCTTCTAAATGTGTTTACATGTGAAATATATTTTCTCCTTGTTACAATTTTATCTATATATGTTGAAAATTCACTATTTAGATTATTATATATGTATTCTACTGAATATGGATTTTCTTCATGTTTAAAATACATATGCACACATATATTTATATTGAAATATATTGATAATAAAACAAATATTATTACAACAACTTTCATAAATAAATCTAAATATTTATAGTCTTTATTTTCCATTTGTATTACTGCAATTAATGTAAATAAAACTATTAGCATGTACATAAATGATAATTCAAAATCAATGCAACTGTGTGCAAGTAATACTAATACCGCTATTATTATTGAAATTTGTATAATGTCGTATTTTTTGTCTTTTATTACTTGTATCATTTTATATAAAATTTTTACAATTATACAAATTACCGCTATAAATCCTAATATTCCGAATTCACAAAATACTTCTAAAATATATGAATGAGTTTCATTAGCAAAGTTCCAATAATCTTGTACTTCTGTTTGTCTATCTTTCCAACCATCTGCACCTATTCCCAATATCCCATATTTACTTATTAGTTTACATGCATCTTTCATATATTCAAATCGTTCTGTTACACTTATAGTTTTTAAATTTATATCTTGAACCTTGTCTACTATTTTTGTTGGTAGAAATTTATATTTTAAAGGTTTTATTTCATCATTTATTTTTAAGCTATTTATTATCAAACCTCTTTGTGCAACTCTATTTTTGGTTTCAAATTTTAATAAGATTTTATATGTATATGGCGTTGTTGTAAATTCTATATTTTTTATTCCTTCAAATGTTCCAAATGTGATTTCATGTGTTATTAATATATCATCATATTTATTTCTTTCACATATTTGTATCTTATAAAGATTATCTATTTCATATGCCGTTTTTGCACTAATATCAAATTCAAATTTATATAAAGTATTAGGTATAATATTTGTTACATCTTGGGTTTGTTCTTCTTTTATGTTTACATCATTAAATAATATAAGTGGTTCTGTTATTTTTAATCCTATGCTCCATATTAATATTATAAATAATACTAACGTTACTGTTATCATAATAAAATATTTGATTTTAATTTTTTCTATAATTTTTGTTATTTTTTTTGATAATAGTGTACTTAAACATGCAATTGTTGAAAATATTATTAAAACTATCCACGTATATAGATAGTTGGCTTGGTTTATTTGTTTTATACCTATTAAACTATATATTACACTTATTATTCCGTACTCTTATTATTAATTCTATATATTTTATCTTATCTTCTTTTTTCAAAAATAATATATACACTAGATATATTATCATTGCTATTATCCATGTAGACCTTGAATATGACATTATTATCGTAGATATATTAATAAATATAATGGTATTATATAATATTTTTTCTTGTTTTTTATTGCTTTTTAAATATCTTCCTATTGCTATTATTGAGATAATTAACATCAATATCGCAGTTGTATTAGCATATCCGAATATCCCTAAAAATCTTCTGTCTCCATTTTCTACATCTACATTATTTGTTAGTTCTATAAATTTCTCAGAATAGTTAAATGTTAGATTGTCTAATCCTAATAAAAATATACTTATTGCTGATATTATTAATGTGTTTATTATATAGTTTATATATTTTTTATCTTTTTTTGTTATATCTCTTATCATTATATACATACATAATATTGATGTATATTTTATTATGTATTCTATTGTCGCCTCTAAGTTCGCATAGTTTTGAAATATAAGTGATATATATGATGAAAAAACTAATATTACAATAAATATATCTATATTATTTCTTATAATTTTATATTCCTTGTTTTTTATTATATTTACTAATATGTATATTAAAAATATTGTTAATACTACTAAATTAATTACATTTGTATTGTCTTTTATTGGTGCACCTATAAATATACTATATCCATATAATATCATACATATTAGTAATACAAAAATATCTAACTTTTTTATTTGCTTCATATTTTTTCCTTACATAATTAATTTAAAAATATCTCAATTGTAACTTAACTTTTGAGATATTTTATTTTTGTTTTTAGTTTATAAACAATTGTACTTTTAGAAAATCTTCTTCTGTTCTAAACCCTTGTTCTTTTATCATTTCATAAAAATCTTCTCTAGTCATTCCTTCTTGTGCTAATAAATCATCAAAACTTCCTGTTCCTCCGTATTTTTCCGCAAACATTTGCTCTAATTCTTCTATTGTTTTCTCTGTTCCTCCCTGTTTTGATACTGTATATTCCACATATACCCATGAATCTTCCGTACTTTTTAAGAGATATTTTAAATATTCAACATATTCCATTCCATTTCCTTGTGCTATTTGTTCTATATCTTCTCTAGTCATATCTTCTTCATTTAAATACTCTTCAAATGTATCTGTATAATATACCGACTTTAACATTAATTCTTCTAATTCTTCTTGTTTTTTATTTGAAAGATATTCTTCCTCAAATTTTAAATATTGCTCACTGCTTGTTATCAATTCTTTGTTGCCTTTTTCTATTACTATTTCATTCCATTGTTCTTCTGTTCCGTTATAATTTACTTTCTTTAAATTATAACAAGATTCAAATGCGCTGTTTTTTATTTCTATTAAACTGGATGTAAACTCTATAGTTGTCAAACTTGTACACCCATAAAACGCACATAAACCTATACTAGTTACTCCATCAGGAATTATTATAACTTCTATATTAGTAAATCCTTTATGTACAGAATCTTTTATTCCCGAAAACATATAATCTGATATTTGGGTAACTTTTATACCTCTTATTTCACAAGGAATTTTTATATAGTTTTTTGAAAAATTATAAGTATTTACTTTATAATAAGATTCTTTATTTTTTATACTTATTGTTCCGTCATCTGTTATTTCAAATAAATCCGGATCTGTTTCTGCTATAGTTTCTTCTGTATTTCCTAAATCTCCCAAATCTGTTTTATTTCCTTTATTATCATAATAGTATAAATGGTTATCTTCTATTACATATACATCTTTATTATTACTTCCATTTCCTGTTTTTAATTTCTGTTCTACCAATTTTAATACATCTATTACATTATTCTCATCTACTATTCCTTCATCTCTTAGTAATTCTAATTTGTCTTTTGTATATGTTCCTTCATTTTCACTTAAATATTGCAATAATTTCAATTTTAATGCTTCTAATACTGTATTATTATCAGTTTTTATACTCGCTTGTCCGCGCTTGAGTTATTATCCCGTTTTCTCCTATTAACATTGATATACTTACTCCTGCTAATATTAACAATACTACAATAGTTACTACTAACGCAATTAATGTAATTCCACTTTCCTTTCTTTTCATTTTCTCTCAACCTTTCTTTTGTTTTTATTTTTCATTAATTTCTATAATTGAGGATTTTAATTTATTTCAAAGTTTATAATTTCAAGCTATTTTTAATTAAAAAATAATATTTTTATAGGACATATAAATTTTTAAAAATATCTTGACTTTAGTCTTTACTTCTGTTATATTAAATCTATAAAATTTCATTAATTATAGAAATTAATGAAAAATATAATAGCATTAGTTATTTATATTCAAAATTAATTTTTTAGAATATCCCAATATTAGAATTGAGATATTCTATTTTGTTATTAGTATAAGAATATATATACTTTTAAAAAATCTTCTTCTGTTCTAAATCCTTCTTCCTTTATCATTTCATTGAAATCTTCTCTAGTTAATCCATTTTTTGTTAAAAAATCATCAAAACTTCCTGTTCCTCCGTTTTTTTCTGCAAACATTTGCTCTAATTCTTCTACTGTCTTTCCTTCTGCATTATTTTTTGAAACTTCATATTCAACACCTAACCAAGAGCTTCTATCTATTAGTGTATTTTTTAAATACTCTATATAAGTCATTCCATTTTCTTTTGCTGTTTGCTCTAAATCATTTCTAGTCGTATTCGTTTCGTTTAGAAATTCTTCAAATGTACCTATATAATATACTGACTTTAATATTAATTCCTCTACTTCTTCTTGATTTTTATCTAATAAATAATTTGTTGCAAATTCTTTAAATTGTATATCTCCTAGATATAATATTTCTGTACTTTCCCCTGCTCCCCATGGTTCTCCACTTATTGTTCCTTCATCATTATATATTGTTATTGTTTTTAATTCAAAGCAATTTAGAAATGCTTCTTCTCCTATACTTACTACACTAAATGGAATTTCTATGTTTTTTAATCCTTCACAATAACAAAAAGCACGCGCTCCTATAGTTGTTACTCCTTCTGGAATTATTATTGTTTCTATATTTTTGAAGCCCCAACTATATCCACTAAACATATAATCTGCTATGTGTGTAACTTTTATTCCATTTATTTCACTAGGAATCTTTATATATTTATATGGAAGAATCCCTCCTGTAACACCATCATCTGTATAATAACTTAATTTATCCTTTATACTAATTGTTCCATCGTCTGTTATTTCAAAAAAATCAGGGTCTGTTTCTGGTATAGTTTCTTCTGTATTTCCTAAATCTCCTAAATCTGTTTTATTTCCTTTATTATCATAATAGTATAAATGGTTATCCTCTATTACATATACATCTTTATTATTACTTCCATTTCCTGTTTTTAATTTTTGTTCTACTAAATTTAATACATTTATTATATTATTTTCATCTATTATTTCATCATCTCTAAGTAATTCTAATTTGTCTTTTGTATATGTTCCTTTATTTTCACTTAAATATTGAGATAATTTTAATCTTAATGCTTCTAACACTGTTCCATTATCATTTTTCACACTTGCTTTTTGTGCTTGAGTTACTATCCCATTTTCTCCCGTTAGCATTGATATACTTACTCCAGCTAATATTAACAATACTACAATAGTTACTACTAACGCAATTAATGTAATTCCACTTTCTTTTCTCTTCATTTTCTCTCAACCTTTCTTTTGTTTTTTATATTATATTACTTTACAGGACATTTATAAATATCCTATTTCTTTAATTATTATGATTTACGATTTTATTTTTTACTAAATTATAGTATTTTAAATGGTTTAGAAATTAAAAAGAAAATATTTATAATTACAATTTTTTTCAAATATCTTGATTTTGTAAATTTTTTTTGATATATTAATTTCGTAAATCATAATAATTAAAGAAAAAAGAACAAGTAATTATTTCTTTACTTGTTCTTCAATTATATTTAGAAGTTCTTCGGCTGATTTTTTCCATGAAAATTTATCAAGGATTTTTTGTCGATTTTGACTATCAACTAATTCGTTAAGATTTACATTATATTCATAAGGATTTATATATTTTACTTCATATTCAAAAATTTCATGAAATACCGGAATATCTGAAGCAATAACATTTTTTCCTAATGCAAAAGCTTCTAATGGCGGAATTCCAAAGCCTTCATAAAAAGATGGAATTATATATGCTTCACAATTCTCCATTAATGCTTTTAATTCTTCATCTTGAAGATATCCTGTATAAATCACATTTTTTAAATCAAATTTTATGTTTTCTTGGTTCATATATCCCGTAATAACAAAAGTTTTATCAGGATTTAATTTTGCAACTTGTAAAATCCATTCAATGTTCTTATTTTTTTGGATAGTTCCTAAAGTAAAAAAATATCTATTTTTTTCTACTTTTTGTAATTTTTTAAAGATACCATCATCTGCTTTTACTCTAAAAATATGTTCATATCCATTATATATAACTTCTACATCTTTTATATTATAGTAATTTTCTATTTCATTTTTTGAAAATCTAGAAACTGTAATTATCTTCTTAGATTTTTTAATAGCATTTTTTACCATCATTTTATACCAAGTTGAAAAAAGTTTTGGATAATATTGGGGATTTTTTATGCAATTTAAATCATGTATACATACTATGTCAGGTTTTAAAATTGGTGATGTATTACACAAATTAACTAATATAGCCTTATTTTTTAATGCATATAACGGTAATTCAGTCTGTTCCCAAATATTTAGATTTAATCTCCCAAATTTCACTACTTTAATATTTTTATATTCAAATTTTTCATCACAATATTTAGGTACTAGTAGTTCTATTTCCATTTTCTTTGCTTGTTTATCTAGCTCATTTAATAATTCTATACAAAATCTCTGTACACCTGTCCTATATTTTTTTGCAAATGCTTTTCCACTAATTACTACTTTCATATATTTTATTATCTTCTTCCTTTAACAATTTCAATAAATTTTCTGCTGATTTTCTCCAACTATATTTTTTTAAAATCTTATCTGGTTTTGATATCTTTCTACTTAAAATTTCATCTAGTTTAATATTATAATCATATGGGTTTATATATATAACAGTATCTTCAAACGTTTCATGCATAACTTCTATATCTGCTACAACTACTTTTGCTCCCACTGATAATGCTTCTATTGGTGGCAATCCAAAACCTTCATATAATGATGGAAACAATAATGCTTTTGTTCTTTGGTAAATTGCTTTAACTTCTTCATCGCTTAAATATCCTAAATAAATAACATTTGGTGGTGTTTCTAAATCTAATTCCTCTTTAAATTTTTTTATATTTACAAATCCGGAAATTGCAAATAAATATTGTGGATTATTTTTAGCAACTTTTAATACCCATTTTAAATTTTTATGTTTTGTTAGTGTTCCTATTGAAAAAAAGAATTCTTTTTCTTTTAACTGAGGATATTTATCAAAAATTTTTCTATCTTCATTGACTTTAGAAAAATGCTCCCAACTATTATTTATTACAGCTATTTTTTGCGAATTAACATTATAGCAATCTAACATTTCTCTTTTAGAAAAATTAGAAACTGTTATTATTTTTCTTCCTTTTTTCATTGCTCTTTTAAATAAAAATCTATACCAAATTACCATTCTTTTTTGAAAATTTTTAGGATTTTTTATACAATTAACATCATGTATACATACTATTCCTGGATTTATCCAAGGAGATACATTTCCTAAGTTTATTGAAACTCCTTTATTTTTTGCCAGATAATATGGAAATGCAATCTGTTCCCATGGAATTTCTTTTAGATTACTATATTTTACAATTTTAAAATTTTTATAATTAGGTATATTTTTAGCGCTTTTAGGAGTACAAATTTCTATCTCATCTTTTTGTATAATTTTATCTAATTCTTTCAATATTTCTAATGTATATCTTTGTACCCCACTTATATATTTTTTAGTAAATATTTTTCCATTTATAATAAACTTATTTTTCACTTATTATCTCCTTTATTTTTTCATAATCTTCAGGAATTCCGATATCTATAAATTCCCCATCATAAATATATGGCATAAATTTATCCATAGATACATATTTATTTAAATAATCGTTTTCAAAAGAAAAAGTCTTTTCTTCTATTTTGTTTTCAAATATATTTCTATTTAAAACATAAACTCCTACATTCATAAATCCCTTTTCAACATATCTTTTTTTCTTTGAATTATAACATATAAATTAAAAATGTCAAAATAAAAATAAAAAACGCCCAGAAATAACTGAGCGAATTTTTTATTTTACATATTCATTTAAAGGTTTAACTTTGTAAGTTAATTCTCCCATTCTTTCAGTTGGAACATATCCTGGTTCTGCATTTATAACATCAGGAATTCTATTAACAACTGAACCACAAGTTAATTCAACTGTTGCTGGTCTTGCAACAACAATTGTTGTATCTGGTTCTCCATGAATTGTCCATTCATTTTTATCATAATCTTCTTTAGAATAAACTTTTCCTATACATTCACTTTCAATAGTGATTCCTTCTTTTGTTTCTGTAGTAACTACTGCACTCATTCCTGTAGCATCTCCTGCTTTAACTGTCATATTAAGAGTTGATGAAAATAAATCTTCTTTATAAGTTTGTGGTACACATTTTTGTCTTTGAGAAACTACTGTTAATCCTAATTTTTCACAAAGCCAACCATTTACATTCCACATATATGAAGGCAAATATTCTCCACTATTTATAATTTTTTGTCTTTCTTCATCACTTATTTTATCAACTGATGCAACTTCTTTATCAAAATCTTCTAATGTTAGACCTGCACCATGTGCTTTTGCTAATGCTATTCCATACTCTTCTACATTATAGCTTGAACTTCCTGTTATTTTTGTGATTTTTTGTGTAGAGCCTGCTATTGATGATATTAATTGACCCCAATATATATCTTGATATCCGCTTCCTGTTATTGTACAATTATTCTTTTTTGCTAATTCGTCTATTTTTCTTGTTAATGTTGGATTAGAATTTGCTGGGAAGAATGCTTCTTCACATGTTGTAATTGCGTTTATTCCTAATTCTGCACATAACAATAGTGCATCTGCTGTTTCTTTTATTAAACTCATTGTTGTTACTACACATATATCTGGTTTTGTTTGTTGTAACATTTCTTTTGCATTTTCTGCACTTGTAACAACTACACCTTTATTTTCTGTTCCTAAAATTTCTCCAATGTCTTTTCCTATTACAGCTGGATTCACATCTACTGCTCCTACTATTTCTCCACCTTTTTCATACACATATCTCATTGTGTATACACTCATTTTGCCTACTCCGTATTGTACAACTTTTACTTTTCTTTCCATAGAAAGACCTCCTTTTTACAAATTTTAGCAAGCAAATATTTTCTTTTGCTTGCCTACATTTTATCATATTATTTCCATTTTGCAAGTTTTTATTCTAAAAGTGACAGTTCTGTTACTTTAAAAGCAAAACCGTCTCCTTTAGCGCAAATCCCACATTAGTTTCTTTTCTCCATTTTTTAACTCTGTCATTTAAATATTTCAATATTTTAGATTCAAATTCATTAACTTCAGAATCTGTATCTGCATTTGATTCACTTTTCATCATTTTTGCAGTTTCTTCTAATCCTATATATCCTAAAGTTAAAGTAGAATTATCACCATATAAGAATTGATCTATTTTTTCACCTTTTTTTAAACGAGCTATTGCTCCATGTTGCCAATGAATTGGTGACATATCTGATTTTGTTCCCAATAATGCATAATGTCTACACATTAATGCCTCTTTACATAGTTCTAGTCTTTCATCTAATATTTTCCAAAATTCATCTTCATTTTCTTTTGTATTTTCTGCTATTGAAATTAAATTAATACTAACTGTACCTTGATTAAATTTTCCTTTTTCTTTTGCTTTATTAGCTTGTATAAATTCTACACTTGAGCATTTTGATGCCATTTGTACTAAAAATCCATATTCTTTATTTTCATTACTATTGTATTCATCTAATAAATAGATTAATTTTGGATATATTGGAGTTTCATAAATTCCATCTTCATTCTTTATTCCTTGTATTGCTTGTTTTAATATTTCTTCTATTATTTTTGCATTTTCTTCTGTATATTCATGTTCTGGTTCTAAATGAAGAAACAATTTTACATTTGGTGTTTGTCCATTTGTTGTTGTTAATGTATTTATTTGATATATTAACATCTGTACTCCTGATGATAATTCTTCTTTGATTCTATCGTTGACTACTTCTTCTATTATTTCTTTTGATATTTTTCCTCCGTATTTTTCTGTTAAACTTTCTTTAAATTTATTATAACTTCTTCTTAAATATTTTCCTAAATGAATTAAGTCTATTGATTGTTCTCCATATTGATTACTTCCTACAGTTTGAATTATTCGAGTCAACACAGTACATGCCACTTGAAAACTTTTAGGTGTTTCGATTATTTTTCCATTTATTACTGTTCCATTGTCTAACATATCTTCGATATTTACTATACAACTATCAATTACTGGTTGTATGAAATAGTCTGCGTTATGAAAATATAATATTCTTTCTTCATGTGCTTTAGATATTTTTTCTGGTAGTAAAATTCTTCTTGTTAAATCTCTTGAGACTTCTCCTGCTATGTAATCTCTTTGTACTGCTGCAGAAAGAAGTTTTTTCTTTGTTTTTCCTTCAGCAACCTCTTTATCTTGATTTCTTAGTAATCCTAATATTGATTCATCTGTAGTATTCGATTTTCTTACTAGTGTTCTTGTATATCTATATACTATATATTTTTTAGCTAATTCATATCTGTCATATTCCATCAACTTTTGTTCTATTATGTCTTGTATATCTTCTACTAAAATCCTTTTTTTCCCTAACTCTTCTATATATGCTATTATTTCATTTATTTCTTTTTGGGTTGCTTTTTCTTTTTCTTTGACTTCTTTATTTGCTTTTTGAATTGCAATTTCTATTTTTGTTCTGTCAAAATCGATTGTTCTTCCATCTCTTTTTATAACTTTCATTATTTTATTTCCTCCCAATCATCTAATTTTATTATATAGTTATTTTTATTTTTTTCTGTTGCATATGCAACAATTTTATGATATATTTGGTTTAGATTTTTATACTTCAGGAGGTTACTATGGATGCTAATTTTGATAAAGAACTTTTCATAGAAAAATTTAAAAATAGTTGTAACAGAATTCAAATTAAAAATTTTAAGAAAAATGAGATTGTTACTACTTATATTGAAAAACGTAATCAGATTTGCATTGTTTTATCTGGTGAAGTTGATTTAATTAGATATGATTCTAATGGAAATAAAACTATTATTGGGCATTTTGTGGTTTCTGACGTTTTTGGTGAAGTTTTCTATCCAGCTAATACAAATAATGAACTTTTTGTAATTGCTCGTAAAAATTCTGAGGTTTTGTTTTTTACTTATGATACTCTTTTCACAAAATGTAGACGTAACTGCGATTTTCATAAAGAGCTTACTAGTAATTTAACTGAGCTTTTTCTGGATCAAATTATTAATTTGAATTTACGCATAGAGCTTCTTACAAAACGTACTATTAGAGAAAAAATACTTTCATATTTTGATATACTTTCTAAACGCTCTATTAGACGTTCTTTTACTTTACCTTTTTCATATACTGATTTAGCTGATTTTTTGAGTGTTGATAGAAGTGCTATGATGAGAGAACTAAAACTTCTTGTTGATGAAGGTTTTATTAAAAAACACGGGAACAGAATTACTTTAACATTTTAAAAATCATAACTTCTGTAAAACAGAGGTTATGATTTTCGTTAACTAAAATATATTTAATGAATAATATTTTATTCATCATCAAAAATTTCGCCATCAGCTTCTGCAAACTGTTCTTCTTCATTATTTACTGCTTGCTTTTCATTTTCTGTAACTTTTTGTTCTTGTCCTTTAACTTCTGGACTTTTAGATTTATTTTTCATCGCATTTATAATAGTTTTATTTCTTTCTTCACTGGCTTGAACAGTTTTATTAAACATATCGTTTACTTTTTGCAATAAATCTGGTACATAATCTAAAAGTTTATCAATATAAGAATCATGATTAACAGGCATTAATTTTACATTATCATTTTGAACAACTAAAAACGCCACTGGATTTATTGTAACCCCTGCTCCTGCTCCACCACCAAAAGGTAGTTTATATTCAATTTCTTCATTTTTATCTTTTCTATTATACTCTTTTAAAGTCTCTCCATTAAATTCACTTCCACCTGCAGCAAATCCGAAGCATACTTTTGAAATTGGTATAATTGTGATATTATTACCTGCTTCTATAGGTTCACCTATAATTGTATTTACATCAACCATATCTCTGATACTACTCATAGCTGTTAGCATAAGACTTTCTATTGGATGTTCGCTCATTTTTATTTCCTCCCAATCTCTTAAAAATTTGACTATATATATAATGTGTCAAATTAACTGTAAATATACTGTCTAATATTATTTTTATAAAATTTTTACCTGAATAAATAGGAATAACTTCATATCTTGGTTTTCTTATCAAAACACCTAAAACTGAAGCTATAATACCAACTACAATAGCTGTTAATGCTGCATCTTGTGTTCCAATTTGTATATTTAAATCTATTTTTTCTATATTAATATTTTGTATTACTTCTTTATAATCTATTTTTAAATCCTTTTTCTTTAAAATTCTTATATCTAAATCTTTATTTCTAATTTTAATTTCTTTTATGTCTTTATTTAAAATTTTTATTTTATTAAAAATAGATAAATAAATATTAATTTGATGGTCTTTATTTATTTTATCTGTACATTCAGTATTAATTTTGAAGTTTTGAATTTCTATGCCTAATTTTATTGTGTGAACTGCTATAATTAAAAATAAAATTATTATAAAAATAAAAAGAAAAAACAATATTATCGCCCTCTTTGCTTTAATACTATTTTTTCCAATTTATTTTGTTTTATTCTTTTCAACTTCAATATCTCCAAACAATTCCTCTTGTTCTGTAATTACTTTATTTCTTCTTGACATTTCTAATAGTCCTGAAAATGCAGTTACAACCTCTTTTTTGTTTCTTTTTTTAGGTGAAAATAATTTGTTAAATGTAAACTTTTTATATTTTATTAATGCCTTATACATTTCTTTTACTGTATTTCCTACTGAATATGTTTCTACAATTGCAATTTTTTCAATATTTGAAGCATTTTCATTTATTTTATCTTTATTTTTTTCTATTAAATTTCTATAAAGAGTAGGAATTATATTTTTATCAAAATCTGTTCCAATTTTTTGTTTTGGTAATTCAATCTCTTCTTGCATTTTAAAATATCTTTTTGAATATTCCAAATAATTTTCCTTTAATTTTTTAGTAATCTCTTTATATTTTTTATATTCAATAATTCTTCTTATTAATTCTTCTTCACTTATCTCTTCTTCATCATCTTGAGTTTTTGGTAATAAATGTTTAGATTTTAAATATAATAGTGTTGAAGCCATAACTAAAAATTCACTTGTTACATCTAAATTCATTTTTTCCATATTATTAATATAATCTATATATTGGTCTGTTATTTGACTAATATTTATGTCATAAATATCCATTTTATTTTTATCTATTAAATGGCATAATAAATCTAATGGTCCTTCAAAATTATTTATTTTTATTGAATATTTTTTTGTTTCTAATGCTAATACATTTTGCATATTTAATCACATCTGTATCCTTTCTTATACAAGTATTGCTCAATCTCTTGCTCTTCCATTGTTGCTGATTTTTTCATTTTAATTTTTTCAATACATTTTTGTTCATATTCATTTAATTTATCATAATTTTTATCTATATATTCTTCTATTAGTTTTCTGTCTAATCCTTTTGCATATAATTTATATTTTATTTCTTTTATTGATAAAGTTTTTAATAACATATATTCATTTACTTGTTTTTCTATAAATTCATAATCATCTAAATATTTTGCTTCTTTTAAATATTCAATTATATCATCTAGCATTTCTTCTTCAATTTGTCCTTTAAATTTATTTCGTACTTCATATTCTGTCCTTTTTTTGTACATAATATATTTAAATACTTTTGTTTTTTGTTTGTCAAATTCTTCTATACTATACATATTTTTCCTCTTTTCTTTTTCTTTCGTTATTTTATATGATTTTTCGTTTTTTTGCAAGATTTTTCAAGTATATTTTGTTTTAAAAAATTTATACTATTAATAGGTTTTATTGTTTATAAAACTAATTTTTTAAGGAGGATTTATTATGAGTAAGAAATTGATTTTTATATCTAGCTTATTAGTTGCCATAATTTTCTCTTTTTCTGTAACATTTTGTTTTGCTACTGATGGTAATGATGGACAAAATATGATGAACAATGCTGTTAATGGTGTTCGTGATGCTGTTGGTGGTGCAGAAAATGCTGTTGAAGGTGCTGTAAAAGATGTTACAAATGGTGCAAAAGATATGACAGGTAATGCAGAAAATACTATGAATAACGTAACTGATAATAACAACAACAATAATAACAATACTAACATAATGGGAACTACAAATACTAATACTGGATATTCAGCTAATAGAACTGCTACAACAAGAACTGCTACTAATGAAGGTACATTTTTAGGTATGACTTCTACTGCTTGGACTTGGTTAATACTAGCTGTTGCTGCTGTTGCTATAGTTGCTCTAGTTTGGTATTATTCAAATCAAATTTCTGATAGCAGAAGATATGATGATAATGACTAATTAATAAGTTTAAATATGTTACTATAAAATAAGTTAAACATTTTATTTTAGACGAAAGTTGACTTATTTAATAGTAACATATTTTTTGATTTATAATTGAATTTTTCTCTTATTGTATGTTATAATAGCATAGAAAAGAGGTATTTTATGAATATTAAATTAATCGCTAAAAATCCAGTTGCTTATCATAATTTTAATATAGAAGATAAATTTGAAGCTGGTATTGTTTTAACAGGTACAGAAATAAAATCTATTAGAGCTGGTAAAGTTAATTTAAAAGATAGTTATGCAGGTTTTAATAAAGGTGAATGTTACATATATTCTATGCATATTAGTCCATATGAACATGGAAATATTTTTAATAAAGACCCTTTACGTGATAGAAAATTACTTTTAAATAAAAAAGAATTAAATAAACTTTTTGGAAAAGTAAAACAAGACGGTTATAGTCTTGTTCCTATTAGCTTATATTTTAAAGGTAGTTTTGTTAAATTAGAACTTGGTCTTGGCAAAGGTAAAAAATTATATGATAAACGTCAATCTCTTGCAAAAAGAGATGCTGAAATTAGAATGAGAAAAGCTATGAGAGCACAAGAGAAAATGTAATATAAAAAATGCCGTTTCTTAGTGAATCGGCATCTTTTATTTATATTTTATGCTTTATTTGCTGAACCAAATACATCTTTCATTTTATGTGCAACTGTTTGTTGGATTAATTCTCTTGCTGGTTTTAAATATTTTCTTGGGTCAAATGCACTTGGGTCTTCTACAAATACTTTTCTTATTCCTGCTGTCATTGCAAGTCTTAAGTCTGTATCAACATTTATTTTAGATACTCCTGATACACTTGCTTCATGTAACATTTCATCTGGAACTCCTTTTGCACCAGGGATATTTCCACCATATTTATTACACATTTCTACTAATTCTGGAATTACTGTTGATGCACCATGTAATACTATTGGTGTATTTGGTATTCTTATTTTTATTTCTTTTAAAATATCAAATCTTAATTTTGCTTCTCCTTTAAATTTATAAGCCCCATGACTTGTTCCAATTGCTATTGCAAGTGAATCAACACCTGTTCTTCTTACAAATTCTTCTGCTTGAGCTGGGTCTGTATATATTGCATCTGATGCTGCAACATTTACATCATCTTCTATTCCAGCTAATTTTCCAAGTTCTGCTTCTACTACTACTCCATGAGCATGTGCATAATCTACTACTTCTTTTGTTAGTCTAATATTTTCTTCAAAATCATATTTTGAGCCATCAAACATGACTGAAGTAAATCCTGCATCTACACACATTTTACATGTTTCAAAATCTGGTCCATGGTCTAAGTGCATTGCAATTGGAATATTTGGATGTTCCTCTACTGCTGCCTCTACCATTTTCATTAAATAATTTATTTTTGCATATTTTATTGCACTTGATGAAGCTTGTAAAATTACTGGTGAATTTTGCTCTGCTGCTGCATCTACTATTGCTTGTATTAATTCCATATTATTTACATTAAATGCTCCTATTGCAAATCCTTCTTTCATTGATTTTTCAAACATTTCCTTTGTTGTTACTAATGCCATATAATATCACTCCTTCTTTTATTATTGTCTTAATTTTATTTCTATTTTTTATTTTTGTCAATATGAAATTAATAAATTTAGATTTTAAACTATTAAATCTTTATGAGCGAGTAGGAAGCACACATATGTATTTAAAACATTCCAAATTTTGGACAAGCCAAACTTCCCGTATAAAATCTAATATATTCAGATGAGCCTCTTTCATTCAGGCTCAAGCTTATAAATATGTTTATTTTGATTAAACAACGAATACGACCGGAATAGTGTTACAAATTCTTAAACTAAAGTCATAAAGGTCCCCATTTTTGGGTATTGTTGTGACTTTAGTTTTAGAATTTGTTAACGTTATGTAGGGTAGTCGAGGCAGTTTATGAAAAATACACATATTTATAAGCTTGCCCATGAACATTCCTCATCTGAATATATAAGATTTTCTAACGTTAAGTTTAGATGTACAAAATTTTTCATTTTTTTAAATACATATGTGTGCTTCCCACTACCTCATAAAATGTTTTCTTTGTTTAAAATCTAAATTTATTAAATACTATTCATCACATTCGTAACTTCCGCACATAGATTCATCTGCTTTTCTTGTTTTGCAATCTTGTGTTGGTTGTACTTGTATTGCTTGTAATGTACATCTAGCAGTTTCACTATCTTGATATACACAACTTTCTACTGTACAATTTATTTTTTGATTTTTATCCATAATTAACCTCCTTCTGACAAAAAAGTCATCATTAAATATTATCTACTAATTTTATGTTTTTATTCTAAAGTATATTTTTTTACATTTTTCGCATAATAATTTATAAGGAGTTTTCACATGATTGCAAAAATAATTATAATAAGTAATAAATTTGGAGAAATAAATAAATTTTTGACAGAATTCTATTCTAAAGAACAAAATTTAGAAAATGTTTTATCTTGGCAAAAACAATTTTCCAATCCTATAGAAATTTCTGAATTTATAGGAACATTTATTGATAGTTTTTCCAATTTTGAAATATCTATGTGGATTTCTTTAGATGAAAATGTTTATATAAAAATTTCTAACTCTAATTCTAATGATATAATTAAATATTTATTTGAAAGATACCCATATTAAAAAAAGATACTTATATATATTCATATTAATTAATTAAAAACATTCCAGTATTTTGGATAAGCTAAACTTTCGTAGAAATTATAATAAAAAACGATGAGCCTCTTTCAATATGAAATTGAACATCCCTCACCGTTTTTTATTTAATTTCTTAACTTCAAGTTTAGATATACAAAATACTTTCATTTATTTTAATTAATTTATATGAATTATAATAATATTATTTTTCTATTATTATAGTAACAGGTCCATCATTTAATAATTCCACTTTCATATCTGCTCCAAAAATTCCTTTTTGTACTTCAATACCTGTTTTTTCGCATTGTTCACAAAAATACTCATATAATGGAATTGCTTCATCTGGTTTTGCAGCTTCAATAAAACTTGGTCTATTACCATCTGCACAATTTGCATATAATGTAAATTGTGAAACAATTAATAATTTACCATTCACATCTTTTAAATTCAAATTCATTTTATCATTCTCATCTGTAAATATTCGTAAATTACATAATTTTCTAACCAAATAATCTGCTTCTTTTTTTGTATCACCTTGTTTTATTCCTACTAAAACAAGAAATCCTTGATTTATTTGCCCTACTACTTTTTCATCAACTTTTACATTTGCATATTTTACTCTTTGAACTACTATTTTCATCTAATTTTCTTCTTTCTTTTCTTTTTCCTCTTCTTCTTTTATTTCTTCTTGTAACTCTTCTTTTACAATTTCTTTTTCAGTTTCATTTTCTGGTTTAATCTCTACTGTTTCAAGTTCTTCTAATACAGCTTCAGGTTCTTTTGCCTCTTCAGTAGCTTCTGTTTCTTCTTGTTTTTCTCCACAATATGGGCAAAATGCGCTTGTTTTTTCTATTGTTTTATTACATTTTGGACATACTTTTTGGTCTTTTAATTCTAATATTGATTTTAAACATGTTTCAATTTCTGCTGATAATACATCTATTTTTGTACATTCTTCTTCCAATTCTGTACTTATATCTATATTTTCTTCTCTCACATGTTTTTCATAAACCTTTTTACCTATTTCTGTATATAAATCTTTAATATCTGACTTGTTTTCATTTATTTTCATTTTTAATTTTGCTTCTTTTGCAATTTTACTTGTTTTTTCTGCTGTTGCACCATATGCTTCACTAGCTTTTTTACCTAATTTACTAAGAAAATCCATTTTTATTCCTCCTATTATTACATATTATGTTTTATTTTTAAAAAAATTATGTATATTTATTATATTTTAAATTTATTTCTTTAGTATTCACTTTTTCTTTCTCTATTCATAAGCATATTTACTGCATCTTCTGGTTTTAAGTTTTTATATAAAATTCCATACACAGCTTCTACTATAGGCATTTCTATTCCATGAATTTTTCCTAATTCATAGGCAACTTCAATATTATCTATACTTTCTATTGTCATTCCAACTTCTTTTTTAGTTTCTTCTAAAGTTTTTCCTTGACCTATTAATTTTCCGGCTTTCCTATTTCTACTATGTTCACTTAAACATGTTACTATTAAATCACCTAATCCACTAAGTCCATATAGTGTTTCTTTTTGTCCTCCTAATGCTACACCTAATCTTGAAAGTTCTGCTAAACCTCTTGTTATTAATGCTGCAAATGTATTATCTCCTAAACCTATTCCTGCTGCAACTCCAGCACAAAATGCTATTATATTTTTTAATGCTCCTCCAAGTTCTACACCTTTTACATCTTTTGATGTATATATTCTCATTTTATCATTCATAAAAGTATCTTGTACTAATTTTAATAATGCATCATATTTTGATGCTACTACTAATACTGTTGGTATAGCCACTGATACTTCTTCTGCATGGCTTGGACCTGATAATACTGCAATTTTAGCAGATGGTATTTCTTCTTGTACAACTTCATCTAATGTCATTAAACTATCTTTTTCAAATCCTTTTGAACATATTACTATTGGTTGGTTTGTAACATATTTCTTATATTCTTTTACTGTATTTCTTGTGAATTTTGATGGTGTTACATGTATTATAAAATCTGTTCCATTTATTGCTTCTTCATATGAATTAGTACAATACACTCCTTCTGGTATTTCTGCATCTGGTAAAAATTTGCACTTTTTTTCATTATTTATTAAATCTTTTTCTTCTTCTGAAAATGACCACATTTTTATTTTATATCCTTGCTTAGCTAAATGAATTGCAAGTGCAACGCCCCAACTTCCACTTCCTATTATACATATTTTTTTCATTAATAATTCCTCCTCTTCTGCATATATATTAAAAATATAATTAATATTGCTATTATTAATATTTGCCACCAATGCAATTGAAATTTTATCTTAACTTCATTTTTTCCATCTGTTTGTATTGTATCTTCTTCATAATTATACTCCATTTTACATGTATTATCTTCATCTATTGAGAAATTGTCTATTAACATTAAATTATCTTTTGATTCTGATTTTATTCTATAAATCATGTCCATATCTGTATATTCTGATATTATTTCAAATATATATTCTTCTCCACCCATATCATCTAATTTTATTTGAACATATTCTATTCCATTATCTATATATGTATCTTTAAGTACATTATTTACATTTACCATTATACTTGGAATTGTATTGTATATTAATGTGTTTGCACCATCATATCCTATATCTAGTCCATCATGTTTTATTGCATAATTTATATAATTTTTAGGTAATAACATATATATTTCATATGGTTCATCTGCTTCTGTTACAGTAAGTCTTAATTGACTCATTCCCGCCAATTCTGCTTCTGCATTCGTTGGAATATATACACTTGTTATTATTAATATACTTAATATTATTATTTTTATTAATTTTTTCATTTGCTTCTCCTATTTCTTGAAACTCAATTTGTTTTCAGTTCCATTTAGTATTCTTTTTATATTACTTCTATGATTGAAAGCAACTATTACTGCTAAAATTATACTATAAATAAAATAACTACTTCCTTCATCTATTGTATAATTTGTCTTCATAAATAATACTAAAATTGGAAATAAAATTGCTGCACCTACTGACCCCATTGACACCATTCTTGTTAATGCCATTAATACTAATGCAAATACTAAACATATTAATCCTATTTTCCAATTTGTCATTAATACAACTCCTAAAGATGTTGCAACTCCTTTTCCTCCTTTAAATTGGAAAAATATTGGAAATGTATGTCCTACTACTACTGCAATTCCCGCAATTTGCACTAATAGTGCTTTATCTAAATTTTTAGCTATTGCTCCTACTAATATTGCAAATGAAATTGCTACTACACCTTTCAATGCATCTCCTATTAAAGTTAGTATTGCTGCTTTTTTTCCTACTGAACGCAACATATTTGTTGCTCCTGCATTCCCACTTCCTTTTTCTCTAACATCAAATCCTGCCATTTTTTTACTTATTATTACTGAAAAGCTTATACTTCCTATTAAATAAGCTACAATTCCTACTATTATATATCCTGCCATTTTTATCACTCCTTTTCATATTTGGGAAATTTGGGGACAGTCCCGTTTTTTCCTTTTGGGTAATTTGGGGACGGTTCTCTTTTTTCCTTTTTGGAAATTTTGGGACAGACCTTACATATCCTTTTCGTTTTTTTCTCTTACTATTATTCTTACTGGTGTTCCTTCAAGTCCAAATTCTCTTCTAATTTGATTTACTAAATATCTTTCATATGAGAAATGAAATAATTGTTTATCATTTACGAATATCACAAATGTTGGTGGTTTTGTACTTGCTTGAGTTCCATATAAAATTTTTAGTCTTTTTCCTTTGTCTGATGGTGGCTGTACTATCGCAATAGCTTCATTTATTACTTGATTTAATACTGATGTTGATATTCTCATAGCATTTTGTTCTGCAACATGGTTGATTAAGTCAAATAATTTTTCTACTCTTTGTCCTGTTTTTGCAGATATAAATATTATTGGTGCATATGATAAATATGATAATTTTTCATATATTTGTTTTTTGTATTTTTCCAATGTTCCTGTTTCTTTTTCATATTCATCCCATTTGTTGACTACTATTATTATTCCTTTTCCTGCTTCATGTGCTTCACCTGCTATTTTTGCATCTTGGTCAGTTACTCCTTCTAATGCATCTATCATCATTAAACATACATCTGCTCTTTCAATTGCTAACAATGTTCTCATTATGCTAAATTTTTCAATTGATTCTGTTACTTTGCTCTTTCTTCTAATTCCTGCTGTATCTATTAATACATATTTTCCATGTTCGTTTTCATATTCTGTATCTATAGCATCTCTTGTTGTTCCTGCTATTGAACTTACTATTGTCCTATTTTGCCCTAATATTTTGTTTATTAATGATGATTTTCCTACATTTGGCTTTCCTATTACAGCTACTTTTATTTTGTCATTATCATCTTCACTTGCATCTTTTTCTGGAAAGTTTTCATATATTGCATCTAATACATCACCTATTCCTAATGCATGTGCTGCTGATACTGGATATGGCTCTCCTATTCCTAAGTTGTAAAATTCGTAAATTTCATTTTTGTCTTTACTCATATTATCTGCTTTATTACATACTAATACAACTGGTTTTTTTGATTTTTTTAACATTAATGCAATTTCTTGGTCTGCTGCTGTTACTCCTTGTTTTACATCTGTTAAGAAGACTATTACATCAGCTATTTCTATTGCTATTTTTGCTTGTTCTCTCATCTGTGATATTATTATATCCTCTGATTCTGGTTCTATTCCAGCTGTATCTATTACTGTAAAGTTCCTTCCTCTCCAATTAGTTTCAGCATATATTCTGTCTCTTGTAACTCCTGGCGTATCTTCTACTATTGATATTCTACTTCCTACTATGTAATTAAAAAATGTTGATTTTCCTACATTTGGCTTTCCTATTATTGCTACTGTTGGTTTTGACATACTTGTAACCTTTCCTTTCTATTTTACACCTATATTTTACTATTTTACTTAATAAATTGCAAGTTAATTTTTATTGTTTACAAAAAAATAATAATTTTAATTCTGAAATATTTTAAATAATTCACTACACTATCACCAACCATATCATATATGTATTTAAAGCATTCCAAATTTTGGACAAGCCAAACTTCCCGTAGAAAATCTAATATATTCAGATGAGCCGCTTTCATTCAGGCTCAAACTTATAAATATGTTTATTTTGATTAAACAACGAATACGACCGGAATAGTGTTACAAATTCTTAAACTAAAGTCATAAAGGTCCCCATTTTTGGGTATTGTTGTGACTTTAGTTTTAGAATTTGTTAACGTTATGTAGGGTAGTCGAGGCAGTTTATGAAAAATACACATATTTATAAGCTTGCCCATGAACATTCCTCATCTGAATATATAAGATTTTCTAACGTTAAGTTTAGATGCACAAAATTTTCCATTTTTTAAATACATATATGATATGGTTGGTGATAGTCTGGTAAGTCTTTTAAAGAATTTCAGAATAAGGATATTTTTAGTAGCAAAAAATGTGCAGTTTTTTCTGCACATTTTTATAAAACTTATACTCTTACAATTCCACCTATTATTTTTTTCTCGCATTTTGTATCTACAAATGTTTGAGCTCCTCCTGATAAAACAACTACATCTCCTGCTTCTAATGTTCCGTTAGCTTTTAATGTTTCAATTCCTTTTTCAAGAGTTGCCTCTGGTGTAGCTTCGCCTTCAATTAATACAGGTAATACGTTCCATACTACTGATAATTGATGGAATGTTTTTTCATCATCAGTTACAGCTATTATTGGGCATCCAGCTCCCATTCCAGCTATTTTTCTTACTGAATTTCCTGTATGTGTATATGTTGCTATTGCATTAGCTTCTATGTGTTCAGCCATTGAACATGTTGAATATGCAATATTTTTTTCTAAATCTTCTGATTTTTCACAATATGAACCTTTTTTGATAAATCTCTTCCAGTAATTTACAGAACCTTCTATTGAATTTGATATTTTAACCATTGCTTCTACACATTCTACTGGATATTTACCCATTGCACATTCTCCAGAAAGCATTATACAACTTGTTCTGTCATATACTGCATTTGCTACGTCACTTACTTCTGCTCTTGTTGGACGTGGGTTTGATATCATTGATTCTAACATTTGTGTTGCTGTTATAACTGGTTTTCCAACTGCATTACATCTTTTTATAAAATGTTTTTGTACAACTGGTACTTGTTCCATTGGTATTTCTACTCCCATGTCTCCACGAGCTACCATTATACCATCTGATAATTCTAATATTTCTTCGAAATTATCAATTCCTTCTTGACTTTCTATTTTAGAGATTATTTGTACTCTTTCTCCACCATTTTCATTTAATAATTTTCTGATTGCTTGTACATCTGATGCTCTTCTTACAAATGATGCAGCTATAAAATCAAATCCTGCTTTTATTCCTTTTGTTATATCATCTATATCTTTTGGAGATAATGCTGGTAAGTTTAATTTTAATCCAGGTACATTTACTGTTTTTCTACTTCCTAATTTTGCTGTATTTAATGCTTTACATACAACATCTTTTCCTCTTATTTCTTTTACTTCAAATTCAAGTGCTCCGTCATCTACTAATATTTTAGCTCCTGGAACTACATCTTTATATAAATCTTTATATCCTATTGATGTTTTTGTGTTATTTCCAATTACATCATCATGTAAAAATGTGAATTCTTGTCCTTCTTCTATTAATACTTTTTCATCTCCTGATTCAAGTTTTCCTGTTCTAATTTCTGGACCTTTTGTATCTAACATTAATCCAATTGGTTTATTTAATGCTTTTCTTACTTTTTTTATTGTGTCTATTTTTGTAGCATTTTCTTCATATCCTCCATGTGAGAAATTGATTCTTGTTACATTTAATCCTGCATTCATTAATTTTGTTAACATTTCTTCACTTTCACTTGCTGGTCCTATTGTTCCTACAATATTTGTTCTTCTTAAATTTTTCACTTTTTATTCCTCCCTTAATTTTTACAACTATTGATTATTATAACATATTTAACCAATTTTATTCAATAGCTATTTTAAATATATTTACTTTTATCTTGGATTTAACACACGCAAAAAACGCCCTTGTGGCGTCAGTGCTTCTATTCTTCTACTTTTTTTGCAACTACTTCTTTTCCATTATAGTATCCGCAATTTGAGCATACTCTATGTTGCATTACTGGTTCATGACAGTGTGGGCAAGTAGCAAAATTTGGTTTTTCTACTTTCCATGTTGATCTTTTTGAATGTGTTCTAGCTTTTGACCATCTTCTTTTTGGTTGTGCCATTTTTATTCCCCCCTCACACAAGATATATGTATATATCTATTCATTATTTTTCCATATTTTTAGTCACTATAAAATTATACAAGGATTTTTGCATTTTGTCAACAACTTTTTAGCAATTTCTGCATATAATTTACATTAGGAGGCTTATTATGTGTGGAATTGTTGGTTTTGTAAATTATAAACAAGATATTTCTAATTTTAGAAATGTATTAAATAATATGAGTGAAGTGCTTTCTAAAAGAGGACCTGATGAAAACGGAACTTATTTAAGTAAACATGTTGCTTTTGCTCACAGAAGACTTATAGTTATTGACCCTATAGGTGGAAAACAACCTATGTTAGAACATTTTTCTGATAATGAATTTTGTATTGTTTATAATGGTCAAATTTATAATACTAAAGAATTAAAATCTACATTAGAAGAAAATGGTTTTACTTTTGATACTACTTCAGATACAGAAGTTTTATTAAAAAGTTATATTTATTATGGTAAAGATATTGTAAATCATTTAAATGGAATTTTTGCTTTTGCAATTTGGAATTCTAAAAAAGAAGAATTATTTATTGCTAGAGACCATTTTGGCGTAAAACCGTTATTTTATACATTTAAAAATAATTCATTTATTTTTGCATCTGAAATTAAAGCCCTTTTTGAATTTCCTGGTGTTGAAAAAATATTAGATTCTCAAGGAATTTCAGAGTTATTTGGTATTGGGCCTGCCCATACTCCTGGTACTACTGTTTTTAAAAATCTCTTTGAACTTAAACCTGCTCATTTTGCAATTTATAATAAAACAGGTTTGCATATCGAAAAATATTGGAGTTTAAAAAGCGAACCACATACAGAAAATTTTTCTCAAACATGTGAACATTTAGATTATCTATTAAAGGATTCTATTACTAGACAACTGGTTTCTGATGTTCCTTTATGTACATTTTTATCAGGAGGTTTAGATTCTAGCATTATTACAAAATATGCTGCTGATTATTGTAAGGAAAATGGATTACCTCCACTTTCTACTTACTCAATAGATTATGTTGATAATGATAAGAATTTTGTAAAAAGTGATTTTCAACCTAATTCTGATAATTACTATATAAATATAATGGTTAATGAGTTAAAAACTGAACATCATCCTATTGTTATTGATACACCTGAACTTGCAGATTATTTAGAAGATGCCATGATTGCTCGTGATATGCCTGGTATGGCTGATATTGATTCTTCTCTTTTACTATTTTGCAAATATGTAAAACCTACTGCTACTGTTTCTCTTACAGGTGAATGTGCTGATGAGATTTTTGGCGGATATCCTTGGTTTTTCCGTGATGATGCACTTAATAGTGGTACTTTTCCTTGGTCTATAGCAATTTCTGAACGTCAAACACTTTTGAATCCAGATATTGCAAAAAAAGTATCTCTACAAAATTATATTGATTATAGATATAATGAAAGTCTTTCTGAATTGGAAATTCTTGATTCTGATTCTAAAGAAACTGCCGAAAAAAGAAAGATTTCTCATCTTACTTTGAATTGGTTTATGCAAACTCTTCTCGACCGTTCTGATAGAATGGCTATGTATAATGGTTTTGAACTTCGTGTTCCTTTTTGTGATTACAGATTAGCTCAATATGTATGGAATATTCCTTGGGAAATGAAGGCTCTTAATGGTAGAGAAAAAGGTCTACTTCGACATATTTCTCGTAAAATTCTTCCTGAAGAAATTGTAGATAGAAAAAAGAGTCCTTATCCAAAAACTCATAATCCAACTTATCTTGCAAAAGTTAAGTCTATACTTTCTAATATTATGACTAATCCTAATGCTCCAATTAATTCTTTATTAAATAGAGACTATATTTTGGATATTTTAAATACTGATGGAAAAGCTTTTACTCGCCCTTGGTTTGGTCAATTGATGACTGGACCTCAACTTATGGCTTACCTTTGTCAAGTAAATATGTGGCTTGAAAAGTATGAACCCAAAATTGAGATTTAATTGTATGAAATTTGATTGTATACAACGAATGAGGTCGCAAATTGCGACCTCATTCGTTTTGAGATTGTATTATCCCCACCAATCCGGAACTCTTCCTACATCCCATCCATCTTCACTATATAATATACGGTTTCTTACTGTATATGTCTTTCCATCTGGAGCTGTATAAGTTCCATTTTGTTTTACAGGTTTGTGCGTTTTTCCATAATCATTTTCTTTTACCTTATGGTCATTTACTTTTTTACCGCAAAACATACAGAAAACACTATCACCATCGATTTTCTTACCACAATACTTGCAAAACATAATACTTCCTCCTTGTCAATTGACTTTCTAACTTATTTTACTTGTTGCACCTATTTAAACTGCTCTTAAATTAGAACAGGAATTTTTCTAATATATAATATATACTAACATAATCTTTGTGTTTTTTCAACTGTAATTGCTTATTTTTTCTATATATTCGTCATCTTCAATTTTAGAAATTGCAAAACACTTCTTTCCTAAATCTTTTAATGATGCTCCTATATGATATAATTCTTTATTATCTATTATGATAAATCTATCATGAAATTTATTGGTATATGCTAATTTTAATACTGGATACTGTTTATTAAATTTTTGAATATCCAATTTTCTTATATTGCTATTTTGTGTTGTTAATATTACTACTTCTACATCTTTATTTTTCTTTGATAACATTTTCAACATACTATCATCTATGTAATTGTCTATGATTAAAATTTTTTGTTTTGCTTTCTTTATAATATCTATAATTAAACTATA
>CALXJU010000006.1 GCA_944388705.1 uncultured Clostridia bacterium
TATTACAAAAAAATGATATAAACCTTGAAACAACAAGGTTGTAAGTAATTATAAAATTAATTTAGTGAACACAACCATAGTAAGTATAGGGAGGAAAATATGAGACCAACTATTATGGAAGTAGATATACAAAAGTTTAATACGAATATTGATAAAATTCAAAAATATGTAGGTAATAAAATATTAATGCCTGTTATTAAAGCAAATGCTTATGGAACATATATAAACAAAAATCTAGAAGTAATCAATAAATTTGATATTGTTGCAGTTGCAATAGTTGATGAAGCAATAGAATTAAGAAAACTAGGATATGAAAAAGAAATATTTATTTTAAATCAGCCATATATAGAAGAAATAGAAAATATTATAAAATACAATATCACAATAGGAATAAGTGATAACCTATTTTTAGAAGAAATTCTTAAAATTAAAGAAAAGATTAAAGTTCATTTGGAAATAGAAACTGGAATGAATAGAACAGGTATAAAAATAGAAGATTTAAAAGATTTTATAGATAAAATAAAACAAAATCAAAATATAATAGTAGAAGGATGTTATACACATTTATCTTCTGCAGATTATGACAAAGATTACACAAACAAACAATTAGAAATATTTAGGAAGGCTGTTGAAATCATTAAGGATAATTTTGATACGATAAAATATATTCATTCATCAGCATCAAATGGCATTATAAATTACAATGATAATATTTCAAATATGGTTAGACCAGGAATAATAATGTATGGTTATGAATCTTTTGAAAACGCAAAAGAAAAAATAGATGTTGAACCAATTTGTAAGTTGAAAACAAAAATAACTTTCATAAAAGAAATTGGACAAGATGTTTCAATAAGTTATTCAAGAAAATTTATAACGAAAAAGAATATGAAAATTGCAACAATACCAATAGGATATGCAGATGGTTTAAGAAGACAATTATCAAATAAAGGAACAGTTATTGTAAATAACCAAAAGGCTCAAATATTAGGTAATATATGTATGGATAGCTGTATGATAGATGTAACAGATATAGAAAATGTAGAAGTTGGAACTGATGTATATATTTGGGATAACAATATCCGTACACTTGAAGATATTGCAAAAGAATGTGATACTATAAATTATGAAATTTTAAGTACAATATCATACAGAGTACCAAGAATTTTTATTAATAGGAGTTGATTATATTGGATATATGGGAAGAAATGTATTTGAAAGCAAAAAAAGAGTACCATCCAGAAGAAGTATCACCGTTTATACAAGCTCATCATGTTGTAGCTGCAGTTCAGAGTGAAAGTGGAAAAATATTTACAGGATTTTGTATTGAAGGTGCAAGTGGAGTTATAAATTTATGCGCAGAAAGAGTAGCGGCACTTAATATGTATATAAACACAGGAGAGACTAAAATTAAGAGATTGATTGCTTTTAGAAAAGAACCACCAAAAGCTAATGGTGGAATGCCTTGTGGAGCTTGCAGAGAATTTTTAATGCAATTGTCTTATGAAAATAGAAATATGGAAATTTTGACAGACTATGAAAATAGAAAAACTATATTATTAAAAGATATTATACCAAATTGGTGGGGAGATAAAAGATACAGTAATTGATTATATACAAATTACAAGTAAGGAGTAAAAAATGATAATAAATACAGGCTGTAGAACAGACATACCAGCTTTTTATTCTAAATGGTTTATAAATAGGATTAGAGAAGGATATGTATTAGTTAGAAATCCATATTATCCAAATCAAGTAACAAAATATGTTTTAGAACCTGAAGTTGTTGACTCTATAGAGTTTTGTACTAAAAATCCTGAACCAATGCTCAAATATTTAGACGAAATAAAAAAATTTAAACAATTTTGGTATGTAACAATCACACCTTATGGAAAAGATATTGAAGCAAATGTTCCAAGCAAAGATAAAGTAATAAATAGTTTTAAAAAATTATCTTCAATGCTAGGTAAAGAATTTGTTGGTTGGAGATATGACCCAATATTTATAAATGAAGAATTTGATGTAAATAAACATATAGAAAAATTTGAATATATTGCACAAGAATTAAAAGATTATACTAAAAGATGTGTAATTAGTTTTTTAGATTTATATGAAAAGGTAAGAAGAAATGCACCAGATTTAAAGCCGCCAACTAAAGATGAACAAATTATATTAGCAAAGCAATTTGTAAAAATAGGAGAGCAAAACGGTATAGAAATTTATTCTTGTTGTGAAAGCGAATTTTTATCAGAGTATGGTGTTAATACAATAGGATGCAGAAATAAAGAGTTTGTTGAAGAAACAATAGGACATAAGTTAAATGTCCAAAAAATAAAAAATGCGAGAGAAAATTGTAATTGCTTAATGGGAAATGATATAGGTGCATATAATACTTGTGGACATTTTTGCAAGTATTGTTATGCAAATTCTAATAAAGGTTTAGTTATAGATAATATGAGAAAACACAATGAAAATTCACCATTTTTAATTGGAGGATATGAAACTGGAGATAAAATTACAGAGGCAAAACAAAAAAGTTGGATAATAAATGAAAATGAACAAATGAAACTTTTTTAGAATCAATTATTTACAGTAAATATTAGATTTGAAAGTGAGACAATAAATGAATATATACATGATTTTACAAGAATTAGGAATAAGTTATAATGAAATAGAACATGAAGCGGTGTTTACAGTCGAACAAGCTCAAAATATAAAAAATAAAATAGAAGGAACAGGTTGTAAAAATTTATTTCTTACAGATAAAAAAGGTAAATATTTTCTTGTAGTATTAGAAGAAAATAAAAGAGCAAATATAAGTGAAATAGAAAAACTGACAGATACAAAACATTTGTCATTTGCAAACAATGAAGAACTAAAAGAAATACTTTCTCTTGAGCAAGGGAGTGTTACACCATTAGGAATTATAAATGATATCAACAACAAGGTTCTGATGATTATAGATAGAGATTTAAAAAGTAAAAAATTATTGGTACATCCTAATATTAATACTAAAACGATTTCAATTAATTTTGCTGATTTAGTTAAATTTATAGAATATGAAAAACATAAATATATTTTAATGTAAATTAAAATAAAAAAAGAGAAAAAACCTCTTGACAAATAGAGTAATATATTATAAAATACAAACAGTTGTTTATATATCTATTAATAATTATATATAAAAGTAGATGTATTAATAACAACAAAATATTACATAAAGGATGTGGTTTTATGGAAGAAAAAAAGAACGAAATTATTCTATTTGAAAACCAAGGAGTAAAATTAGAGGTAAATTTAAAAGATGAGACAGTATGGCTTACACAAAAACAAATGGCAGAATTATTTGATAAAGACAGAAGAACAATTACAAGACACATTCAAAATATTTACAAAGATGAAGAATTAGATGAAAACACAGTATGCTCATTTTTTGAGCATACTGCAGAAGATGGAAAAAAATATAAAGTTCAATTTTATAATCTGGATATGATTATTTCTGTTGGATATAGAGTAAATAGCAAAAGAGGTATTTTGTTTAGAAGATGGGCAACTAAAGTATTAAAAGATTATATGTTAAAAGGATATGCTGTAAATCAAAAGAGATTAGATTATTTAGAAAAAACAGTAAAATTAATTGATATTGCTAATAGAATTGATGAAAGATTAGAAGGTTCTGATGCAAAAGAAATATTAAAAGTAATTGGAGAATATTCAAAAGCATTAGATTTACTAGATGATTATGACCATAAAACCTTAAAGAAAATAGACGGAAAAATAGATGAAAGAAGAATAGAGTACAATGAATGTATAGAAATAATAAATAAACTTAGATTTAACGAAGAAAGTACACTATTTGCAGTAGAAAGAGATAAAGGATTAGAGTCAATTATAGGAAATATTTATCAAAGTTTTGGTGGACAAGATATATACAAAAGTATAGAAGAAAAAGGAGCAAATTTCTTATACTTGATAGTAAAGAACCACGTATTTGCAGATGGAAATAAAAGAATTGCAGCAACGCTATTTATATACTTCTTAAATTTTTATGGTATATTATACAAGAATGGAAAACAAACAATTGATAATAATACATTAACAGCTTTAACATTATTAATTGCAGAATCTAATCCAAGAGAAAAAGAAGTAATTATAGATTTAGTAATGAATTTTTTAAACAATGATTAATAATATTAAAAATGTGTAATTTAAAAGGGAGTTGAAATTATGGGAAATATTCTAATCCATGGTTTAGGTCAAAATGAAACTAGTTGGAATTTAGTTGAAACTGAATTAAAAAACAATAATATAAATGTAGAAAAACCTAATCTATATTCAATAATAAAAAATGAAAAAATAGATTATACTACAATGTTTCAAAAGTTTGCTGATTATTGCAATAGTTTTGATGACAAATTAAATTTATGTGGTCTTTCTCTTGGTGGAATTTTAGCATTAGACTATGCCAAGAAATTTCCTGACAAAGTAAATTCTATTATTTTGGTTGGAACACCATATAAAATACCAAAAATTCTTTTTAAGATACAGGGAATAATATTTCATCTTATGCCAAAAGCCACATTTGAAAAAATAGGTTGCTCAAAAAAAGATTTTATTTCTCTTGTTAATTCTATGAGTGATTTAGATATAGCAAGTAATTTAGATAAAGTAAAATGCAAAACCTTAATTTTATGTGGGGACAAAGATAATCAAAATATGGAAAGTGCTAAATTATTAAACAAAAATATAAAGGGAAGTTCTTTTAGAACTATTGATAATTCTTCTCATGAAGTTAATATAGATAATCCAAAAGAACTTTCAAACATTATTTATGATTTTTGGAGTCAAAACCAATAATGTAAATTCTATATAATAACAGAAAATAATATTTGTAAAGGAGATAAAGATGAGTACTACAATTAATAATAAATATAATATAATTACTTTATGTGGTTCAATAAAATTTAAAAATGAATTTATGAAAGTTCAAGAGAAACTTACATTAGAAGGAAATATTGTATTTACACCTAATTTTTTTAACAACATAAAAAAAGAAGAAATAAGTTTAGATACTAAGAAGATGTTAGATGAAATGCATAAACAAAAAATAGAGATGTCAGATGAAATTTATGTGATTAATTGTGGAGGCTATATTGGAGAAAGTACGAAATCTGAAATTGAATATGCAAAAACAAAAGGTAAAAAGATATCTTACTTAGAAAATTAAAAACAAATATGGTAATATATAGTTGAAAAAAGACCAAGGTTCAAATTGATTGATAATTATCTGTTTTTATGTTATTATTATAGCTATAAAATTTAGAGAGGTAGATTTAATGAAAGTTATTTTTTTGGATGTTGATGGTGTATTAAATTCAGATGAGTATTTTGACAAAATTAGAAATTTAGATATACAAGGCATAGAAAGAGAAGTAGATATAGAAAAAATAAAATTATTAAAAAAGGCAATAGATAAAACTGGTGCAAAGGTTGTACTAAGTTCTTCATGGAGATATACAAAATATGCACAATACTTAAAAGAGTTGTTATCAAATTATGATATTTATGTAGATTCGACACCATTTATAGAAAATGAGAGAGGCTTAGAAATAAAAAAGTGGTTATCAGATAACCAAGATGCAGAAGATTTTGTTATATTAGATGATGAAATTTTTGATTCTTATGATGAAAGTCTAATAAAAAATTTGATAAAAATATCAAATGGAAATGGTCGTAATTTTGGAGAAGGATTACTTCCTAGAGATGTAGATGAAATTATAAAAAGGCTAGGAAGAAAGAAATCAAAGAATGAGGAAATAGAAAGATAAATTATAATTTAATGAAATAAAGATTTTTATAATCTTATAATTAGAAGGGAGAATATGAAATGAATAAAAAATTAGAAATAATAATTGAATTAATAAAAGAAAATAGAAAAAATAAATAAAATTTGTAACAAAATTCAAACTTGAAAGTATTACTTATGAACGGAGATAAGTGATAAAAATGAAAAATGTTAATTTCGAAAAAATTTATTGTAAGTATTATAAAAGTATTTATAGGTATCTAGTTGCTATAACAAAGGAAGTAAATATTGCCGAAGAAATTACTCAAGAAACATTTTTTAAAGCATTAAAAAATATTGATAAATATAATCCAAATAAAAAGATGCTTACATGGCTTTGTGAAATAGCCAAGAATACATATTTTTCTGAGTATAAGAAAAATAAAAAATTTCAAAAACTAAGTGAAAGTGAAATGGAATTTGAAATAGATAATGAGCAAAACATAGTAGAAAAAATAATAGATAACGAAGATAACTCAGAAATATTAAAGATACTACATAAATTAGAAGAACCATATAAGGAAGTATTCTCATTAAGAGTGTATGGGGAACTATCATTTAAACAAATTGGGGAAATATTCGATAAAAGCGAAAATTGGGCAAGAGTAACTTATTATCGTTCAAAATTAAAAATAAAGGAGAGTTTGAAATGAATATAAACTGTAATATTATAAAAGACCTATTACCATCATATATAGATAACATATGTTCAGAAGAAACGAAACAATTAGTTGAAGAACACTTAAAAGAGTGTGAAAAATGTAAAGAATACCTAGAGAGCATGAAAAGCAAAATTAGTGTTTCAGGTATAGATGAAAAGAAAGCAATAAAAATTTTTTCTAAAGAGATAAAGAAAAAAAGATTAGTTGCAATAATTTTATCAATAGTAATAACTTTAATTTTTGTAATAGTATGTTGGATTATATTTGGTAAAAAAGATTTTATAATGCCATATGAAGAAAATTTAATAACTGTTGAAGAAAAAGAAGGAGAATTTATTGCTAATGTAAATACACTGAATTATAACCAATGTCAAGTTATATTAGAAGAAAATTATGATGGTACAGTTGATGTATTTATATCTTTATACCAATCTTTAATTGACAAAATATATGCAAAAAAAGAATTCAAATCTTTTGGATATGTAACAAAATGCTATAAAAACTATATTGGAGAAAACGTTGATGTAAATTGGATTAGTGAAGACAATAGTTGTAAAATGACCTTAAATACTAGTAATGATGTAAAAATTGCAAATATATATTATTTAGACACGAGAGAAAAGTTTGATATAATTTGCCATTCAAATGAAACAGATGGTGTTGCTTTTGACATGGTAAAGATATGGACTTTAGAGGAAAAATAAAAAAATTATTAGTAATGTAATATAAAGATGGAGGAAAGGTATGAAAGAAATAAAAAAAGAAGAAAGAAGTGAAAAATTAATTACAGAACTATTAAATGTATGGGAAGACTATAATTGAAAGTTACAAAATAAATGATTTAGCAGTTAATGAAGATAACCCGCAGGCAAAAGGTTTTTATGAACATATGGGATTTAAGGTCTATCAAAGAAATGAATTAGATGACCAAGGAAATCCTTATCCAGTTTTATATATGAAATTAGAAAAATAAAGTTTAGATTAGTTTTAAATAAAAATTTTTTTATGATTGAGTATAAAAACAAAATTAAATAAAGAATTTTTATAGAGAAAAATATAGAGGTCAAAAATGGTCTCTGTATTTTAATTTTTGACAAAAGTGTAACCTTTTTCTCTATTTTAGTAATATTTAAGTGAAATGTTTTTAAAGGAGATTTAGTCTAAATTGAATGAAAAAGATAAAATTAGTAATTTTAAATACAATAATAAAATAAATATAGAAGAATTAATAAAAGAATATAGCAAATATTTATTTAAAATAATAAATAATATCAGTGGAGGATATTTAAGTTCGGAAGACACAGAAGAAATCATATTAGATGTTTTTATTGCTATATGGAAAAATCAAGATAAATTAGATGATAGCAAAAGTATAAAACCCTATATTTCTGCAATAGCACATAATCTAACAAAGAAAAAATTATCAAGCCTGAATTCTGAAATTAAATTTATCGAATTAGAAGAAAACATTAAATATTACTCAGAAAATTGTTTTGATAATATAGAGAATAATATTAATATAGAAAAATTAGATAAAATACTATCAACTTTATCTATAGAAGAATATAAAATATTTACTAAATTCTATTATAATTCAAAAAAATGTAAAGAAATTGCTAATGAATTAGACATTTCTGTAATGAAAGTAAAAACAAAATTACATCGCATAAGGAATAAAATTAAGAAAAAATTAAAAGAAAGTGGAGGATATAGTATATGAAAGATTTAGAAGAAAAAATTTTGAGAAATTTTAAAGATAGTATTGCTATGTCCAATTTGGAGGAGGAATTTTCTATGAAAAAAGTTTTTAAAAAACAAATTATAACATTATCTATATTAGTAGTTGTTTTATTTTCAGGAGGATTATTAACTGTAAATGCTGCAACAGACGGAAAAGTAGTAGAAGATATAAAAGAAACTATTTATAATATGTTAAAAGATAATACAAATGTAAAAATAGACAGTGAGTCAATAGAAATTCAAGATATAAAAAAGAATAATGAAGGAGATGTAGAAACAATAACATATACATTTGATGCTAAAGAATAATTTTATAAATTTGAGAAACAGGGTAGATAATAAAAAGAAATTATCTACCCTTTATGTATATATTAGTCTTTAAAATCCCATAGGAGGTTGTTGATAAAATCTATTACTAAACATAGGATTATTCATAGTTCCATAAAAACTATTACTAGAAATAGTTATAAATTTAATAGAATAAATATCACAATAAACTAAATTATCACTTTCAACAGAACGTAATAATATGTAACTTGCACCAACATCTTCTAGAACACCAATTCTATCAGTCAAATTATTTGTACCAATAAGAAATTCAACTCTCATAAGTTTTCCAATTTGTTCTCTTAAAAAAGCAGGAGTATAAATAGAATTAGTCAAAATTTCTGGTGAATTTTGGTCAATAGTTACATTTCTATCCCCTCTTTTATCTTTATTTTCTTCAACACTAGCCATAAAAAACTCCTTTCCTAGGTTTGAGCATATTTAGAAGTGGGTCTATAAAAGCAATGTTCACCAAGACGAGTGTGAAAAGTTCCAGAACCATTACTTGGAAAAGTTGAACCACAAGTTGGTCTAAAAGGATTTAAATACCATAAGCAATCACCAATTTCATTCAATCTATTTCCTGCTAATGCCCAATCAGCAATTTGATAATGTACATTAGTAGGAGTCATATTATAAATATTTTGAGGGTTATAACTTCCGCCTATAGTTTCTCTCGCACAATCAAATTGACCTTCTTGAAAAATAATGTTTCTTATATTACCGCCTTGTGAAACTCTTGCATATTCACCTTCAGTAGCATTCACTCTATTCATAGTAACAGAAGCAACAGCTTTCATTCCATTATCACCTTCGCCACCAGATTCACATTGTACAATTCTTGCTAAAAGTTCCCTTTCCGAATATGCCATTTTAATCACCTCTAATATATATATGAAAATTTCTAAAAAGTGTTACAAATTATTTTAATATATAGATATTGTCTTTTTGGTGGTAATATGATATATTAAGCATGAAGTATAAATAAGGAGGAAAATACAAATGTCATTCATTGAGAAAATAAAAGAAAAAGCAAGAAAAGACATAAAAACAATTATTTTACCAGAAGCAACAGATGAAAGAATATTACAAGCAACAGAAATGGTAAAAAAAGAAAAATACGCAAAAATAATATTATTAGGAAATGAAGAACAAATAAGACAAATTGCACAAGAAAAAGAAATTGATATAAATGGAACACAAATAATAGACCCAGAAAAATCAGAGAAATCAGAAGAATATGCAACAGAATTATATGAATTAAGAAAAGCAAAAGGAATGACTGAAGAAAAAGCAAAAGAATTAATCAAAGAGCCAATATATTATGGAATGATGATGTTAAAACAAGGAGATGCAGATGGATTAGTATCAGGAGCTGCACACTCAACTTCAGATACATTAAGACCGGCATTGCAAATACTAAAAACAGCACCTGGAACAAAATTAGTATCAGCATTTTTTATAATGGTAGTTCCAGACTGTGAATATGGAGCAAATGGAACATTCATATTTGCAGATAGTGGACTAAATGAAGAACCAGATTCAGAAGCATTATCAGAAATAGCAATATCATCAAGCAAAAGTTTTGAACAATTAGTTGGAGAACAAGCAAAAATAGCAATGTTATCATATTCAACATATGGAAGTGCACATTCAGCTTCAACAGAAAAAGTAATAGAAGCAACTAATAAAGTCAAAGAAAAAGAACCAAATTTATTAGTAGATGGAGAACTACAATTAGATGCTGCAATAATACCAGAAGTTGCAGAATTTAAAGCTAAAGGAAGTCCATTAAAAGGTCAAGCAAATGTATTAGTATTTCCAGATTTAGGAGCAGGAAATATCGGATACAAATTAGTACAAAGACTTGCAAAAGCAGAAGCATATGGACCATTATGTCAAGGAATTGCAAAACCTGTAAATGATTTATCAAGAGGATGTAGTGCAAAAGATGTTGCAGGAGTTGTTGCAATTACAGCAGTTCAAGCTCAACAAATATAAAGTATAAAGGGCAATTTTGGGACAGTCCCCAAATTACCCAAATGGAAAAAAGGGGACTGTCCCCAAATTGCCAAAAGGGAAAAAAAGGGACAGACCTCAAAATTCAAGGAGGATTTATGAAAATATTAGTATTAAATTCTGGAAGTTCATCATTAAAGTATCAAGTAATAGATACTAAAACATGTGAAATGTTAGCAAAAGGATATTATGAAAGAATAGGTCAGCCTAATGCATTTTTAACACATAAAGTACAAGATGTAAAACATAAATTTGAACATCCTGTAAAAAATCATGAGCAAGCAATAAAATTCGCAATAACAAGATTGACAAGTGAACAGTATGGAGTATTTAGGAGCTTAGACGAATTAGATGCTATAGGACATAGAATAGTACATGGTGGAGAAAAAATAACAGACTCTGTATTAATAACAGATGAAATAATAGAAGAGATTAGAAAAAATTCAGATTTAGCACCATTACATAATCCGGCAGCAATACTAGGAATAGAAGCATGTAAAAAAATACTACCAGAAAAACCTATGGTAGCTGTATTTGATACGGCATTTCATCAAACAATTAGTAAAGAAAAATATATTTACCCAATACCATATGAATACTACGAAAAATATGGAGTAAGGAAATATGGAGCGCATGGAACATCACATCAATATGTAGCAGAAAGAGTTTCAGAAATAATAGGAAGCAAAAATCTAAAAATAGTAAATTGTCATTTAGGACAAGGAGCAAGTATATGTGCAATACAAAATGGAAAGTCAGTTGAAACAAGTATGGGATTAACGCCTCTAGGAGGAATTCCAATGGGAACACGTTCAGGTGATTTAGATCCATCAGTAGTAACATATATTATGAAAAAAGAAAATATTTCAGCAGATGAAATGGAGAGAATTTTAAATAAAGAATCAGGAGTTTATGGAATTTCAAGAGTATCAATAGATTTTAGAGATATAGAAGCAGAAGCATTAGCAGGTGGAAAAGAAGCAAAAATAGCATTAGATGCATATCATTATGCTATTGCGGGATATATTGCAAAATGTGCAGTAGCAATGAATGGAATAGATGTACTTACATTTACAGCAGGTGTAGGAGAAAAATCACCATATTCAAGAGGAGAAATATGTAATTTATTAGAAACTTTTGGAGTTGAAATACAAGCTAAACTAAATAATACAAAAGGAGAGGAAATAGAAATTTCAGCACCTAATTCAAAAGTAAGAGTATTTGTAATACCTACAAATGAAGAATTAATGATAGCAAAAGAAACAGAAAGAATAATAAAAAAATAGAGAAAGAAAGGAAGATTTAAAAATGAAAATATTAGTATTAAACTGTGGTAGTTCATCACTAAAATATCAATTAATAAATATGGAGACAGAAGAAGTATTAGCTTCTGGAAAATATGAAAGAATAGGAGAAGCTGAAGCATTTATAACACATAAAGCAATGGGCAAAAAAGTAGAAATAAAGAAACCAGCTTATGACCATAAAGAAGCAATCGAATTTACATTAGCACAATTAACTAATCCAGAATATAAAGTAATTGAAGATTTAAATGAAATTGAAGCAATAGGTCATCGTGTAGTACATGGTGGAGAAATTTTCAAAGAATCAGCAGTAATTACAGATAAAGTAATTGAGCAAATAAAAGAATGTGGAGAATTTGCACCATTACATAATCCAGCAGCAGCATTAGGAATGGAAGCCTGCAAAAAAGTAATGCCAGGAAAACCAATGGTAGCAGTATTTGACACAACATTCCATCAAACAATGAAAAAAGAAAAATATATTTATCCAATACCATATGAATATTATGAAAAATATGGAGTAAGAAAATATGGAGCACATGGAACATCACATATGTATGTGTCACAAAGACTTGCTGAAATACTAAAAAAAGATATAAATGAATTAAAAATAGTTACATGTCATTTAGGACAAGGAGCAAGTATATGTGCAATTGAAGCAGGAAAATCTATAGATACAAGTATGGGATTAACACCTCTTGGAGGAATTCCAATGGTAACTCGTTCAGGTGATTTAGACCCATCAGTAATAACATATATAATGAGAAAAGAAAATATTTCTGCTGAAGATATGGAGAATATATTAAATAAAAAATCAGGTCTACACGCAATTGCAGGCTTAGCTCCTGACTTTAGAGAGGTGGAATCAGCTTCTTATGGAGATAGTGAAAGAGCAAAAATAGCAATAGATAAATTTAATTATGAAATTGCAGCATTTGTTGCAAAATATGCAGTTGCAATGAATGGAATTGACTATATAATTTTTACAGGCGGAATAGGAGAAAATCAAATAAATATAAGAAAAGGAATATGTGAAAAACTTGAATTTATGGGAGTTAAAATAGATGTAGAAGCTAATAATATGAGAGGAGAGGAAAAAGAAATTTCTACATCAGATTCAAAAATTAAAGTATATGTAATACCAACAAATGAAGAACTTATGATAGCAAAAGAAACTCAGAGATTAGTAAAATAGGAGGAATTAATTATGGAATATAGAAGATTTAATAATACAATTGTTGCAAGAATCGATAAAGGTGAAGAAATTTTAGAACAAATAAAAGAAATAGCTTTAAAAGAAAATATAAAATTAGCAAACATAAATGCTTTAGGAGCAACAAATAATTTCACAGTTGGAGTATTTAAAACAGGAGAAAAGAAATATTATTCAAATTCATTTACAGGAGATTTTGAAATAGTATCATTAACAGGAACAATCAATACTATGAATGGTGAATTTTATACTCATATTCACATGAGTGCAGGAGACGCAGAAGGAAAAGTATATGGAGGACATTTAAATAAAGCAATTGTAAGTGCTACATGTGAGATGATTATAAACATAATAGATGGAAAAGTTGATAGAAAATTTGATGAAGAAATAGGACTAAATTTATTTGGATTTTAATAAAAAGAGGTAGAAAATGAAAACAAAAGAGATACAAGAAAAAAAATCAAATGCAAGATTATATCCGATATATAAAATGTTCTCATGGGATTTATTGTTTTATTATTCAATAATATTCTTGTTTTTGACACAAGCTAAGCATTTTTCTGCCTCTCAAGTTTTATTAGGAGATGCCTTTTTTACAGGAACATGTTTAGTAATGCAAATTCCAGCAGGATTTTTGGTAGATAAAATAGGAAAAAGAAATAGTTTAGTATTTGCAAATATATGTATGTGCATATTTTCATTTTTATTAATTATAACTAAAACATATGAATTGTTACTAGTAGCTTTTTTTGTAGATGCTATTGGATATGTAATAAAAAGTGTTTGTGAAAACAACATGTTATATGACTCTTTACCAAATGGTAAAAAAAGAGGCTCTTTATATTCTACAATAGATGGAGTAGGAGCATCAAGATATTATATCATAGATGCAATAACATCTTTAATGGCTGGATATTTATTTGTAATAAATCCTTATATACCAATGTTTTTATGTTTTTTTACAAATCTTATTTCTACAATTTTAGCAACTAGATTTAATAAAATAGATTTTCCAGAAAAAGATTTTAAAAATAGAGAATCTATGTCAGAATATTTTGAAAAACTTCGTATAGCAATTAGATTTTCATTTAAATCAAAAAGAATGTTATGCCTTTTAATATTTTTTGGAATAATATCAGGATTAACATATAATTTAACAACATTTAGAAGTGGGGTATTAGAACAAGTACAATTACCAGAACAATATTTCGGGATAGTATTTGCAATTATTCAAATTATGGCATCAATATGTTCAGGTACACAAAATATAATACACAAAAGATTTAGAAACAAAACATTATCATTTATGGGAATACCTTATGTTGTAAGTTGCATGATAATAGGATTTTTAGCAATGGGAAATCCAAATTTTACAAAAATATTTTGTATAATTTTATTATTTGTAATTCAAGGAGCAATAAAAGGAGCATATAATGTATTGATTTATAGATATCTAAATAATTTTACTAATAAAGAAATAAGAGGAAAATTAGCAACAATAAGAAATATTTTTTATAATATAATCAGTATTTTAATAAGTTTATTAGGTGCATTATTATTACATGTTACAGATTCTGCAAATACAATATTAATAATAGGAGGTTTCTTAACAATTGCAATTATTCTTTTATTAGATTACATGAGAGGAAGAGTAGGACTTAAACCAGAAAAATATAGCAAAATAGATTTAAAATATAATAATTGATTATGGAGGCAAAGATGTCAAAAAAAATAGATAAAATGAAGGAATTCTACAAAAATAATAAAAAGAGTAGTTTGGCATGGTATTTAACATTAAGAGGATTAGTAATAATCACAATGGTATTAAGAGGACTAAGAGGAGATTGGGCAAGTGTATTTTTATGTGTTTTAACATTAATATTATTTACAGTTCCATATATAATTAACCAAAAATTAAAAATAGAATTACCAGATTTATTAGAAATAATAATATTCTTATTTATATTTTCAGCTGAAATATTAGGTGAAATACAAAATTTTTATGGAATATTTACACATTGGGATACAATTTTACATACACTAAATGGATTTTTATGTGCAGCAATAGGTTTTTCGCTAATAGATATATTAAATAATTCAGAAAGATTTCATATAAAATTATCTCCTGCATTTGTAGCTTTAGTGGCATTTTGTTTTTCAATGACAATAGGAGTATTATGGGAATTTTTCGAATTTGGTGCAGACCAATTATTAAGATTTGATATGCAAAAAGATAGAATAGTTCAAAATATATCAACAGTAGAATTAGAACCAGAAGGAAAAAATAAAACAGTAAAAATAGACAATATAGAAAAAACAATAATATATAGTACAAAAAATGGTGAAACTACAGAGACGACAATAAATGGTGGATATTTAGATATTGGTATAATAGATACTATGAAAGATTTAATAGTAAATTTTGTAGGTGCAATAATATTTTCAATAATAGGATATTTCTATATTCTTAATAGAGATAAATATAAATTTGCTGAAAATTTTATACCAGTAAAAAGGAGTTAGAAATGAATCCAAAAAGAGAATGTAAAAAATTAATAAATAGTTTTAGATATGCAATAGAAGGTTTTGTATCATCTTTTAAAACTGAGCGAAATATGAAAATTCATGTATTAGCAACAATTATTGTAATAATACTAGGATTTATATTAAAAATAAGTTTATTGGAATGGTGTATATGTGCAATATCAATTGCTTTAGTTATTGGAGCAGAATTATTTAATACTGCAATTGAAACAGTAGTAGATATGATAAGCCCACAAAAAAATCCAAAAGCAAAACTAGCAAAAGATATTTCAGCAGCAGCAGTACTAATATTATCACTTGGGTCAGCAGTAGCAGGACTAATTATATTTATACCTAAAATAATATAATTTTTAATGATTTAAATCAACCTTAAAGCTTTTGTGAGGTGGTGTATACATATGTATTTAAAAAAATGGAGAATTTTGTGCATCTAAACTTAACGTTAGAAAATTTTGTATATTCAGATGAGGGATGTTCATGGGCAAACTTATAAATATGTGTATTTTTCATAAACTGCCTCGACTACCCTACATAACGTTAACAAATTCTAAAACTAAAGTCACAACAATACCCAAAAATGGGGACCTTTATGACTTTAGTTTAAGAATTTGTAACACTATTCCGGTCGTATTCGTTGTTTAATCAAAATAAACATATTTATAAGTTTGAGCCTGAATGAAAGCGGCTCATCTGAATATATTAGATTTTCTACGGGAAGTTTGGCTTGTCCAAAATTTGGAATGTTTTAAATACATATGTGTACACCACCTCGCAAAAGCTTTAAGGTTGATTCAAATATTAAAAAATATCGAAAAACAATAAAAAAGTATTGACAAATAATAAATATAATAATATAATGTGTTCATAAAATCAAAGGAGGAAAATTTTATGAACATTTTTATAGGAGCATTAATTTTAAGTATATGGCATTCAATATTATTTTGGGATAAAGAAATAGGCTTATCAGCACTATTATTTGCGATACCACTAATATATGTCACAATAAAGATATTAGAAGGAAAAACTGAAAATAAAAAAGCATTATTATTATCAATACCAATAATACTATTATCAAGTACATATTTTATATTTAATAATGAATTATTTAATGCATTAAATATAGTTATAATACCGCTTCTTTATATAATAATGATGATGTTAGCAACAACAAAAGAATTAAAAATAAAATCAATAATATTTAAAATTTTAGCAGTAATAATAGAACCATTCAATTATTTTGGAGAAGTTATAGTAGAATTAAAAAATAAAATATTACCAGCAAAAGAAGAAAAACAAGAAAAGAGAGAAAAGAAAAATATTATAAAAGCAACAATATTAACAGGCTTAATAGTAATAATAGTACTAATTTTACTAGGAACAGCAGACTCAGAATTTGCAAGTTTATTTTTAGATATACTTGATGCAATAATAAATTTAAGTTTACCTAGCTTAGTAATAAGAATAGGAGTTATAATAATACTATTTTTCTATATATCAAGTTTCTTTATAAATATATTATCAAAAGGAAATGGATTAAATGAAATAAATAATGAAGAAGAAAATAGCAAAAAAGAGAATTTAACAATAAACATGATATTAACAACATTAAATGTAATTTATTTAATTTTTTGTGTCACACAGACAAAACAATTACTAAATATAGAAAATGTAATATATTCTGAATTTGCAAGAAAAGGATTTTTCCAATTAATGGTTGTAACATTAATAAATTTATTAGTAATATTAAAAGCAACATCAAAAGACTTAAAAGAAACTGAAAAACAGGCAAAATATAAGAAAACGATGTGTATAGTAATGATAATTTTCACATTTATTTTAATAATATTATCATTTACAAAAATGAATTTATACATAGAACAATATGGAGATACAAGATTACGTTTATTAGTAAAATTTACATTATTAACAGAAACTATATTATTAATACCTACATCAATGTATATAATGAGTTCAAAAGTAAATTTAGTAAAAACATATTTAATAATAATAACAACAATGTATTGTATAATCAATTTTGCTAATATAGATAATCTAATTGCAAAAAGAAATGTACAAAGATTTGAAGAAACAGGTAAAATAGATATATGGTATTTAACAGGAGAATTAGATAAAGCAACAGTATTAGAACAAGTATATAAATTAAAATCAATAAAGCCAGAAGCTGAAATACAAAATGAATATATAAAATATAACTTAGATACATATATAAATAAATTTGTTGAAAATACAAAAAGTGAATTACCAGAAAAAACAAATATACAAGAATTTAATTTAATAAAATGGAAAGCCAAAAAGTTTATAAATGAAGAAGTAAGATATTAATAAAGTGAAAAGTTTAATAATTGTATATAAGAAAAGGAGAAATAGAAAATGAAAATATTAGGAGAAAACGGAATAGGAAAATTTTTAAAAATATTTTTACAAATATGTTTTTTTGGAGGAACAATATTATTAATAATATTACCATTTATTTTACAAATTGTAGGGTTGCATCTTAATGCAACAGCATATATAATATATCCAAATGGAATAGCATTACTTGTAATAGTATATCAATTTATAGGATTATTTGACTCTTTAAAAAGTAACAATCCATTTTGTTTAGAAAATACAAAAAGACTTAAAAGAGCAGGAGTTGCATCACTAATAGAAGCAGTATTATGGCTTTTAGATTTATTAGTACAAACAATATTAGTAAAAAGTTTTGAACCAGTTATAATATTAGTATTAATATTTATGTTCATATTATTTATAGGAGTTTCGATAGCATTATACATATTAGCAGAATTAATCAGACAAGCAACAACATATAAAGAAGAAAACGAATTAACAATATAAGGAGGGCAATTAAATGATAGTAGTAAATTTAGATGTAATGATGGCAAAAAGAAAAATATCTTCACAAGAATTAGCAGAAAAACTTGGAATAACACCTGCAAATTTATCAATATTAAAAACAAACAAAGGAAAAGCTATCAGATTTTCGACTTTAGACAAAATATGTGAAATATTAAATTGTACTCCAGGAGATATTTTGGAATATAAAGTCACATTATAGTCACAATACTAAAGTAAAATATAAATAGGTGATAGATATGAAAGTAGTAAAAAAAGTAATATTAACTATAATAATAGCTATAATTTTAGTTGCAGTAATAGTAGGTTCAATATTAATATATAAAGGGCATGAAATGTATAAAAAAGCATTAGCTCAAATAAGTGTAAAAGATAAAGTAGAGGAAATAAAATCAGATGAAAATTATGTAACAATATCTCAATTGCCACAATTTTATTTAGATGCCGTTGTAGCAGTGGAAGATAGAAGATTTTACGACCATGGTGCAATAGACCCAATAGGAATTGCAAGAGCAACATGGACAAATATAAAATCATTTGAATTAAGAGAAGGACGGAAGTACAATTACACAACAAGTTGCAAAAAACATATATTTTACACAAGAAAAATCAGCATTAAGAAAAATAGCAGAAATATTTATGGCATATGAAATTGAAAAAAATTGTGATAAAGACCAGATACTAGAATTATATGTAAATACCAGCTATTTTGGAGATGGCTATTATGGAATAAAAGAAGCTGCAAATGGTTATTTTGAAAAAGAGCCAATTGATATGAATAGATATGAAAGTAGTATGTTAGCTGGAATTCCAAATGCACCTTCTGCATATGCTTTATCTGAGCATCGAGATTTAGCAGAACAAAGACAAGTACAAGTATTAGAAAGAATGGTAAAATATGAGTACATAACAGAAGAAGAAAAAAATGAAATATTACAAGAAAAATAGATAAAAGGGAAAATTGGGGACGGTTCTCTTTTTTCCAAAATGGAAAAAAGGGGACAGGTCCCAAATTGCCAAAAGGGAAAAAAGAGAACCGTCCCCAATTTTCCCATTAAAGGAGAGAATATGGAACATTGGAGTGTAGATGATTATAGAAATTTTACAGATGGTAAAAAGAAAAAAAGTAAATATAGAGCAAATAAAACATCAGTAGATGGACATACATTTGATAGTAAAAAAGAAGCAGAATATTATTGTGAATTAAAATTAAGACTTCAAGGAAAAGAAATAAATGGTTTTTGCTTACAACCAACATTTATGCTAGCACCTGGATTAAAATATAAAGCTGATTTTATAGTTTTTAATAAAGACAATACATATGAAGTAATTGATGTAAAAGGTGTAAGAACTAAAGAATATATTGCAAAAAAGAAAGTTTTTGAAGATAAATATAATATGAAAATAACAGAAATATAAGGGGAAAATATGAAAAAAATATTATTAGTTGAAGATAATGAAACAATAACAATGGGTTTAAAATATTCATTAGAACAAGAAAACTTTGAGGTAGAAACGGCAAAAAATGTTGTAACAGCAAAAGCTAAAATGAAAAAAGAAGAATTTAATATGTATTTATTAGATATAGCCTTGCCTGATGGGGAAGGCTATGAATTGTGTAAGGAAATAAAAGAAAAAGGAAATAAACCAGTAATATTTTTAACTGCAAAAGATGAAGAAACCGATATTGTTCAAGGGCTAGATATGGGAGCAGACGACTATGTTGTAAAACCATTTAGAACAAGAGAATTAATTTCAAGAATTAATAGTGTATTAAGAAGATATGAAAAAGATATAAGTAATAAAAATATTATTAAATGCAAAAATATTACAATAGATACTAATTCAGCAAAAGTTTTAAAAGATGATGAAGAGATTACTTTTACAAGTTTAGAATATAAAATTTTAGTAATGTTATTTAATAATAAAGGAATATTAGTGACAAGAGAACAGATATTAGATAAAATATGGGACATAGCAGGAAATTTTGTAAATGACAATACATTAACAGTTTATATTAAGAGAATTAGAGAAAAATTAGATGATAAAGAAGGAAAAATAATTCAAACTGTTAGAGGAATAGGTTATAAGGTGGTAGAAAAATAATGAATATACTAAAAAATAAGAAAATCTTTTTTTCAATTATATTTGTTACAATTCTTGTTATAATATTAAGTTCTATTATTATAAATATACAAAATAAAGAAGAACAGAAACAAATCAATATAGTTGTTGCAAATATTTTAGGAGAAATTAAAGAAAAATATCCAGAAACTGATGAAAGTATTTTACTAGAAATTTTGAATATGGATGCTCATTCTATAAAAGAAGGTTCTGAGATATTAAGTAAATATGGTATAGATATAAATGAGATTTCTGTGATAAAAAGTCTTGAAGGACATAAAAACATTATAACAAATATAATAATTATAGTTTCTTTTGCAGTTTTAATACTAGTTATAATTATTATATATGAAAATAAAAAAAACAAAAAAATTAAAGAAATTGTAAATTATATTGAAGCAATTAGTAATAAAAACTATAATTTAAAAATAGAAGAAAATTCAGAAGATGAATTTAGCAATTTAACAAATCAGTTATATAAAATTACTGTAATGTTAAAAGAACAAGCTGATAATTCTATAAAAGATAAAAAGGCTTTACAAACTTCACTTGAAGATATTTCTCATCAACTAAAAACTCCTCTAACTTCTATTTCTATAATGTTAGATAATATTAGAGAAAATCCTAATATGGAAGCTAGTACAAGACAAGCTTTCATTCATGAAATTAATAGACAAATTGAATGGATAAACTGGCTTGTAATTTCATTACTTAAATTATCAAAACTTGATTCAAATACAGCAATTTTTACAAAAAAAGAAATTGTTGTTAAAGAATTAATAGAAGATGTTATTCATAATTTATCTATACCTATTGATATTAAACAACAAAACATAGTTGTTACCGGAAAAGAAAATGTGAAATTAATAGGAGATTATAATTGGCAATTAGAAGCTATTACTAATATTTTGAAAAATTGCATAGAACATACTCCTGAAAATAAAAACATTTATATTGATTTTTCTAAAAATAACTTTTATACTAAAATTACTATTAGAGATGAAGGAGTGGGGATTTCTCAACAAGATGTGAAACATATTTTTGAAAGATTTTATAAAGGAAAAAATTCTTCAGAAAATAGTGTTGGTATAGGTCTTGCTCTTGCTAAAAGTATTATAGAGAAAGATAATGGATATATTACTTGTTCTTCAAAATTAAATGAAGGTACAATTTTTGAAATTAAATATATGAAATAATATAAAATATGGCTTGAAATATAGCCATATTTTTTGTTTTAAAAGGTAAATAAAAAAACTCATAAAGAATATAATATTAGAAAGTACAGTCAGTGTATTGACAAGATATTTTTTATATGATAATCTAGTATCGAAAACTAGATTGAAAAGGAGAAAAAAATGGAAAGAGAAAGATATTTTGAAGCAAAAGAATTCAAAAACATAAAAGAAATAATATACAACTCAGCAAAAGAATTCGCTAATAATGTAGCATTTATAATAAAACACAAAAAAGAAAAAGAAGTTGAATATGAAAACATAACATACAAAAAATTATTAGAAGACATTAACTCATTTGGAGCAAAACTATATAAATTAGGATTTAAAAATAAAAGAATAGCAATAGTAGGAAGAAACAGATATGAATGGGTTGTGGCACATTTAGCAAATATATTAGGAGGAATTGTATCAGTTCCTTTAGATAAAGAATTACAAGTAGATGAACTAGAAAGCTGTTTAGAAAGAAGTAAAGCAGATGTAGTAGTATTTGATGAAAAATACATAGACAATATAAATGAAATCAAAAACAGAGGAAATACAAATTTACAAGAATATATATGCATGAGTAAAATAGAAGGATATAAAAACTTTTGGGACTTAAAATCAGAAGGAGAAAAATTATCAAAAAAAGAAAAGAAAGAATATACAGACACCAAAATAGATTCATATAAAATGGCAATATTATTATTTACATCAGGAACAACATCAAAATCAAAAGCAGTAATGTTATCACAAAATAATGTTGCATCAAATGTATATGCAATGTTATTAGTAGAAAACTTTTTACCAACAGACGTAAATTTAGCATTTTTACCTTTTCATCACATATTTGGTTCAACAGAAATGATAGTAATGCTTTCAAGAGGAGTAGCAACAGCTTTTCCAGATGGACTAAGATATGTTGCACAAAATTTAAAAGAATATAAAGTATCACTATTTGTAGGAGTACCGCTTCTTGTAGAAGCAATATATAAAAATATAGAAAAAGAAGTAGAAAAACAAGGAAAAACAAAACTAATAAATACAGCTAAAAAGATTAGTAATTTCTTATTAAAATTCAAAATAGATATAAGAAAAAAATTGTTTAAACAAGTACTAGATGCTCTAGGTGGACATATGAGATTTATAATATCAGGAGGAGCACCATTAGATAAAAGAGTTGCACAAGGATTTAATGATTTAGGAATTGAACTAGTTCAAGGATATGGTTTAACAGAAACAGCACCAGTAATATCAGCTGAAAATTATAAAAAGAAAAAAAGTGGTTCAATAGGATTTCCAATGGACAATGTAGAAGTAGAAATAGTAGATAAAGATGAAAATGGAATTGGAGAATTGCGTGTAAAAGGACCAAATGTAATGCTAGGATATTATGAAAATGAAGAAGAAACAAAAAAAGTAATTAAAGATGGATGGTTTTATACAGGCGATTTAGGATATTTTGACGAAGAAGGATATTTATTCCTTACAGGTAGAAGAAAAGACATGATAGTTTTAAAAAATGGTAAAAAAGTATTTCCAGAAGAATTAGAAATTCTTATAAATAGATTAGATATAGTTGAAGAATGTATAGTTTATGGAATGCCAGATAAAGATAATGATGTAAAACTATCTGTAAAAATTGTATATAATAAAGAAGTAGCAAAAGAACAATATCCAGATGCGTCAGAAGAAGATTTGAAAAAAATAATATGGGAAAAAATAAAAGAAATAAATAAAACATTCCCTCCATATAAATATATTAAAAATATGATTTTAACAGATGAAGAACTTATAAAAACAACAACAAAAAAAGTTAAGAGAAATGAAGAAATAAAGAGAATACTAGAAAAATAATTGCCGTAATATTTTTGTAATATTAATGTAACAAAAATGTAATAAAACTTGTAAAACTAGAGATGAGCGAATTTAAAAAATATAAAAAAATAATTTCAAAAACTGTTGCAATTGCAACAGTTTTTTATAATTTTCAAATGTATGATAAAGACATCAAAAAGAAAGGGGTAATAAAAAATGAAAATTGTAAAAAGAGACGGAACAATTGTTGAATTTAATCAAGAAAAAATAAAAACAGCAATACAAAAGGCTAATAATGAGGTATCAAGAAAAGAAAGGGCAACAGTAGAACAAATAAAAGAAATAATAAACTATATAGTAGAATTAGACAAACCTCGTATATTAGTAGAAGATATACAAGATATAATAGAACAAAAGCTAATGGAAATTGGAAAATATCAACTAGCAAAAAAATATATAACATATCGTTATAGAAGAGAATTAGTAAGAAAAGCAAATACAACAGACCAATCAATAAAAGAATTGATTGAAGGAGAAAGTGAATATTGGAATACTGAAAATGCAAATAAAAATGCTACAGTAGTAACAACACAAAGAGATTATTTAGCAGGAATAACAAGTACAGATATAACAAGGAGATTTTTATTACCAGAAGATGTAGTAAAAGCACATGATGAAGGAATAATACATTTCCATGATGCAGATTATTTCGCACAAAATGCATTACACAATTGTGAATTAATAAACTTAGAAGATATGTTACAAAATGGAACAATGATAAATGGAGTAATGATAGAAAAACCTCATAGATTTATAACAGCTGCAACAATTGCTACACAAATAATACTTGCTGTAACATCATCAAGTTACGGAGGAGCAACAGTTTCACTTTCACACTTAGCACCATTTGTAAGATATAGTTATGAAAAATATTATAAAAAATATAAAGATAGAAACTTAAAAGATGCTGATTGCAAAAAATTCGCAGAACAAGACACAAGAAAAGAAGTTGAAGATGGGGTACAAACATTTAATTATCAAGTTAATTCAATGACAAACACAAATGGTCAAGCACCATTCCTATCAGTAAATATGTATTTAGGAGAAACAGACGAATACAAAGATGAATTAGCAATGATAATAGAAGAATTCTTAAAACAAAGAATATTAGGATTTAAAAACAAAAAAGGTGTATATATAACTCCAGCATTCCCAAAACTTTTATATGTTCTTGAAGAAGACAATATACATGAAGATAGCAAATACTGGTACTTAACAGAATTAGCAGCAAAATGTACAGCAAAAAGAATGGTTCCAGACTATATTTCAGAAAAAGTAATGAAAGAATTAAAGAAAAATGAATATGGAGATGGAGAATGTTATCCATGTATGGGATGTCGTTCATTCCTTACACCTGATAGAACAAATAGTTTAGGAAATATAGCAAAAGCTAAAAACTATGTAAAAGGTAAAGGAAAATATTATGGAAGATTTAACCAAGGTGTTGTAACAATAAACTTACCAGATGTTGCATTATCATCAGGAAAAGATAAAGAAATCTTCTGGAAAATATTTGATGAAAGACTAGAATTATGTCATAAAGCATTAAAAATAAGACATGAAAGATTAAGTAAAGCAACTAGTGATGTAGCACCAATTTTATGGCAAAACGGAGCATTAGCAAGATTAGATGAAGGAGAATCAATACATGAATTATTACACCATGGATATTCAACAATTTCATTAGGATATGCAGGTTTATATGAATGCGTAAAATATATGACAGGAAAAAGCCATACAGATGGAGGAGAAGGTAAAAAATTCGCATTAGAAGTAATGCAAAAATTAAATGATAAATGTAATGAATGGAAACAAAAAGAAGACATAGATTATAGTGTATATGGAACACCAATTGAATCAACAACATATAAATTTGCAAAATGCTTACAATCAAGATTTGGTACAATAGAAGGAATTACTGATAAAAACTATATAACAAATTCATATCATGTACCAGTATTTGAAGAAATAGATGCATTTACAAAATTAAAACTAGAAAGCGAATTTCAAAAACTAAGTCCAGGTGGAGCAATATCATACATAGAAACACCTAATTTACAAAATAACCTAGAAGTTGTAATTCAAGTTATCAAATTTATTTATGATAATATAATGTATGCAGAAATAAATACAAAATCAGATTATTGCCAAAAATGTGGTTTTGATGGAGAAATACTAATAGATGATAATTTAGAATGGTATTGTCCAAATTGTGGTAATAGAGACCATAACACATTAAATGTAGCAAGAAGAACATGTGGTTATATAGGAAGTAATTTCTGGAACAAAGGAAGAACACAAGAAATAAAAGAAAGAGTATTACATATAGATAATAAAGATGATTAGAAAGAAGAGAAGAAAATGAGATACAATAAAATTAGAAAAATGGATATTTCAAATGGACCAGGTGTAAGAGCATCAATATTTATGCAAGGATGTACATTTAACTGTAAAAACTGTTTTAATCCTGAGACACATGATTTTAAAGGTGGAAAAGAATTTAATGAAGATACAATAAATAGAGTAATTGAAATTTGTGCAAATGAAAATATAGAAGGATTATCAGTATTAGGAGGAGAACCATTAAATCCTGTAAATATAGAAGGAACAACAGAATTATGTAAGAAATTCAAAGAAACATACCCAAATAAAAATATTTGGGTATGGTCAGGATTTCAATTTGATAAAGACCTAAAAGATAAAGAAGTCTTAAACTATATAGATGTTCTAGTCGATGGTCAATATAAAGATGAATTACATAATCCAAAATTAGAATGGAGAGGTTCTTCAAACCAAAGAGTTATAGATGTACAAAAAAGCTTAAAAAATAATAGTATTACTTTATTGGAAGGATAGAACATGTTAGAACAATTTTCAAGAACAGAATTATTAATTGGAAAAGAAGGTTTAGAAAAACTAAAAAAAGCGAAAGTTGCAATATTTGGAATTGGTGGAGTTGGTTCATTTGTGGCAGAAGGATTAGCAAGAGCTGGAATTGGACATTTAGTATTAGTAGATAATGATGTAGTTGATATAACTAATATTAATAGACAAATTGAAGCAACACATTCAAGTTTAGGAAAATACAAAATTGATGTAATGAAAGATAGAATTTTAGATATAAATCAAAATGCAATAGTAGAAACTTATAAACCAGATGAAATAGAAGGTGGAGAAATAAATATAATAGATAATAGTTATACTTATATAGTAGATGCAATTGATACAATGACAAGCAAATTAAAATTAATCGAGAAAGCAAATAATGAAAATGTTAGAATTATATCAGCAACAGGAACAGGGAATAAATTGGAACCAGAAATGTTTGAAGTAGCAGATATTTATGAAACTTCAGTTTGCCCAGTATGTAAGATACTTAGAAAAGAGTTGAAAGAAAGAGGAATATCAAAATTAAAAGTAGTATATTCTAAAGAAAAGCCAATAAAACATGAAGAGACTGGAAAGATTTTAGGAAGCATATCATTTGTTCCCTCAGTTGCAGGACTAATTATAGCAGGAGAAGTCGTAAAAGATATTATAAAAACTATATAAAAACCCCCTCTAAAAAGAGGGAGTTTTTGCGTTTATAAACGAATTAACCACATTTAAATGTGCAACATTAAATGTAATTATATTATATGCAAAAAAATAAATAATATTACATAAGCAAAGACTAGGTTTAACCTAGTCTTTGAAGAACAACTTCCACATCTTAAGATGTGCAACAATTAAATGTAATTATATTATAATATGTTTTTTTATAATAGTCAATAATTTTTCTAAAATTAATTATCAAAAGTATAATATTTTCTTAATGATTTTAAAATATTTTTATAATCTTCATCTGATAAATAAGCAATTTTTTTGTTATAAAAAAATGGTTCTCTAATTCTTTTATAACTAAAATTTGCTAGAGATTCTAATTTAGCAGTACTGTAAGGTAAACTTATATCACAATGAAAATAATATTTATCATTATAACATTTAGTACTTAACGGAATAACTGTCCACATTTTTTTATCTGAAGAAGAACGCCATAAAATAGCTGGTCTTAATTTTCTCAATTCTGAACCTATATTTTGACCAAAATCTACCCAACAAACACATCTTGGCTTTAAAGAAAAAACATTAATATCTTTATTTTCTAATATTAGCTTATCATAGCACCATTTTAAATATTTTATGTCTTCAATATTTTTATAATCAATTTCATTTCCTAGTTTATCTAGTAAAGACTCTTTTAATTTTTCTAAAATCAAATTAAAATCTTTATGAACAATTTTTAAAAATTTTCCTTTTACATATACCAAACCGTTTAATATTTGCTCTACTATATTCTTTTAAACTTTCAATATCGATATATTTATTTATAGATTCAATATATAAGAAATTATTTAAGTTTGTACTATGAATAGATAAACCAACATAATGATTTTTAGAAATATTATAAACAATTAAAACATATTTTTTTATATTATTTTCAATTACTTCATAAACATTTTGAGAATATATATCCAAAATAATACCTCCTAACATATACGAAACATTCAATACTATTATAATATCATATTATTATATAGAAAGCAATACATTTGTTTGCAAAAATAAAAATAATAAACATCTTTTCAAATAAAATAACTTATGTTATAATGCATTCATACAAGGTGGATAAAAATATGAATATAGTAAAACCAAGAAAAAATAACAATTTAATAAAAACGAATAAGTTATTAGAAGAAATTGAAGAAGATAGAATAGAAAATAAGCAGATAGAAAATATAAATATAGAAGAAGTAGAAATATATGATGTTGAAATAGAAGGAACGAAATTTGCAAATGCAGAAATAACAAAAAGCAAAATAGAAAAAGGTACATTTACAGATGTAATATTTGAAAACTGTAACTTTTCTAATACATCATTTGAAAATTGTATATTTGTAAGATGTGAATTTAATAATTGTAAAATAACTGGAGGAAGTTTTGCAGAAGCAAGATTATATAATGTAACATTTAAAGAAACAAACGCAAATTATATTAATTTGTCAATGACAAGTATGGAAAATGTATTATTCGAAAATACAGTATTGAGAAATAGTAATTTTCAAGAAAATAATTTAAAAAACATATATTTTAAAAAGGCAGATTTAACACAGGCTCAAATCTTTAAAACAAGTTTAAAAAATATAGATTTATCAGAAAGTATAATAGAAGGAATAGCAGTTTCAATTGAAGACATAAGAGGAGCAAGTATAAATCAATTTCAAGCTGTAGACTTATTATATTTAATAGGAGTAAAAATAATTTTATAAATAGACAAATTTAGGCATAATTAAATTCACCAATAATTTACGATAAAATTATTGACAATAGTATTAAACAGACCTATAATATCAATATCCTTTTACTGAAAGGTAGAAAGGAGGTGCTAATTAGTGCGTGACCTAATAGACTTGCTAAAGCTTATATTGATTTACTATATTGTAAAACATTTAAGTAAATAGCATAACAAAAAAGACTAGAAAAGTTTTTACGGGCTTTCTAGTCTTTTTTAATGCAATTAGTTACGTGACCTTTGCAATTGCTATAATTATAATAGCACATATTTTATTATATGTCAAATATTATTTTTTATTCTTGTTATATTTTTATTTTCTTGAAATAAATATCTTTTCAAATAAGATAACTTATGTTATAATTCATACAAATTAGGAGGTATATTATGATAGAAATAAATTGCCATAGTTCAATAAAAATAATAAAAGGAAAAACAATATATATTGACCCATTTAGAATTGAAAAAGAACAAAATGATGCAAATTTAATATTAATAACACATGACCATTATGACCATTATTCAGAAGAAGATATCAAAAAAGTAATAAATGAAAATACTGTGATAGTAGCTCCAAAAACAATGAAGGTTGGAATAAATGCAAAAGAAGTAATATATGTAGAACCAAATAAACAATATGAAATATTGGGAATAAAAATTAAAACTATACCAGCATATAATATAAATAAACATTTTCATCCAAAAGAAAAACAATGGGTAGGTTATATATTAGAAATAGAAGATGAAAAATATTATATAGCAGGAGATACTGATATAACACCAGAAAACAAACAAGTAAAATGTGATATTGCATTAGTTCCTGTTGGAGGAACATATACAATGACATATGAAGAAGCGGCAAATTTAATAAATACAATTAAACCCCAATTAGCAATACCAACTCATTATGGATGTATTGTAGGAAATAAAGATGATGGAATAAAGTTTAAAGAATTGTTGAATGCAGATATTAACTGTGAAATTTTAATAAAATAGAAAAAATTTTAAAAATTAGCACTCTCCTATTGACATTGCTAAAATTAAGTATTATAATATTATATGTAAGAAAAAAAGAGGCACATTCTATGACAGAACTGTGCTTTTAATATATTCATAAAGGAGGGGTTAATATGAATATTCAAAAATTTACACAAAAATCAATAGAAGCAATACAAAATGCACAAAATATAGCAATAGAAAACCAAAATTCACAAGTAGAACAAGAACATATAATATTAGCATTATTAGAACAAGAGAATAGCTTAATAAAAGAATTAATTAAGAAAATCGGTTCAGAAGAAAATTTTGAAGAGGATGTAAGAAAAAACATACAGGACAAACCTAAAATGATAGGAGGAGCAAGACAAAATGACGGAATATATGTATCACAAGATGTAGATATTGTACTTGCAAATGCAGAAACAATTGCCAAAAAAATGAAAGATGAATATGTATCAGTAGAACATATAATGTTATCAATATTTGATAATGCAAATAAAGATGTAAAAGAAATATTAAGACGTCATAATATTACTAAAAATGAATTTCTAAAAGCATTATCAAGTGTTAGAGGAAATACAAGAGTAACAACTGATAATCCAGAAAGCACATATGATGCACTTAAAAAATATGGTCAAGACTTAGTAGCTCTAGCAAGAGAGCAAAAATTAGACCCAGTAATAGGAAGAGATACAGAAATAAGAAATGTAATAAGAATATTATCAAGAAAAACAAAAAACAATCCATGTTTAATAGGAGAACCAGGTGTAGGTAAAACAGCAATAGCAGAAGGATTAGCATTAAGAATAGTAAGAGGAGATGTACCAGAAGGACTAAAAGACTGTACAATCTTTTCATTAGATATGGGTTCATTAGTTGCAGGAGCAAAATATAGAGGAGAATTTGAAGAAAGATTAAAAGCAGTATTACAAGAAGTTAAGAAAAGTGAAGGAAAGATTATCTTATTTATTGATGAAATTCATACAATAGTTGGAGCAGGTAAAACAGATGGAGCAATGGATGCAGGAAACTTATTAAAACCAATGCTAGCAAGAGGAGAATTACACTGTATAGGAGCAACAACATTAAATGAATATAGACAATATATAGAAAAAGACCAAGCATTAGAAAGACGTTTCCAACCAGTAATGGTAGATGAACCATCAGTAGAAGATACAATATCAATATTAAGAGGATTAAAAGAAAGATATGAAGTATATCATGGTGTTAAAATTTCAGATAATGCATTAATAGCTGCTGCTACATTATCACATAGATATATATCAGACAGATTTTTACCAGATAAAGCAATAGATTTGATAGATGAAGCATGTAGTATGATAAAAACTGAAATGGAATCAATGCCAACAGAATTAGATGAAGTATCAAGAAAAATAATGCAATTAGAAATAGAGGAAACAGCATTATCAAAAGAAAAAGACGAAATGTCTAAACAAAGATTAGCAGATATTCAAAAAGAAAAAGCTGAATTAAAAAGCAAATTTGATGGAATGAAAGCAAAATGGGAAAATGAAAAACAAGCAATAGGAAAAGTTCAAAAATTACGTGAAGAAATTGAACAAGTAAATGCTCAAATAGAACAAGCAGAAAGAAATTATGAATTGAATAAAGCAGCAGAATTAAAATATGGAAAATTACCAGAATTTCAAAAACAATTAGAAATAGAAGAACAAGAAGCAGAAAAAAGTAAAGAAGAAGGATTACTTAGAAATAAAGTTACAGAAGAAGAAATAACAAAAATAATATCAAGATGGACAGGAATACCAGTTGCAAAACTTATGGAAGGTGAAAGAGAAAAAATATTAAATCTAGACAAAATACTTCATAAAAGAGTAATTGGTCAAGATGAAGCAGTAGAAAAAGTATCAGAAGCAATAATGCGTTCAAGAGCAGGAATAAGTGACCCACGTAGACCAATAGGTTCATTTATGTTCTTAGGTCCAACAGGTGTAGGAAAAACAGAACTTGCAAAAGCACTTGCAGAAAGCTTATTTGATGATGAGCATAATATAATAAGAATAGATATGTCTGAATATATGGAAAAATACTCTGTATCAAGATTAATTGGTGCACCTCCAGGATATGTTGGATATGAAGAAGGAGGACAACTTACAGAAGCTGTTAGAAGAAAACCATATTCGGTAGTATTATTTGACGAAATTGAAAAAGCACATCCTGATGTATTCAACATTTTACTTCAAGTACTTGATGATGGACGTATAACAGATTCACAAGGTAGAACCGTAGATTTTAAAAATACAATAATAATTTTAACATCAAATTTAGGTTCAGACTATATATTAGAAGGAATACAAGATAATGGAGAAATTTCAGAAGAGGCAAAAGAAAAAGTTTCAACACTTTTAAAACAAAGTTTTAGACCAGAATTTTTAAATAGACTAGATGAAATTGTATTTTATAAACCGCTTCGTAAAAATGAAATTTCAAAAATATTAGATTTATTAATTGAAGATTTACAAAAACGTTTGGTAGATAAAAATATAAAACTAGAATTAACTCAATCAGCAAAAGATTATTTAATAGATAATGGCTATGATGAAGTATATGGTGCAAGACCTTTAAAAAGATTTGTTCAAAAGAAACTTGAAACATTAATTGCTAGAAAAATCTTAACACAAGAGATTTTGCCTAATACAACAGTTGTTGTTGATTGTAAAAATAATGAATTAACAATATAAAATCGCAAAAGTCGTTTGAAAAATGTGTAAGTTTTACACAAAAGTCCTTCGAAAAATGTGTAAGTAATCACAAAAGTCGTTTGACTTTTGTGATTTTTTGTTATATAATTAATATATGAAAAAAGAGGTGATATAAATGTATAGATATAAAATAGAAGAATTAAAGAAGTGGAAAAATTCAGATACTAGAAAACCTTTAATAATAAGAGGTGCAAGACAAGTAGGGAAAACATGGTTAATGAAAGAATTTGGAGAAAAAAATTATGAAAAATGTGCATATATAAATTTTGATGATAATAGTAGAATGGCACAATTATTTTCAGGAGATTTTGATATAGATAGAATAATACAAGGATTAAAAATAGAATCAGGAGTAAATATAGAAGCGGAAAACACACTAATAATTTTTGATGAGATTCAAGAATGTCCGAAGGCTGTAACATCATTAAAATATTTTTATGAAAATGCAAATCAATACCATATAATAACAGCAGGTTCTTTATTAGGAGTTGCAATGCACCAAGGAACATCTTTTCCAGTAGGAAAAGTAGATTTTCTTGATTTATATCCTCTTAATTTTAAAGAATTTTTAAAAGCTTTAGGAGAAGATGCTCTAATAGATTTAATTAATAAAAATGACATAAATTTGATAACAGTATTTTCAGATAAATTAAAAATATATTTGAAGCAATATATGTATATAGGAGGAATGCCTGAAGTAGTAGAAACATATATAAAAAATAAAGATTTTAATGAAGTTAGAAAAAAACAAGAAGTGTTATTACAAGCATATGAACAGGATTTCTCTAAGCATGCGCCAAACAATGTAGTACCAAGAATAAGACAACTTTGGAATAATATTCCTACACAATTAGCAAAAGAAAATAAAAAATTTATATATGGCTTAGTAAAAGAAGGGGCAAGAGCAAGAGAATATGAATTGGCGCTATCATGGCTTATAGACTGTGGATTAATTTATCAAGTAAATAGAGTAAATGATTGTAAAATACCATTATCAGCATATCAAGACTTTAATGCATTCAAATTATATTTATTAGATGTAGGATTATTATGTGCTATGGCAAAACTAGATGCAAAAACAATAATAGAAGGAAATGACATATTTGTAGAATTTAAAGGAGCATTAACAGAACAATATGTTTTAACAGAATTAAAAACAAATGTAGATTCGCCAGTATTTTATTGGTCTTCTGAAAAAGGAACATCAGAAGTTGACTATATTATTCAAATTGGAAGAAATAATATTCCAATTGAAGTAAAATCAAGTGAAAACTTACAATCTAAGAGTTTAAAAAGCTTTGTACAAAAATATAATACAAAAATAAATGTAAGAACTTCAATGTCAAATTTTAAAAAAGAAGAATGGTTAATAAATATACCATTATATTTAATAGGAAATATAGAAAAATTAGCCCAATAGAAAATCTCTATTGGGTATATTCATGTAAAAAAATATTAAGATATTATTAAAAACGAAAAAACTGTTAAAAAATATGTTATAATAACAATAATAAAAAAATATAAATAAATTATTACAAAAATGTAACTTTACAAAATACTTAAAATATTGTAGAATATAATTTGAAAGGGGATAAAATGAAAAAAATTTATATAATCTTGTCACATACAGGAACAACATTATCAAATATAATAAAATCATATACAAAAGATGAATTTTCACATGTATCTATTGCATTAGATGCTGACTTAACTCAAATGTATAGTTTTGGAAGACTTCATCCATATAATCCATTTTGGGGCGGATTTGTTCATGAAGAACCAAATAAAGGAACATATAAAAGATTTAAGAAAACACGAGCAAATGTATATTCATTATTTGTAGAAGATGAACAATATGAAAAGCTAAAACAACGAATAAATTATTTTAATGAAAATAAAGAAAAATATAGATTTAATGTAAAAGGATTATTTTTTGTTAGTATAAATAAACAGATTAGAAGAAAAAATTCATTTTATTGTGCTGAATTTGTACGACATGTATTAAGATTTTCAGGAGTTCCGATTAATTATTTGCCAGATATTATAAGACCAGAAAATTTTAAAGAATTAGAAGGACTTAATCTTGAATATCAAGGCTTATTTAGAAAATATAAAAAGAAAAAATATTTGAGATTAGAAGATATATCTACACTGTTACAACCTAACAAAATGGGATTTGTATAAAGCAGGGAAAAAATTCCTTGCTTTTTTATTTTTGTCACTTAAAAGTCACTTTAGAAAAGTAATATATAATCAGGTTATAGGTAGAGCCGTTTTAAAACCTAAATTTTAAAATAGGAGAAAAGGAAATATGGAAATTTTAAGAGTAGAAAATTTAACTAAAATCTATGGAAAGGGAGAAAATGAAGTAAGAGCAGTAGATGGAATATCATTTTCAGTAGAAAAAGGTGAATTTTTAGCAATAGTAGGAGCATCAGGAAGTGGTAAATCCACATTGCTACATTTACTAGGAGGAGTAGATAGACCAACAAGTGGAAAAGTATTTATTGATGGAAAAGATATATACACATTAAATGATGAAAATTTAGCAATATTTAGAAGAAGGCAAGTAGGATTAATATATCAATTTTATAATTTAATACCAATACTAAATGTAGAAGAAAATATTACATTACCATGTGAATTAGATGGAAAAGAAGTAGACAAAAACAAATTAGAAGAACTATTAAAAACATTAAAACTAGAAAATAGAAGAAAGCATTTACCAAATGAATTGTCAGGAGGTCAACAACAAAGAGTATCAATAGGAAGAGCAATAATAAATAGTCCAGCAATAATGCTTGCAGATGAGCCAACAGGAAACTTAGATAGCAAAGCTTCAGAAGAAATAATATCATTATTAAGATTATCAAACAAAAAATATAATCAAACAGTAATAGTTATAACACATGATGAAAAAATTGCATTAGAGGCAGATAGAATAATAACAATAGATGACGGAAGAATTATAAAAGATGAAAAAAACTAAAGGAAAGAAGGTGGCAAAATGAATATATTAAATAAATTTACAATAAAAAGTTTAAAATTAAATAAAAAGAGAACAACTGTTACAATAATAGGAATAATATTATCAACAGCATTAATATGTGCAGTAGCAGGTGTATTTTCAAGCTTTCAAGCTACATTAATAGAACATGCAAAACAATCAGATGGAAATTATCATGCAACATTTTTTAATGTAAAAAAAGAAGACCAAAAATATATAATGCAAAATAGAAATGTAGAAAGTTACTTTATAACACAAGATGTTGGATATGCTAAATTAGAAGGAAGTATAAACAAATATAAACCATATTTACATTTGATGGAATTTGATAAAACAGCATTAAACAGTTATGGATTAAAATTATTAGAAGGAAGAATGCCTGAAAATAACAATGAAATAATTATTTCAGATTACATTGAAACAAATGGTGGCGTAAATTATGAAATTGGAGATAAAATAACATTAGACATAAGCAAAAGAATAGCAGATGGATATGAATTAAATCAAAATAATCCATATAACAATCCAGAAGATGCAGAATTTGATGATGATTATGTAGAAGAACATTTAGAAAAAATGTTTACAAAAGAATATACAGTAGTGGGAAAAATCGAAAGACCAAATATGGAAATAGAAGACTATAGTGCACCTGGATTTACAATAATCACATTATTAGACCAAGTAAGAGAAAATGCTAATATTTCTGTAATTTATGAAAATATAAATAATACTTATAAAGTAACAGAAGAAATCAGCCAGCAAACTGCATATTTAGATGGAGCTTCAGGAGAATATATAAATACACATATAAATTCAGAATTAATGAGATGGTCAGGAGTAACAAAATCAGAAGAAACATTACAAGTATTGTATAGTTTAGTTGCAATTGTAATTGGAATAATAATAGTATCAAGTGTATTTGTAATAAGAAACAGTTTTGCAATTTCTATAACAGAAAAGATGAAACAATATGGAATGCTTGCAAGTATAGGAGCAACAAGAAAACAAATTAAGAAAAATGTATTATTTGAAGGATTAATATTAGGTTTAATTGGAATTCCAATTGGAATAATTTGTGGTGTTTTAGCAACATTTGTGTTAATCAAAATAACAACATTACTAATAGGTGAAGGATTATTTGCAAGTGACATTACATTTGTATTTAGAGTACCACTAGTAGCTATACTTTTAAGTGTCGTACTTGGATTTGTTACGATATATTTATCATGTATATTTTCTGCAAGAAAAGCAAGTAAAGTATCACCTATTGAAGCTATAAGAAGTAATGAAGATATTAAAATAAAATCTAAAAAAGTGAAATCTCCAAAGATTATAAAAAAAGCTTTTCGGAATTGGTGGAGACATTGCATATAAAAATTTAAAAAGAAACAAAAAGAAATATAGAACAACTGTTATATCTTTAGTTGTAAGTATAACAATATTTATAGCATTATCATCATTTATAGAATATATGATTGATATGACAGGAGTATATTATAAAGACCAAGAATATAATGTAAGTTTAAGATTCTCAAATGAAAATGAAGATTATAATGATGAAATATATCAAGATTATAAAAAAATTATAGAGCAATATAATATAGAAAAATATTCAATAATAAGAAATATATTTGCAAAATCATCAGATATGGAAAAATACTATACAGATGATTATAAAAAGAATAGAGAACTAAATGAAGTTGAAAATACTGGTGAAGAATATTTAGATATTATGGCTATAGGAGATTGGGCATTTAATGATTATGTAAAAAAATTAGGTGGAAAACCAGAAGATTATGAAAATGGATTTATTTATATAAATAATTCATATAATACACTTTATAATGAAAAAACAGAGCATTCTGAAAAAATCGAAACACTTAATTTAAAAGAAAAAGATGAGATTAAATTTACTCTAGAAGATACAGGAGAAGAATTTAGTTTACCAGTATTAAAAATTACTGAAGAAACTCCATTTGGAATAGGAAATACTTATAGTAATTTAGGAACATTTATTATAAGTGATAAACTAGTAGAAAAATTAGGAAACAATTATAATAATTACGGAGTACAGATATATTCAGAAGACCCATATCAATTATGTGAAAATATAGAAAAAGAATATGATGCACAAGAAAACAGAAATTATAAGCTATCTCTTACAAATTATCAAGAAGAAATAGATAATAATAAAAGAATAATATTGTTAATTTCAATTTTCTTATATGGATTTATAACAGTTATAACATTAATAGGTGTAACAAATATCTTTAATACAATTACAACAAATATGAATTTAAGAAGTAAAGAATTTGCAATGTTAAAATCTATTGGTATGACTAAAAAAGAATTTAATAAAATGATTAATCTAGAAAGTATATTCTATGGTGTAAAATCTTTATTAATAGGTTGTATACTAGGAATTGGATTATCTTATTGGATTTTTAGAGTTGGAAATGGTGCAGAAGCAACAAATGCATTAAAATATGCTTTTCCAGTAGTGCCTATACTAATAGCAATTATATTTATTATGGTTATTGTTGGAATTATTATGAGATATTCACTAAGTAAAATAAACAAACAAAATATAATTGAAACAATTAGGAAAGATAATATATAAAGAAAAAGGTCGCAACAAGCTTGTGGCCTTTATAAAAATGTCAAAATTTAAGAAAAATTTAATAAATTCTCTATTATTTCTTAATAAAAATTTGTTATAATAGAAACATAAAAGGGAGGAAACAAAAAATGTACAATATATTAGCAGTAGATGATGATAAAGAAATAGTAAAAGCAATCGAAATATATTTAGGAAAAGAAAATTATAAAATATTTAAAGCATATGACGGAAATGAGGCATTAAAAATATTAAAAGAAAATGATATACAACTTGTAATATTAGATATAATGATGCCAAATAAAGATGGATTAGAAACACTAGAAGAAATAAGAAAAGACAAAAAAATACCTGTAATAATGTTATCAGCAAAATCAGAAGATATTGATAAAATAAATGGATTAAATTGTGGTGCTGATGATTATGTAACAAAACCATTTAATCCAGTAGAATTAATAGCTAGAGTTAATGCATTAATAAGAAGATATACACAATTTGGAACAATACAAGAAGCACAAGGAAAAGAAATAATAAAAACAGGAGAACTTGTTATAAATGATGCTCTAAAAAAAGTTACAGTAGAAGGAAATTCAGTAAAATTAACTCCAACAGAATATAATATACTAAAATTTTTAACTAAAAACAAAGGCAAAGTATTTTCAATAGAAGAAATTTATACAAATGTATGGGAAGAAGAAAGTTTTGCAGCAGAAAACATTATAGCAGTACATATAAGACATATAAGAGAAAAGATTGAAATAAATCCAAAAGAACCAAAATATTTAAAAGTTATATGGGGAGTAGGATACAAAATAGAAAATTTTGAAGAATAGTGGAGGATGTAGAAATGAGAGAAAATAGATTACTAAAAATAATATGTCATATATTATTACCAATATTAATAGTAACACTTATTGTTTCAATAATATATATAACATCTAAAGATTCTATATATTATAATGAAGGAAAATATTTTCAGTCAGAAGATTTTGTAAGAATATATATGAATGAAATAGCAAATTATGCAAAAAAACTAGTTGATGATAATATTTCAATTTCAGAAAGGATAGAAGATAATTCAACAACTATATATTATACAGAAAATTCTGCTGTAGATGTTAAAGAAAAATACTTTTTAGTAATCTATGATAATAAAGCAGTAACAAATGTAGATTTAACATCAAATACTAGTACAATACAAGAAATAAAAGATTATATAGGACAAGACACAAATAAAAAATACTTAAATGTTATAGATGGGCAAATTCAAACAAATTCAGAAATCATACAATCAATAGGATTACGATATTATTATCAGTTCGAAAAGAATATATATGATTTAACAACAGGAGAATATATAACAACATCAATTAATGATTTTGAAATTTATAGTTCATATGTAGAAGAATTTGATGGAAGTTTTGATATTGTGGCAATTGCAAATATATTAAAACAATTAGAACCTTATGAAAATTACATATATACAATAATACCTATTTCTGCAGTATTTATTTTATTAATAATATTATATTTAATTATAGCAATTGGACATAAAAAAGGTGTTCAAGGAATTTCATTAAATGACTTTGATAGAATACCATTAGAAATTATATTTTTTATGTATATGATGATAGCATGTTTGCCTATTGCATTATTAAATATACTTGATTTTACAGAAACACAAATAAATTTAATAATATCTGTACTTATAACAGTTTATTTTGTATTTTATATATTGACAATGATAACTTTACATACTATGATTAAACGTATAAAAGCAAAAATGTTTTGGAAAACAACCTTAGTAGGAAGATTATGTATTCTAGTAAAACAAGAATATGATAGAATTAAAGGAAATATAAGATATTCGAGTAGTTTAAAAACTAAAATACTTGCTTCTTGGATAGTAGTCGCAGGAATTATGCTCTTTTTGTTATTAGCATTTAGGATTAGTTTTTTAACATTTGTTTTAAGTGGTGCTTTGTTTGCATTTATGGTATATAAAACATTAAAAATAGGTAAACAATATGCTGAAATAGAAAACAAATTAAAAGATATAAATAATGGAAATAATCAAGAAAAACTTAATACAGAAAACTATATACCAGAATTTAGAGATACAGTAAATTATATAAATGATGTTTCAGAAGGAATTGAAAATGCAATTCAAGACAGGATGAAAAGTGAAAGATTAAAAGCAGAATTGATTACAAATGTTTCTCATGATATAAAAACACCATTAACTTCAATAATAAACTATGTAGATTTATTGAAAAAAGAAAAAATAGAAAATGAAAAGGCAAAAGAGTATATAGAAATATTAGATAATAAATCACAGAGATTAAAAAAATTAACAGAAGATTTAATTGAAGCATCAAAAGTTTCAACAGGTAATATTTCTCTAAATTTGGAAAAAATAAATATAGTTGAATTAATAAATCAAGCTATTGGCGAATTTGCTGATAAGTTTAAAAACAATAATTTAGATGTTATAATAGATGCTAAAGAAGCGGAAATAAATATTATGGCAGATAGTAGATATATGTATAGAGTTATAGAAAATTTATTTAGTAATATTGCAAAATATGCTCAAAATAATTCAAGAGTATATATAGACTTAAAGGTCTGTCCCCAAATTTCCCAAAATGAAAAAACGGGACTGTCCCCAAATTTCCCTAATGTGATAATTGAAATTAAAAATATTTCAAAAGATAGGCTAAACATATCAGCTGATGAATTAATGCAAAGATTTGTTAGGGGAGACAAATCAAGAAATACAGAAGGAAGCGGATTAGGATTATCAATAGCACAAAACTTGACAGAATTACAAAATGGAAAGTTTAATTTAAAATTAGATGGTGATTTATTTAAAGTAGAACTAATATTTAATACTGTTTAAGAAGAAAGGAATAAAATGAATAGTAGTAAAAAAATGAAAATTATAAAAACAATAATATTAATATTATCAGTAATTGTATTAATTGGACTTATTGCATATTTATTTCCTGTAATGAAAAATTTAAATACTCCAGATGGACAAGCAGCTTTTAAAGAGAAAATAGATAATTCTGGAGTATATGGATTTTTGACTTTATTAGGTTTACAAGTAGCACAAATATTTCTAGTGGTATTACCTGGAGAACCACTAGAAATTCTTGCAGGAATGTGTTATGGAGCAGTTGGTGGAACAATTTTTATTTTATTTTCTGTTTTTTTAACTACAACAATTTTATTTTTACTTGTTAGAAAATATGGTAAGAAATTTGTATACCATTCTTTTAAAAAAGAAAGAATTGATAAAATAGAAAATAGTAAAATTTTTAAAAATCCAAAAAAACTTGAATATATTTTTGCAGTTCTTTTTGCAATAACTGGTGTCCCTAAAGATATTCTTGTTTATATTGGTGGCTTACTTCCAATTAAACCATTACATTTTATATTGATTTCAACATTTTGTAGATTGCCTTCTGTTGTTTCTTCTACTATTGCTGGTCAATATTTTTCAGAAGGAAACTTGAAATTTAGCATACTTGTTTATGGCATTACTTTTGCACTTACTATTTTTGCACTTTTTATTATTAGTATTTTTGATAAAGATAAAATTACTACAGATGCTATTAAAGAATTAAAATAGAATTCTCTTGCTCACACAGAGTAGGAGAATTTTTAATTTTATACAAAAAATATATACGAAAAGTAAAAAATATGTTAAAATATAATAGAAAATTAAAAAAGAAGAGGTAAAAATGAAAATATTAATAGTAATAGACCAATATGATGGAGCAAATAATGGAACAACAATTTCAGCAAGAAGATTTGTAGCAAACTTAAAAAAGAGAGGACATGAAGTAAGGGTAATTAGTACTGGAAAAGAAGAAGAAGGAAAATATTCAGTAGATAAAATCAAACTAGTACCAATAGTAAATAAAATAGTAACATCACAAGGAATGGAATTTGCAAAAGCAGATGAAGAAAAATTAAGAGAAGCAATAAAATGGGCAGAAGTTGTACATTTTTATATGCCATTTTGGTTATCAATAAAAGGAATGAAAATAGCAAGAGAAATGAATAAACCAATGACAGCAGCATTTCATGTACAACCAGAAAATATAACATATACAATTGGTTTAGGAAAAAAAGAAAAAGTAAATGATACAATATATACATTATTCAAAAAAGTATTTTTTGATGAATTTAATCATATACATTGTCCAAGCCAATTTATTGCTAATGAATTAAAAAAACATGGATATAAAGCAAAACTACATGTAATATCAAATGGAATAGAGCCTGATTGGGTATATAAAAAATCTGAAAAACCAGAAGAATTAAAAGATAAAATAGTACTAACAATGGTAGGTAGACTATCAGGAGAAAAAAGACAAGATGTATTAATAGAAGCTGTGAAACAAACAAAATATGCTGATAAAATACAATTAATATTTGCAGGAAAAGGACCAAAACAAAAATCATATGAGAAATTAGGAGAAACATTAAAAAATAAACCAATATTTAAATTCTGCAAAAAAGAGCAATTACAGGAAATTTTAGCATATACTGATTTATATATACATACTTCTGATGCAGAAATAGAAGCAATATCATGTATAGAAGCAATTGCAACAGGTTTAGTTCCAATAATTGCAAAAAGTGATAAATCTGCAACAAGTCAGTTTGCATTAGATGAAAGAAGTACATTTGAAGCAGGAAATAGTAAACAATTAGCTAAAAAAATCGAATATTGGTTAGATAATAAAAAAGAAAGAGATAAGATGGAAAAAGAATATGCAAAAAATGCACAAAAATATAGTATAGAAAAAAGTATGGAACAAATAGAAGAAATGTTTAGAGAGGAAATAAATGAAAGAATATAATTATGAAGAATTGGAAATAGATTTAAAAGGTGATGAACAAATATTCCATATGTGGGAACCTTTAAAATTTGAAATAAAAGACAATTATAAATATATAAATGATAATAAAATATTTAATATTTTATCAGATTTATTATGTATTATAGCAACACCGATTTTATGGATATTAAATAGAGTATTATTTGGATTCGAAGTAGAAGGAACAGATAATTTAAGAAAAGTAGCAGGCGGAAAAGTAACAATTTCAAATCATATACATCCAATGGATTGTACAATGAATGGTTTAATAAATTTTCCTGAAAGAGTGTATTTTCCAACACTTGCATCAAACTTTCAAATACCTTTTATACGCCATTTGATAAAATTGTTATATGCAATACCAATACCAAAGCAACCAAAACATATGAAACAATTTTTGGATAATATAACAAAAGCTTTAAAAGATGGAAAAACAATACATATGTATCCAGAAGGTTCATTATGGCCATATTATGAAAAAATAAGACCATTTAAAAAAGGTGCATTCAAAATTGCGGTAGAAGCAAATTGTCCAATAGTACCAATAATATACCAGTTTGTAGAACCTGAAGGAATATTTGCATTATACAAAAGAAAAAAATGTATTCATGCAAAAATATTAAGACCTGTTTATCCAAATGAGGATTTAGAAAAAACAGAAAGAATAGAAGATTTAGAAAAAAGAGTGGAACAATTATATAGAGAAATAATTTGAAAAGTGATTACATAATATTGAAAAATAAATAAAAAAATAGTATAATGGAGAAGCAAAAGGGGGCAAAATAATATGACACTAGTAGAAGATTTAAAATGGAGAGGACTAATAAAAGACATATCAAGTCCAGAATTAGAAGAAAAATTAAATAAAGGTGGAATGACATTTTATATAGGAACAGACCCAACAGCAGACAGTTTGCATGTAGGGCATTTATCAAGTTTTTTAATATCAAAAAGATTAAAAGATGCTGGACATCATCCAATATTATTAGTAGGTGGAGGAACAGGAATGATAGGAGACCCAAAACCTACAACAGAAAGAGCGATGATAAGTAAAGAAGAAGTCAGAAAAAACTTTGAAGCATTAAAAAAACAAGTAGAAGATATATTTGGATTTGAAGTAGTAAATAATAATGATTGGTATAAAGATATAAATGTAATAGATTTTTTAAGAGATTACGGAAAATACTTCAATGTAAATTATATGTTAGATAAAGACATAATAAGAAGAAGATTAGAATCAGGAATAACATACACAGAATTTTCATATATGATATTACAAGCATTAGACTTTAAATATTTGCATGAACATAAAAATGTAGATTTACAATGTGCAGGTTCAGACCAATGGGGAAATATTACAGCAGGAATTGATTTAATAAGAAGAGCAACAGGTGATGAAGTATATGGATTTACAATGCCACTAGTAACAGATTCACAAGGCAAAAAATTTGGAAAAAGTGAAGGAAATGCATTATGGTTAAATAAAGAAAAAACATCAAGTTATAAATTATACCAATTTTTTGTAAATGTAGAAGACTCTATGGTAATAGATTATTTAAAAATATATACATTTTTATCAAAAGAAGAAATAGAAGAACTAGAAAAGAAAAACAATGAACATCCTGAATTAAGAGAAGCACATAAAGCATTGGCAAGAGAAATAATAACATTTTTACATGGAAAAGAAGAATACGAAAAAGCAGAAAAATTAGCAGAAAACCTATTTAACAATAAATTTAAAGAAATGTCAAAACAAGATATAAAAGACTTATTTAATGAGCAAGATATTAAAGAAGTTCAAAGCAATGTCGGGTTAGTAGATATGTTAGTTACATTAGGAGCTGCTTCAAGTAAAAGAGAAGCAAGAGAATTTATATCAAATGGAGCAATATCAATTAATGGAGAAAAAGCATTAGATACTATGATAACAGATGATATGTTTATAGAAGATACATATATAGTAATCAAAAGAGGTAAGAAAAATTATTATATAGGTAAAAAAATATAAATTTATTATAAAAGGGGAAAAACATGACAGAAGAAGAAAAAGAATTAGAGCAAAAAATAAAACAATATCAATATGAAGAAGAAGAAAATAAAAAGAAATTAGAAACTCTGTCAAGAGATATGCACAAAGGAAGAAAAAAGACACTAATATTTAGAATAAATAAAACTATAGGAAGTATTATAATTGGATGGTTTCTGTTCTTTTGTACTTTAGTTGGACTAGCGTTAATATGGAGTTTATTAAATTATGTACAACAACTTCAAAGATATGACCCGGTCAGAATTATAGAAGATATATATAGTATGAATCTAAAAGAATTATCAAGAGAAGTAGGAGATAAAGAAATTATATATAAAGTAAAGCCAACTAAATGGAAATATAATAAAATAGAGTTTACTATATATAGAAAAGGTGGAACGACAAATGATGATTTTGGAGAAAGATATTTGAAATATATTGTAGATAATATTGAGCAAAAAGAACTCCTCGATGGTTTTGAAATACAAGAAGAGGAAAAAGAAACAAAATTATTAGATTATAAATTAATATATAAATTTGAAGATGATGAAAGTAGTAAAATAGCAGACCAGAAAATTCAAAACTTAAAAAACTACATTTTTAAAAAAGATAAAAAAGCAGGAAGATATATAAACTTAAATGAATTAATAATTAAGGAGAAAATGAAAAATGAAGAAATTAGTAATTAAAAAATGTAACCATTGTGGAGCAATGGTAAAAGTATTACAAGACTGTACTTGTAATGGATGTGGAATAAAATGTTGTGATGAGCAAATGCAAGAATTGGAACCTAACTCGGTAGATGCCGCGATTGAAAAACATGTTCCGACTTATGAAATAGTGGGAGATAAAATAATAGTAAAAGTAAATCATGTAATGGAAGAAGAACATTATATAGAATGGGTATGTGTAGTAGATGAAAACAAAGAAAAAACTGTGTACTTCAAACCAGGAGAAGAAGCACAAGCTAAATTCTGCTATTCAAAAGGTGCAATCTTGTATGCATATTGCAATAAACACGGTTTATGGAAAAAAGAAGTAGAATAAAACATATATCCATTTCTGAGAAAATAGTAGGGGGTAAGAAATGGAATTAGAAGAAATAAAAGAATTATTAGAGCAAAAGAAATTTAATGAATTAAAAAACAAATTAAAAGAAATGAAGAGTGCTGATATATCAGCACTCTTAGATGAGTTAGATAAAGAAAGTGTAATAAAAGTATTTAGAATATTATCAAAAGAAAAAGCTGGTATGACATTTTCATATATTGAATCAGATAGGAGAGAAAAATTAATTCAAGATTTAACTGATGCAGAATTAAAAAGTGTCATGGACGAATTATTCATGGATGATACAGTAGATTTAATTGAAGAAATGCCATCAAATATTGTACCAAAAATCTTAAAAGCTGTAAGTAAAGCAGATAGAAAAGTTATAAATGAATTATTAAAATATCCAGAAGATAGTGCTGGAAGTATGATGACAACAGAGTTTATAGATTTAAAAGAAGATATGACTGTAGAAGATGCTTTACAAAGAATACGTGATATAGGTACAGATTCAGAAACAATACATACATGTTATGTTTTAAATTCAAATAGAGTACTACAAGGGATAATAAACATTAAAGATATATTATTAGCAGATAAAAATACAGTAATAAAAGATATAATGGAAACAAATATAATATCAGTAAATACAACAGATGACCAAGAAGATGTAGCAAAAATGTTTGACAAATATGATTTTTATGCATTACCAGTAGTTGATACAGAAAATAGACTTGTAGGTATTATAACAGTAGATGACGCGATAAATGTATTAAGAGAAGAAATTTCAGAAGACTTCGAAAAAATGGCTGCTATTCAACCAAACGAAGAAGGATATTTTGAGACAAGTGTATTTAAACATGCAAAAAATAGAATTTTATGGTTATTAATATTAATGCTTTCATCAGCAATAACAGGTGGAATAATTACAGAATATGAAAATGCATTTGCAGCAGTTCCACTTTTAGTAGCATTTATCCCAATGATAATGGGAACAGGAGGAAATTGTGGTTCACAAAGTTCAACATTAATTATTCGTGGACTAGCTACAGATGAAATTAAACTAAAAGATATATTTAAAGTATTATGGAAAGAAATACGTGTTTCAGTCATAGTTGGAATTGTTCTAGCAATTGTAAATGGAATAAGAATAATGATACAATATAAAGATTTACAATTAGCAATAGTAATAGGATTAACATTAATAGGAACAGTAACACTTGCAAAAATGCTTGGATGTTTATTACCATTACTTGCAAAAAAATTGAAATTAGACCCAGCTATTATGGCAGCACCACTAATTACAACTTTAGTAGACATATTTTCAATATTAGTATATTTCCAAATAGCTACAGCTATAATGGGATTATAATGTGAAAATTCTGTGAATTCACAAAAAATTAGCACTCTTTTCTTGACATTGCTAAAACAAAGATATATAATTAGCAATTGAAAAGGAGAGTGTTTTTATTATGGGAACAAAACAATTTAAAGCAGAATCAAAAAGATTATTAGATTTAATGATAAACTCAATCTATACAAATAAAGAAATATTTTTAAGAGAGTTAATATCAAATGCAAGTGATGCGATAGACAAATTATATTATCGTTCATTAACAGATAAAAATATAAGTGTAGACCGTTCAAAATTAGAAATAAAAATAGAAGTAGACAAAGCAAATAGAAACCTTATAATAGCTGATAATGGATGTGGAATGACAGAAAAAGAATTAGAAAATAATTTAGGAACAATCGCCAAAAGTGGTTCATTAGCATTTAAACAAGCAAATGAGCTAAAAGAACAAAAAGATGATATAAGTATAATAGGTCAATTTGGTGTTGGATTTTATTCAGCATTTATGGTAAGTGACAAAGTAACAGTAGAAAGTAAATCAGTTGATAGTGAACAAGGTTATAAATGGGAATCATCAGGAGCTCAAGGATATACAATAGAACCATGTGATAAAAATGAAACAGGAACAATAATAACTTTACATATAAAAGAAGATAGCGAAGAAGAAAAATATAGTGAATTCTTAGAAGATTATAAATTGCAAGAATTAATAAAAAAATATTCTGATTATATTAGATATCCAATAAAAATGGGAACTGAAACTATAAATAGTATGATACCTATTTGGAAAAAAGAAAAAAGTAAAGTAAAAAAAGAAGAATATAATAATTTTTATACTGAAAAATTTAATGATTTTTTACCACCATTAAAAGTAATACATTCATCAGTAGAAGGACAATTTAGTTATAATGCATTATTATATATTCCTTCACATTTACCATATGATTATTATTCTCAAGATTATGAAAAAGGATTACAATTATACTCTAACGGAGTATTAATAATGGACAAATGTAGTGATTTATTGCCAGATTATTTGGGATTTGTAAAAGGACTTGTTGATAGCCAAGATTTATCATTAAACATATCAAGAGAAATGTTGCAACATGATAGACAATTAAAAGTAATTGCAAAAAATATAGAAAATAAAATCAGAAGCGAATTACAAAACATGCTTAAAAATGATAGAGAGAATTATGAAAAATTCTTTAATACATTTGGAATGCAATTAAAATATGGAACTTATAATAATTTTGGAGTTGATAAAGATAAAATAAAAGATTTACTAATGTTCTATTCTTCAACAGAAAAGAAATTAATAACATTAAGTGAATATGTATCAAGAATGAAAGAAGGACAAAATTCAATATATTATGCATGTGGAGAATCAATAGATAAAATAGATTTATTACCACAAGTAGATACTGTAAAAGATAAAGGTTATGAAATGCTATATTTATCAGCAAGTGTTGATGAATTTGTAGTACAAACTTTACAAGAATATGAAGGAAAGAAATTTGCAAATGTATGTGCTGATAGTACTGATTTAGAAACTGCAGAAGAAAAAGAAGAATTAAAAAAAGTAAATGAAGAAAACAAATCAATGTTTGATTTTATGAAAGAATCTATAAACAACGAAGTAGATGGAATTAGATTAACTCATAAATTGAAAAATCATCCTGTATGTCTAACAAGTGAAGGCGAATTATCAGTAAAAATGGAAAAAGTTATAAATGCTATGCCTAATGAACAAAAAGTAAAAGCACAAACAATTCTTGAAATAAATGCAGAACATCCAATTGTTGAAAAATTAAAAAAATTATATGAAAGTAACAAAGATGATTTAAAAGATTATACAAAAATATTATATGCACAAGCTAGATTAATCGAAGGACTTCCTATAGAAAATCCTACAGAAATTAGTAATTTAGTTTGCAAGTTTTTACCATAGGGACACTCCTTATGGTAATTTTTTAAACCAAAGTGATACTCTTACAAATATTATAATTTATCAGAAAAATACTTGAAAAAATAGTAGTTATGTGATAATATAATGATAGAAAAACAAGAAAGTTTTATGCAAAAAATAAACAGAAAGAAGAACATCATCAACAACAAGAACAATCAAATGAAAATCAAGAAAGATAAATTACTATAGTTAGAAATAATATTTATATATAACAAAGGAGAAATATATTATGAAATCAGCAAAATATTTTCGTGCAGATTTAGCTTTATATTCAGTAATTTTACAAAAAGCTGGTATAGATATCAATTTAATCCAAAATGAAGAGCAATTTGCTAGCTTAGTAGAAAAGTTGCAACAACCTCAATCCAACCAATCTTTTCTAAATGAAGTCCCTTTATCTGAAATACTTAATTTTTCAAATAAAGATAAAATAGAATCGAGACAATATTCAGATGAACAAACTTCACAAATAGCAGAAGATATATTAAAAAATTCCGAAAAAAGTCTTTCTAAAGAAGAAGCTATACAGAAAGTATTAAATGAATTAGGAATATCAGAAGAGTTACTACAATATCCATATTTAAATGATAGTATAAACAATATGATAAATATATCTATGTCAAATAATCCTGAAATAGGAGACATCACTACCAAAGATGGATTACAGAAATTAATTCAACAAATAAATCAAGATTTTGTAATAGGAGATAATTATATTGCAGGGAAAAATAGTATAGATAGTGCTCCTGATTCTCAACTTGTAACAGAAATATATCTTGATGATAACGGATTAATACATTATAATGATACAATATTAAATCAAAATAGTGATTTTGCATCTCTAAATATAAATCAACGAATATATCAAGGAGGAAAAAACGGAAATTTAGATGAAGTAGAGCAAATTTATATCAACAAAGTAGCAGAAGCAAAAGATGCCGAAAAAGTAGAATTAAGAGTACAAGACGCAGTCGGAATAAATGCTAAAGAGGAATTACAGCAAATAAATGAAAATATCCAACAACCAGGTAATATTAAAGACCCATCAAAAGAAGAGGAATTAATCAATTCTTATGATACCTTTGATATATTGCTTGAAGATATAAATGGTGCATATAAAATGATACAAGAAACAATGAAAGAATTAGGACAAATGTTTCAACAGAAGGATGAAACAACTAAACAACAGGCAACAAATCAAGATGAAGGAAGATAGAAGAAAAAATTGAAAATGAATTACCATATGGGATATACCCTTATGGTAATTTTTTTTTGAAAAAAGTGTCCTCTTGGAAAAAGTAAACATAAGATATACTAAGATAATTTACATTGGAGGTATATCATGAAAAAAATATTAGAAGTAAAAAATATATGTAAAACATATCAAGCAGAAAATGGTGAAATCGAAGCTTTAAGAAACATTAGTTTTGATGTGCAAGAAGGAGAATATATAAGCATAATAGGACCAAGTGGTTGTGGCAAATCTACCTTATTATCAATAATTGCTGGACTAGAAAGTAAAACATCAGGAGAGACCTACATAAATGGAAAAATAGGGTATATGTTGCAAAAAGATAATTTATTGGAATGGAGAACAATTTACAATAATGTTTTATTAGGTCTTGAAATTCAGAAATCTAACACTAAAGAAAATGTAGATTATGTAATAAAATTACTAAAAAAATATGGATTATATGAATTTAAAGACAAATATCCGATGCAATTATCAGGAGGGATGAGACAAAGAGTTGCATTAATTAGAACACTTGCAATACGTCCAAATATTTTATTATTAGATGAAGCTTTTTCGGCATTAGATTATCAAACAAGATTAATGGTAACAGAAGATGTTTATAAAATATTAAAAAACGAAAATATTACTGCAGTAATGGTTACACATGATATTTCTGAAGCAATTAGTATGTCAGATAGAATTATAGTTTTATCCAAAAGACCTGCAATTGTTAAAAATATTCATAAAATTGATTTTAATATGGAAAATAGAACACCATTAAATTGTAGAGAAAAACCTGAATTCAGTAAATATTTTAATTTAATGTGGAAGGAGCTTGATGAACATGAAAAAAGATAAACCAATTCTTTCAGAAGAAAGAAAAAAATATTTAAAAAAGATTAAAATAAGAAAAGTTGAAATACTTATAACACAAATTGCAATAGTCATAATATTTATTACTTTATGGGAAGTTCTTGCAAATGCTGGAAAGATAGATAGTTTTATTACAAGTCAGCCATCAAGAATACTACAAACATTTCTAAATTTATCTTCAAATGATTTATTAGAACATTTAAAAATAACTTGTATAGAAACACTTGTAGGTTTTAGCTTAGGAAGCATATTAGGATTTATTATAGCAATTATATTATGGTGGTCTCCATTTATTTCAAAAGTTTCTGAACCATTTTTAGTTATATTAAACAGTTTACCAAAAGTTGCATTAGGACCTGTGATTATAATCTGGGTTGGAGCAGGAATGCCAGCAATAATTGTTATGGCACTAGCAATTTCATTAATTGTAACAATTTTAGACATTTTAAATGGATTTATTAATACTGATAAAGAAAAAATTAAAATGGCAAAAACTTTTAATGCAAATAAATTTCAAATATTAACTAAAATAATAATACCATCAAATATACCAACATTTTTTAATACATTAAAAGTAAATATAGGTTTATCTTTAGTCGGTGTAATATCAGGAGAATTCTTAATATCAAAAGGAGGACTTGGATATCTAATAGTATATGGTGGTCAGGTATTCCAGTTAGATCTTGTAATGACAAGTGTTATAATACTAGCAATAGTGGCAGCTGTAATGTACGAAAGCATAGTTTTATTAGAAAAAAAATTTGTAAAATAGAAAGGAATTTCAGATATGAAAAAGAAATTAATAACATCATTTGTTGTTTTAATAATTATAGTGCTTGCATTAGTTGGTTTTTTCTTAAAAGATGATAAAAATGAAAATGAAGAATTACAAACAATTCAATTAAATGAAGTAACACGTTCAATCTTTTATGCTCCTCAATATGTGGCAATTTCAAATGGATTTTTTGAGGAAGAAGGATTAAAACTAGAAATAACAACAGGTGAAGGTGCAGACAAAGTAATGACTGCAATATTAGCAAATCAATGTGATATAGGTTTGTGTGGTCCAGAAGCTTCAATTTATGTTTATAATGAGGGAAAAGAAGACTATTCTCAAGTTTTTGCCCAATTGACACAAAAAGATGGTTCATTTTTAGTAAGTAAAGATGATACAGATAACTTTTCTTGGCAAGATTTAAAAGGAAAAACAGTTATTCCTGGAAGAAAAGGTGGAGTTCCATATATGACTCTAGAATATGTTTTAAAACAAAATGGATTAAATCCTGAAACAGATTTAGTATTAGATGATAGTATAAAATATGATTTAATGGCAGGTGCATTTGCAGGAGGAGAAGCAGAATATGTTACTTTATTTGAGCCAACTGCTTCAATGACAGAAGAAGCTGGAAAAGGATATGTTGTAGCATCAGTTGGAGAATCTGCTGGAGAAGTTCCATATACAGCATATTGTGCTAAAAAAAGCTATATCGAAAATAATGAAGATATTATTCAAGGATTTACTAATGCAATCTACAAAGGTGAACAATGGGTAAAAAATCATTCTGCAAGAGAAGTTGCTGAGGCAATTCAGGATTTTTTCCCTGACACAACTATTGAATCATTAGAAACATCTGTTGAAAAATATAAAGAAATTGATGCTTGGAAGGAAAATCCTATTTTAAAAGAAGAAGCTTTTGATAAACTTCAATTAATAATGACTGAAGCTGGTGAATTAGAACAAAAAGCACCATATGATAAAATAGTTAATAATAAATATGCTGAGGAAGCAACTAGGTAAATTTGGGGACGGTTCTCTTTTTTCCTTTTGGGAAATTTGGGGACGGTTCCCTTTTTTCCTTTTGGGAAATTTGGGGAAGGTTCCCTTTTTATCTTTTTGGTAAAATTGGGACAGACTTTATATACTATTTAATTTATAAATAAGAAGTTAATATATTACTATTTCATATCAAAACCATATCTGGGGTCTTCGTCGGGGGTCTTTGATTAATTCAATAGTAATATATTAACTTCTTAAAAACAATTATAGAGTCTGTCCCAATTTTTCCATTTGGGTAATTTCGGAACCGTCCCCAAATTTCCCAAAAGGAAAAAAGAGAACCGTCCCCAATTTGTCCTAAATTTTAAAAAATGGTAGACATTTAAATAAAAATATATTATAATAATCACATCTAGTATTCAATACTAGATGTAAAATTTTGTCGAAATACGAAAGGAGAATTTTATGAAAAGAACTAAATTATCTGATAGAATATTGCCTAATTATACAAAAGGAGAAGAAATTTTTAATATGGTATCACACATAGTAGGAGGAGTAGCAGGAATTGTTACAATTGTATTATGTAGTGTATTTGGAGGAATACATGGTAATCCATATGGAGTTGTAAGTGGAATAATTTTTGGGGTATCAATGATATTTTTATATACAATGTCAAGCATATACCATGGATTAAGTCCAAAACTAAAATCAAAAAAAGTTTTTCAGATACTTGACCATTGTGCAATATTTGTATTAATAGCAGGTTCATATACACCTTTTGCATTATGTACTTTAAGAGAATATTCACCAGCTTTAGGTTGGACAATCTTTGGTGTTATTTGGGGATTTGCGGTATTAGGAATTGTACTTAATTCAATTGATTTAAAAAAATATAAATTGTTTTCTATGATATGTTATCTAGCAATGGGATGGTGTATCGTGATTAAAGGCAATTTATTACCAGTACTTCTAGGCATTCCAGGATTTGTTTTACTATTAGCGGGTGGAATTATTTATACTATTGGCGCTATTTTATATGGAGTTGGAAAAAAACACAAATATATTCATTCTGTATTCCATTTATGTGTATTTTTAGGTAATATGTTACATGTATTATGTGTTTTAATGTATGTTGTATAGATATATTTCTTGACATCAAGCTGATAATATAATAAAATTACTGTTGGAAAGGATGGTAAAAATGAAGGGAAATAAAGTAACAGAAACAATAATATATGTAGGTGTGGATGATAAAGAAATGGACTTATTTGAAAACCAATATAATACACCAAACGGAATTTCTTATAATTCATATATAATATTAGATAAAAAAATAGCGATAATGGATACAGTAGATGCAAGAAAAACAGATGAATGGTTCAAAAATATAGAAAATGTATTAGCAGATAAAAAACCAGATTATTTAGTAGTATCACACATGGAATCAGACCATTCTGATAATATAGCAAATTTAATGAAAAAATATCCTGATATGAAAGTTGTAGGAAATACACAAATTTTTAAAATGATAAATCAATTTTTCGATATAGAAGTAGGGGAAAGAGGAGTAACAGTAAAAGAAGGAGATATATTAGATTTAGGAAAACACAAATTACAATTTATTTCTGCCCCAATGGTACATTGGCCAGAAGTTATGATGTCATATGAACAAACAGAAAAAGTATTATTTAGTGCAGATGGATTTGGAAAATTCGGAACATTAGATACTGATGAAGAATGGGCATGTGAAGCAAGGAGATATTATTTTAATATTGTTGGAAAATATGGTGCAAATGTACAAGCAGTATTAAAAAAAGCTGAAAATTTAGATATACAAATTATTTGTCCATTACATGGTCCTATATTAGATGAAAATTTGGGATATTATTTAGAGAAATATGATATATGGAGTAGTTACAGACCTGAAGAAGATGGAGTTTTAGTAGCATATGCTTCTATACATGGAAATACTGAAAAAGTAGCAAAAGAATTTGTAAAAATTTTAAAACAAAAAGGTGCAAAAAAAGTTGCTATAACAGATTTAACAAGAGATGATATGGCAGAAGCAGTTGAAGATGCTTTTAAATATGATAAAGTTGTTGTAGCTTCATCAACATATAATATGGGGATATTTCCACCAATGGAACATTTCTTATTACATTTAAAAGGTAAAAACTATCAAAATAGAAAAGTAGGAATAATAGAAAATGGTTCATGGGCACCAGCTTCAGGAAAATTAATGAAGACTATGTTTGAGCAAATGAAAGATATAACAATTTGTGAAAATATTGTTACAATTAAATCAGCAATGAAAAATGAAAATATCGTACAAATGGAAAAATTAGCTGATGAATTATTAAAAATTTGATTAATTATATTATACGAGGAGGAAATAACAAATGGAAAAATCAAAAGTTTATTTTACTGATTTTAGAGCAAAACCAGGATATAATTTATTACAAAAATTAGAAAAAATATCAAAAAAAGCAGGAATTGAAAATATAGATTTTAAAAACAAATATGTTGCAATAAAAATTCATTTTGGAGAACCAGGAAATTTAGCATATTTAAGACCAAATTATGCTAAAGTAATCGTAGATTTAGTAAAAGAATTAGGCGGAAAACCATTTTTAACAGATTGTAATACATTATATGTTGGAGGAAGGAAAAACGCATTAGACCATATAGATGCAGCATATTTAAATGGATTTACTCCATTTTCTACAGGATGTCATGTAATAATTGCAGATGGTTTAAAAGGAACAGATGAGGCATATGTAGAAATTAATCAAGAATATGTAAAAACTGCAAAAATAGGAAGAGCAATTATGGATGCTGATGTAATAATATCATTAAATCATTTTAAAGGACATGAAGCAACAGGTTTTGGAGGAGCAATCAAAAATATTGGAATGGGTTGTGGTTCAAGAGCTGGAAAGATGGAAATGCATAGTGCAGGAAAACCACTTGTATTATCAGAAAAATGTAGAAAATGCAAAAGATGTATAAAAATCTGTGCACATAATGCAATTTCATATGATGAAAATGGTATCGCACATATAGACCATACAAAATGTGTTGGATGTGGTAGATGTATTGGTATTTGTAATTTTGATGCAATAAATTCTCCAAATGATGAGGCAGTAGATATTTTAAATAAAAAAATGGCAGAATATGCATTAGCCGTTGTAAAAGATAGACCACAATTCCATATTAGTTTAATATGTGATGTTTCTCCAAATTGTGACTGTCATGCAGAAAATGATGCCCCAATTGTTCCAAATATTGGAATGCTTGCATCTTTTGATATGGTTGCACTAGATAAAGCTTGTGCCGACTTAGTAAATAAACAAACTGCTTTTGAAAATAGTAATTTAGGTGAACATATTAAACAACATATAAAAGAAAAAGATAATTTTCACATAAATCATCCAGATACTCACTGGGAAAGCCAAATTGAACATGGAGAAAAAATCGGTTTAGGAAGTTCAGATTATGAGTTGATTGAAATTAAATAAATATAAAATTTGTAAAAAATCCAAAAATGTAGTATAATATAAGTATTAACCTAAAAGGAGGATTTTTTATGAAGATGACATTGGAGCAAATGGACCACTTTCTTCGGCATATAAAAATTCATGCTGAGGAAGTACGGAATGGAAGTTTCAACAAAGGTGAAGCTTATATATATAAGCTTCGAGAAGCACAGTATATGGCACTAGAAATTTCTCATGATATGGTTCATGTTATGAGACAAAAACAGTACAAAGGTTACGAAAATGCAGATTTTCAATTCGTAATTAGTTTACCTAAAGATTGGGAAAAACATGAATTCAGAACCTTTGATTACTCATCTTTCCGCACCGGAATTAAACTTAAAGAAACTATTGATTTGGGAATAATTCCCGAAATGGCTATTCCATTGGAATGCAAAAGTGCGGAAGAGCAAATGAAATGTCTAGCAAGTGCTATACAAGATGCTGAAGTCTTAATAGCGATGTTGAAACCTATCTTTGGAATTGCCGATATTGGTGGTTTTAGACAAATCTAGGTTAAAGAAAAATATTGAGGGAAACTGCAAATGCAGTTCCCTCAATATTAATTTTTATTAAATATAAAAATAATTGCATTATAGTGTGATTTCAAAGTTGTGTCAAAATAAAACAGAATATTCGACAAAAAGTATTATAGTTTCATATTATATAAAAAGGAGGTGATATATGTGAAATTAGAAGGGAAGAGAATTGGCTTCGTATTTACAGGTTCATTTTGTACTTTTAGAAAAACTATAGATGAACTAAAAAAAATTGTTAATATGAATGCCATAGTAATTCCAATAATGTCAGAAAATAGTTATAATATGGACACTAAATTTGGTAAAGCTCAGGACTTTATAAAAGAAATAGAAGACTTAACCGGTAATAAAATTCTTCATACAATTCAAGAAGTTGAACCTTTAGGTCCTAAAGATATGATAGATGTAATTGTTGTTGCTCCAGCAACAGGTAATACAATTGCAAAACTAGCAAATGATATAATTGATGGTCCTGCAACAATGGCTGTAAAATCTACTTTGCGTCGCGAAAAACCTATAGTTATTGCTCCATCTACAAATAATGGACTTTCAGGAGCAGGGGAAAACATAGGAAAATTACTTAATAGAAAACATTATTTTTTTGTTCCATTTAAACAAGATAATCCGATTACAAAACCTCGTTCTATTGTTTTTGATGTATCTTATTTGGTAAAAACAATAGAATTTGCATTAGATGGTGAACAAATTCAACCAATTTTGTTATGAATATAAATAGGGAGGAATAAATCCTCCCATTTAATTTGCTTGTACAGCATCCTCTTTATATTTAAACTTACACTTATTCTTTATAAATTCTGAAAAACTATCTGAATCACCAATTTTAAATCCTTTTTTATTTACAAGTGCTGCATGTTCCTTAGTTATATATAAGTAGAAAAAATCTTCTGTTTCAAAAATTTTATGCAATTTAAAATAATATACTCTTTCTTTATTTATTTTAAAGTAATTTTTATAAAACGAAAATGTAAAAATATTTTTGTCTTTTTCATTTTTCTTTTTAAAAGCATTTTTATATCTATATATAGGTAAATATATTCTATACTCTAAAAAAGCGATTATAAGTAAAATAAATACTAAACCAAGTATATACTGTCCTGATATAAAGCTTGTAATTGAACAATATAATAGTAATGCTGTTAATATGCTAGTTAAAATAATAAACTTAAGTCCATATTTGTTTTTATGAAATACTAAAAATTCATCATATGATTTCTTTGTATATTTTGTTATATTTTTAAATAATGGTTTCATTTTTTACTCCTTTGTATTATTATAAATTTTTTGAATCTGATAATGGATTACTTTCTACGGCTTGTCGTACTTGATCATTACTTACATGTGTATATATTTCTGTAGTAGATATACTTTGATGACCTAATAATTCTTGTAAAGCCCTTATGTCTACACCTCCATATTGATACATAAGTGTTGCAGCAGTATGTCTTAATTTGTGAACTGATAGTTTTGAGGTGTCTAAACCTGCTTTTTCTAATTCTTTTTGAATTATAAATTGTACGGTTCTATTGCTAATACGTTTCTTTTGTTCACTTAAAAACAATGCTTTTTCAGAATGTTTAGAGTCATGTTTTATGGTATTTTTAGGTGGTCTGGAATATATGTAATCATTTATTGCTGCCATACATGCTTTATTTAAATATATAGTTCTTTCTTTATTTCCTTTTCCAATTACAGTCATTTTACATTCTTCAAAATCTATATCATCTATATTTATACCAACTAATTCTGAAAGTCTCATTCCACAATTCAAAAATAAAGTAGTAATTGCATAATCTCTTTTATGATTACGATTATCTTCATTACCAGCTACATCTAGTAATTTTTTACTATCCTCTAATGATAAATATTTTGGCATTCTTTTTTCTAACTTAGGTGTCTCTAAATTTTGTGCAGGATTTACTTCCAATATTTTTTCTTTTTGTGACAAATATTTAAAGAAAATTCTAATTGTTGATATTTTCCTAGCTCTAGTTGTTGCTTTACTACGTTCATTTATTGCTAGATGTGATATATATGCATGAATATCTTCAAGTGTGATTTTTTTTAAATCTTTTTCTGTAAATTTTGTTATATCAATTTCTTCATCTTCTTTTGCCATTTTAAAACGAATCATCATATATTTTAAGAAATTAGATAAGTCATAATTATATTCTTTTACAGAATTAGGTGATTTGTTTAATATAGTTATTGAATAATCTAAAAAAGAATTTAAGTATTCTGGATTTTTTTCTTTTGGTATCATTTTTTCACTCTCCATTTGTTTTATATAGATATAATATCACTTTTATACAAAAAAATAAAGAGTTTAAAAAAATATTTGTCAATAATTTTTGAATATTTCACTAAAAAATATCTTTATTTTATTAGCGAATATTTCACCATATATATAATCTTG
>CALXJU010000007.1 GCA_944388705.1 uncultured Clostridia bacterium
CTTCCAATAGATTCAATTTATACACCAGTAAAAAAAGTAAATTATCAAGTAAAAAACACTAGAGTAGGGCAAATGGTAGACTATGATAAACTAATAATAGAAGTATGGACAAATGGAAGCTTAAAAGCAGATGAAGCATTAAGCTTAGCTGCCAAAGTATTGACAGGACATTTAGAGTTATTTATAGATTTATCAGAAGCAACAAAAAATACACAAGTAATGATAGAAAAAGAAGAATCTAAGAAAGAAAAAGTATTAGAAACTTCAATAGAAGAATTAGAACTTTCTGTACGTTCATTCAATTGCTTAAAAAGAGCAGGAATAGCTACTGTAGAAGACTTAACAAATAGATCAGAAAGTGATATGATGAAAGTTAGAAACTTAGGAAAGAAATCATTAGATGAAGTAACTGCAAAATTACATTCATTAGGACTAAGTTTCGCAGAAGAAGACGAATAAAAATAAAGAAGAGGTGAAAAAAGTGGCTACAAATAGAAAATTAGGTAGAACTACTGATATAAGAAATTCAATGTTAAAAACTTTAACAACAGATGTAATATTACATGGTAAAGTTGAAACAACAGAAGCAAGAGCAAAAGAAGTAAAATCAATAGTTGATAGCATAATATCATTAGCAATAAAAGAAAAAGATAATTTTGAAACAGTAGATGTAAAAGTAGTAAAAGCAAAATTAGATTCTAAAGGTAATAAAGTTACAGAAATGGCAAAAAGTAAAAATGGAAAAGAATACTTAAAAGTTGTTAAAGAAGAAAAAACAGAAAGTAGACAAAAAGATATGCCATCAAGACTAAATGCTAGAAGAAAAATGATGACAAAAATAAATAAAGTAAAAGATGAAAAAGGAAATAATATAGACTTAATAGGAAAACTATTCAATGAAATAGCTCCAAAATATGAAGGAAGAGTTGGAGGATATACAAGAATAGTAAAAGCTGGTCCACGTAAAGGTGATGGAGCAGAAGTAGCTATATTAGAATTAGTTTAAAATAAATTGTTTAATTAAATATAAATTATCAAGAGTGGAGTAGAGAACGGCTCGTTAATCCCACAGCAACCTATCATATGACAAGGTGCTAAAACCGGCAAAGCAAAAGCTTTGAGTGATGATTGTAAAAATAAAGAACTCTTAGCAATAGCAAGAGTTTTTTATTTTTATATAGAAGGGAGAAAAAATGAAAAAGTATTATTTTACATCTGAAAGTGTAACAGAAGGACATCCAGATAAATTATGTGATTACATTTCAGATACAATATTAGATGAAGCATTAAAACAGGACAAAAATTCAAGAGTAGCAGTAGAAACATTTGCATCAGCAAATAAAATAACAATAGCAGGACAAATAACAACAAATGCTAAATTAGATATAGAGAAAATAGTAAGAGAAAGAATAAAAGAAATAGGATATGATAATAGTGAATTAGACATAGATTATAGGACTTGTGAAATAGATGTAAATATAACAAAACAAAGTTCTGATATAGCACTAGGAGTTGATATTGGTGGTGCAGGAGACCAAGGAATAATGTTTGGATATGCATCAGATGAGACAGAAGAATACATGCCATTTGCAATATCAATGGCACATAAGTTATCTAAAAGATTAACAGAAGTGCGTAAAACAGGAATATTACCATATCTTAGACCTGATGGTAAAACACAAGTTACAGTAGAATATGAAGATGGACAAGTTAAAAGAATAGATACAATATTAGTATCAGCACAACATAATGAAGATATAGATATGGAAAAATTAAAAAAAGACATAAAAGAAAAAGTAATAAATGAAGTAATTCCATCAAAATATTTAGATGAAAATACAAAATATTATATAAATCCAACAGGTAGATTTGTGATAGGAGGACCTTTAGGAGATACAGGATTAACAGGAAGAAAAATAATTGTTGATACATATGGTGGATATGCACGTCATGGAGGAGGAGCATTTTCTGGAAAAGATGCAACAAAAGTTGACCGTAGTAGTGCATATATGTTAAGACATATTGCAAAAAATATTGTAGCAAATGGATATGCAAAAAAATGTGAAATTCAAGTTGCATATGCAATAGGAATGGAACAACCAATGTCAATATATATAGATACTTTTGGAACAAATACAATTCCAGAAGCTCAAATTTTAGAAATAATCAATCGTAACTTTGTTCTAACACCAAAAGGTATTATAGAATATTTACATTTACAAGAACCAATATTTACAAAAACAACAAATTATGGTCATTTTGGAAAAAAAGATTTACCATGGGAAAAGGTTATCACACTAAAATAATAAAATACATATAATAGCCATAGGGAGGAAGATGGGATGGAGAATTTTGTACTTAATGCAATACTCTGGACATTTGCTCTTTATGGCTTATTTGAATTAATAAAACAAATAATATATATGTGTACATATACAAACATGAAAGCAGATGGTATTTATATAATAATTGCTGTTAAAAATCAAGAAGAAAGAATAGAAGGATTTTTACGTTCAAGCTTATTTAAATTACTATATGGAAAAGAAGAATATGTAAAAGACATAATAGTTGCAGATTTGGATTCAAAAGATAAAACAAAAGAAATTCTGAATAAAATGTCATTAGATTATGAGTGTGTAAGAGTGACTAATTGGAGAGAGTGTAAAGATATAATAGATAATATAAATGATATAAATAACTAATTTGAAAATTTACATAAAATATGGTAAAATGTATATAAGTACGTTGTACAAAAAATCCGCACAATTAAGTGGAATAAGAAAAGGAGAAAAAGAAATGAGACGGTACACATTAAAAGAAAATGCTATTTCTGCATTAATCGGAATTACAATTGGAATTGCGATAATCCCACAGGTAATTATAGAAAGAGAAAAAGTAGAACCTGTGATAATAGACATTCCAGAACCTGTATACATTGATATTGTAGAAACAAGTGAAAAGGCAAATGAACCTGAAATAGTAATAAGAACAGAAGGAGCTGTTGCAACTGTTGAAAATGTTGAAACAGAAAATCAGGTTTCAGAGGAAGAACCATATTTTCCATATACACAAGAGGATGTATATCTTGTAGGAAATACAGTTTTTCATGAGGTAGGAGTTCTTCGGTACAGATGTACTGAAGAAGAAGCTATGAAAGCTCTGAAAATGACGGCATCAGCTATTGTCAATAGAGCAAAAATGAATTACAAAAATTTAGGTAGAACTATTGAAAGTCAAGTCAAAAGAAGTCAATATGCTTCATACGAAAAAATTTCAGAAAGTAAGCAGGAAGGAGTAGATGAAATCTTTTACCAGATTGCAGAAGAAATTTTGCAAAATGGCCCTGTAGTTTCTGAAAGATTGGTATATCAGTCAGAATTTGAACAGGGTGAAGTAGTATCTCATATTGACAATCAGTACTTTGGATTAGTGCCAAAGACTGAATATGAAAACTACAAAAATGCAGAATAAAAGCAAGGAGAAAGCAATGCAATTTCCTTGCTTTTCTCCTGTTTAAGATTAAAAAATAATTGAAACTAATGGAAATATATGATAAAATATAAAAAGATATTTAGAGAAAAGAGGACCAAAATTGGAAGAAAAAGAAGGAATATTATCAGAAATAATATATCAAAATGAAGTAAATAGCTATACAGTAGGAATATTTGAAACAGAAGATGAGCAGATAACAGTAGTGGGATATTTACCATTTATAAGTAAAGGAGACACATTAAAAATAACAGGAAAAACTGTAGAACATAAAGACTATGGGGAACAATTCAAAATAGAAACATTTGAAAAATTAATGCCACAAACATTAGCCTCATTAGAAGCATATCTAGCAAATGGGAATGTAAAAGGAATTGGTCCTGCAACAGCCAAAAAAATAATAGATAAGTTTGGTGAAGAAACAATACATGTATTTAAATTCGAACCACAAAAATTAGCACAAATAAAGGGAATAAGTAAAGATAAAGCAATAGAGATGTCAGAAAGTTTTATAGAAAACTGGGAAGTATGGCAAATAGTAGGATTTTTAGAAAAATTTGGGTTAGGACCAGAAAGTGCAAAAAAAGTATATAATCTATTAGGAATAAATGCAATAGAAGAAATAGAAGCAAATCCATATATATTAATTGATATTTCAAGAGGTGTAGATTTTAAACAAATAGATGATATGGCAATAAAAATAGGAATTAAAAGAGAAAATAGTAAAAGAATACAAAGTGGAATAAAATATGCACTTATAAAAATAACATATAATGGTCATTGTTGTACATTAAAAGAAAATTTAAAAGAATATGTAAAACAATTATTAGGTGTAAGTGATGAAATAATAGAACAAGAAATAATCAATTTAAAAGTAAATAATGACATAGTAATAGAAAATCGAGAAGGAGAAGAATGGGTATATTTATTTACTTATTATAAAACTGAAGAAAAAATAGCAGAAAGAATAATAAAATTAAATAATGCAAAAAATATAAAAAAAGTAAGTAATATAGAAAAAGAACTAAAACAAATAGAAGAAAAAACTGATATATTATTATCAGAAAAGCAAAAAGAAGCAATAAAGGCAATAAATGATAATAATGTAGTAATAATAACTGGTGGTCCTGGAACAGGAAAAACAACTATAATAAAAAGTATAATAGAAATATATAAGCAAAAAAAATATAAAATAGTATTGTGTGCTCCAACGGGAAGAGCAGCTAAAAGAATGACAGAAACAACAGGAGAAGAGGCAAGTACATTACATAGATTATTAGAAATAGGAAAAGTAGATGAAGAGTCATTAATAAAAAAAGATACAGAATATCAAGGAGCACCAATAGATGGAGATATAATAATAGTTGATGAAACATCTATGGTAGATATGTTTGTAATGAGTTATTTATTAGATTGTATATATTTAGGAACAAAATTAATACTAGTTGGAGATAGTGACCAATTACCATCAGTAGGACCAGGAAGTGTATTAAAAGATTTAATAAATTCTAAAAAGTTAGTAACGGTTCATTTAGACAAAGTATTTAGACAAGCTGCAAAAAGTAAGATTATAGTTAATGCACATAGAGTAAATAATGGAAAAAATTTTATAAATAAAGATGATGAAGAACTAGAAAAAGATTCAAAACAAGATTTTTTCTTTATAAAAGAAAATAATCAAGAAAAAATATTAGAACAAGTTTTGTCATTATGTAATGGAAGACTAAAAAAATTTGGAGACTATGATTTTTTTGAAAGTATACAAGTATTAACACCAACTAAAAAAGGACTATTAGGAACAAAAGAACTAAATAAAGCATTACAAAATGAACTAAATCCACATAGAGAAGGAGAGGCAGAAAAGAGCAGTATGGGAGCAATTTTCAGAATTGGTGATAGAGTAATGCAAATCAAAAACAATTATGATATGTACTGGGAAAAAAGAGATGGAGATATTTTAGAAACAGGAAATGGTGTATTTAATGGAGAAACAGGAACAATAACAAATATAAATGATAAAGAAAAAAATATCAGAGTAAAATTTGATGATGAAAAAATATGTTGGTATGAATATAATGATTTAGAACAAATTGAACATAGTTATTGTATTACAATACATAAAGCACAAGGAAGTGAATTTGATGTAGTAATCATGATAATACCTCAAACTGCTCCAATGTTATTAACAAGAAACTTGTTATATACAGGATTAACAAGAGCAAAAAAAATGTTAATAGTAATAGGAAATCCCAATATAGTAGATTTTATGATAAAAAATATAGACAGTAAAAAAAGAAATACTGGATTAGAATATAAATTGACAAAAAAATTAAATTGAGGTATTATATATATGGAGGGGAAAATATATGAGTGATAAAAAAGAAGGGTTAATGAAGAAATTTATAAAATGGGTAAGAGCAGGATTGATTGGAATAGCAGGAGCAATAGGAATAGGTGGAGCAACAATAGGAGATGGAAATGAAATAAAGAGGCTTAATGAAGGACAAGGAATAGAAGCAGAAATTGAGGATAAAAAAACAGCACATGAAAAATTTCAAGAAGAATTAAGTGTAGAGGCATTTGATGAAATAAGAATAGAAACTTCAAATGAAGTAGGAGAACTTGAAAATTCTGAAGAAGTATTAAATTATATAAAACAGATTTATATTGAAAAATATAATGAAAATAATAATGTCAAAAAAGGAATAGAAGATGTCAGATTTAATAAGTCATCATTTGATAAAGTTTTTTTTGAAGACGAAAATGGTATATTAAGATACTGTAGTGAAAAAGAAGCAAAAGAAATGGGAAAACCTATAGATGGCAATTTGCCAATAATAAGTGCTACTGTAGCAGATGAAAAAGGAGCTATACAAGAAAATGTTGCACAAAAATCAAATGGTGAGATTGTAAATATATATGACAAAGATGAACAAATTTTAGGAGATGAAGATACAACATTAACACAATTAGGTGATGTAGTTTTAGCAGGGATAAATTATTCGACAGCAATAGAACAAGATGGCAATTCATGGAAAACAAAAAAAGATTATGAAAATAAATTAATAAATGCATTAACAGAGTATAGAAAAGAACAAGAACCACAACAAGAAGAAACAGAAAAAGAAAATACAAACACAGTAAATGAACAAATTCAACAAGAAGATGATGAACGTTATTAATAATTAAAAATGTATAAATAACCACTTTTTGCAAACAATATGTATAAAACATATTTGCAAGGAGTGGAATTTTTTTGAAAAAATATCAAAATTTAAGTATAGAAGGTGCAATATTAGATGAAGAACAATTAAAAAGCCAATTAGAAAAAATAGGAATGAAATATTCATTAAAACATAAAACAAATAAAAACACATATCCGATACCACAAATGTTAGAAAATTACAAAAAAATAAAAAATGTATACAATTTATTAAATGAGCATATAAAATTAGGAATAAGCATACATCCAGCAGGAGAGTGGTTATTAGATAACTTTTATATAATAGAAGAAACAATAAGTCAAATAGAAAAAGAAATAACAATACAGAAATATACAAATTTTGTAGGAATTCAAAATGGAAAATATGCAGGATTTGCAAGAATATATGTATTAGCAACAGAAATTGTAGCATATACAGATAATAAAATAGATAGTGAAAGTCTAAAAAAATATTTACAAGCATATCAAACAATAAAAACATTAAATATGGAAGAAATATGGAATATAGGTATATTTTTACAGATAGCAATAATAAACAATATAGCAGAAATATGTGAAAAAATATTAAGTAGTCAAATACAAAAATATAAAGTAAGAAATATAATTGAAAGATTGGTTGAAAAAAAGGAAAAAAATGAATTAAAATTTAATCAATTATCAGGTACAAAATTAAGGAATAATGAATTTAAGAGTATGAAATATCCATTTATAGAATATATGTCATATTCACTAAAAAAGTACGGAAAAAAAGCATATGGATATTTAAACATATTAGAAGAAGAAGTTGAAAAAATAGGAATAACAGTACCAGAAGCAATACAAAAAGAACATTTTGATACAGCAATAAGAAAAATTTCAATGGCAAATTGTATAACAAGTATAAAGAAAATTCAAAGAATAAATTTTTTAGAAATATTTGAACAAATAAATGGAGTAGAAGGAATTCTAAATCAAGACCCAGCACATATATATGAAAACATGGAATATAAAACAAAGGAATATTACAGAAATACAATAAAAGAAATAGCAAAAAAAACAAAAATGTCAGAAATATATATTGCAAAAAAAGCAATCGAAATATGTGAAGAAAATAAAGAAAATACAAAACAAAAACATATAGGATATTATTTAATTAATCAAGGAAAAAAAGAATTATATGAAAAATTAGAATATAAAGAAAAAACAATAAAACCAGAAAATAAAGTAAAACTTTATATTTGGTCTATAATAATATTTACATTACTAATAACAATTTTAATATCAAGAAATATTTTAATAGCAATAATTTTAAGTATACCAGTATCTGAATTTGTAATTCAAATAATACAATATATATTAGGAAAAATAGTAAAACCAAAATTAATTCCCAAAATGGACTGTTCAAAAGGAATAGATAAGCAAAATGCAACATTTGTAATAATACCAACAATAATAAAAAATAAAGAAAAAGTACAAGAATTGTTCAAAAAATTAGAAGTATATTATTTAGCAAATAAAAGTGAAAACTTATATTTTGCTTTATTAGGTGATTGTTCAGAAAGTGAAAGTAAAAATGAAGATTTTGATGATGAAGTAGAAGATGAAGGAATAAAACAAGCAGATATATTAAATCAAAAATATTTGTCAGATGATTTCCCAATATTTCATTTTTTATATAGAGAAAGAACTTATAATGAAAAAGAAGACAAATATCTAGGATGGGAAAGAAAAAGAGGTTTAATAACACAATTTAATGAATATATCTTAAAACATGAAAAAAATAAATTTAAGATAAACACAATAAATCAAGAGCAATTACCAAAAATAAAATATGTAATAACATTAGATGCAGATACAGAATTAGTATTAAATACGGCATTTGAACTAATAGGAGCAATGTCACATATATTAAACAAACCAGAAATAGACGAAAAGAAAAATATAGTTGTAAAAGGACATGGATTGATACAACCACGTATAGGGGTAAATTTAGATATAAGTAATAAAAATTTATTTACAAAAATATTTGCAGGAGCAGGTGGAATAGATAATTATACAAATGCAATATCAGACACTTATCAAGACAATTTTCAAGAAGGAATATTTACTGGAAAAGGAATATATGATGTTGAAGTATTCTCAAAAGTATTAAAACATGAAATACCAGAAAATAAAGTATTGAGTCATGATTTGCTAGAAGGAAATTATCTAAGATGTGGACTTGCTTCAGACATTATGCTAATGGATGGATATCCTCTAAAATATTCAAGCTTTATGAATAGATTATCAAGGTGGATAAGAGGAGATTGGCAAATAAGTAGTTGGCTAACAAGTAAACTTAACTTACTTTCAAAATATAAAATATTTGATAATTTAAGAAGAAGTATATTTGAAATTGCTATATTATTACTAATATTTATAAAATCACAGACTTGGTTTGTAGCATTATTATTAGGAATAGTGATATTGCCTCAATTACTAGAAATAATAAATCTAGCATTTTCAAGAAAAGAAGGAGAGAAAAAACAAAAAACATTTACACCTAGAGTAGCAGGATTTAAAGGTGCAATATATAGAGCGATATTAACAATTGGTTGTTTACCATATAAAGCATATGTTGAGATTATAGCAATATCAAAAACTATATATAGATTATTAGTTTCTCGTAAACATTTATTAGAATGGATGACATCAGAAGAAGCGGAAAAACAATCACAAACATCACTAATCAATTATTATAAAATGATGTTAATTAATGTAATATTAGGAGCAATTATTATAGTAATTGGGATGTTAGGTAAACAAATATTATTAACAATTATTGGTATTTTGTGGATAATTACACCATATATAATGTGTATGATAAGTAAGGAAAGTACTAAAACTTCAACTATAAATGAATTGAGTAAAGATGATACTAAATATTTATTAGGAATTGCAGAAAAAACATGGGGATTTTTTAAAAAATACCTTACAACAGAAAATAATTATTTAATGCCAGATAATTATCAAGAAGAAAGAAAACCACTTATTGTATCAAGAACATCATCAACAAATATAGGATTATCATTATTAGCAGTTATCTCAAGTTATGATTTAGGATTTGAAAGTGAAATTGATACAATAAATTTATTAACAAATATCATAAATAAAATATATGAATTACCAAAATGGAATGGACATCTATATAATTGGTATAATACAAAAACTTTAGAACCACTAATACCTAGATATGTATCAACAGTAGATAGTGGGAATTTAGTTGGATATATGTATACAACTAGAGCATTCTTACAAGATTTAGAAGATGTAGATGTACAAGATTTAATAGACAAATTGACACAAATGATAGAAGAAACTGATTTTAAAGTATTATATAGTGAAGAACAAAGGTTATTTTCAATAGGATTTAATATAGAAGATAATAAATTAACAGATTCATATTATGATTTATTAGCATCAGAAGCAAGACAAGCAAGTCTAGTAGCTATAGCAAAAAAAGATGTACCTGCAAAACATTGGAACTGTTTAAGTAGAACACTTACAGTATTAAAAAAATATAAAGGGTTAATCTCATGGTCAGGAACAGCATTTGAATATTTAATGCCAAATATAAATATACCTAGATATGAAGGAAGTTTATTAGATGAATCATGTAAATTCTTAATAATGAATCAAATTGAATATAGTAATAAATTAGGAATTCCTTGGGGAATATCAGAATCAGCATTTAATTTAAAAGACTTACATTCAAATTATCAATATAAAGCATTTGGAATTCCGTGGTTAGGGCTAAAAAGAGGACTTGCAGATGAAATGGTAGTATCAAGTTATGGAAGCATATTAGCAGTTACAGATAAACCAAAAGAAGTAGTAGAAAATTTAAAAATATTAGAAAAACAAGAAATGAATAATAAATATGGTTTTTATGAATCAATAGATTATACACCAGAAAGATTATCAAAAGGTAGAAAATATGAGCCAGTAAAAACATATATGGCACATCATCAGGCACTCATATTACTATCTATAAATAATTTGTTTAATGACAAAATTCTTCAAAAAAGATTTATGCAAAATCCAGAAATTGAAGCAGTAAGTATATTGTTACAAGAAAGAATGCCAGAAACATTTATAATAACAAAAGAAAATAAAGAAAAACCAGAAAAAATAAAATATCAAGATTATGAAAATTATAGTGTTAGAGAATATACAAAAATAGATGAAAGAGTAATAAGAGGAAATGTAATAGGAAATGAAAAATATAATGTTGCAATAAATCAATTAGGTGAAGGAGTAAGCACATTTGAAGGAAATTATATAAATAGATACAAAAAAACAGATGATTATAAACAAGGTATATTTTTCTATATTAAAGATATAAAAACAAATGAAATATGGTCAAGCACGGGAAATGATAATTGTGATAAATTTACAATTAGTTTTATGCCAGATACAAGTAAATTTGAAAAAATCAAAGATGATATAAAAACAACATTTAAAATAACAGTAGATGCAAATGAACCTGTGGAAATACGTAGATTAGAAATTCAAAATAATTCTGTTCATGAAAAAATATTTGAAATAACAAGTTATTTTGAACCAGTATTATCAAGAAAAGAACAAGATTATGCTCATCAAGCATTTAATAATTTATTTTTAATATATGAATATGATGAAAATGTTGATGGTATAAAAGTAAGAAGAAAAGAAAGAGAAAATAATAATAAAGAATTGCATTTAATTGCCAAAATGCAGACAAACTGTGAAAAAATAGGTGAAACTGAATTTGAAATAAGTAAAGAAAAATTCATCGGAAGAAATAATTTAGGAATTCCAAAAATGCTCCAAAATTCTGAACCATTTTCAAAAAGAGTAGGATTAGTAACTGAAGGAATAATTGCATTAAAAAATACAATAAAAGTAAAACCAGGACAAAAAATTTTTGTAGATTTATTACTATCTGTAGAATATGATGAACAAATTGCACTAAAAAATCTAGAAAAATTTAACATAATGGAAAATGTAACAAGAGAATTTGAAATAGTAAAAGCAAAAACAGAAGCAGAAGCAAGATATTTGGAAGTCAAAGGAAAAGATATAGAAATCTATCAAACAATAATGTCTTATATATTATTTGATAATCCTATAAAACAAAATGAAAAATTAGGATATAAAATATATGAACAAAAAGACTTATGGAAATATGGAATATCAGGAGATTTACCAATAATTACAGTAACAATTAAATATGTAAATGATTTATATGTTATTAAACAAATAATAAAAGCATATGAATATTTAAAAACCAAAAATATAAAAGTAGAATTAGTAATTATAAATGAAGAAAATTATAGCTATGAGAATTATATAAGAGATGAAATTGAAGGAGTAATATTAAATAGTCATTTAGCATATATGAAAAATATATATGGAGGAATATTTGTATTATCAAAAAATGAAATGAATATTCAAGATGTAAACTTAATTAAATTTTTATCAACAATTGTTATAGATAGTCATTTAGGAAATTTAATAAATATAATAAAAGACATGGAAGAAGATGTATTAGACAATTATAGAATAGTTGAGAAAACTGAAAAAGTTGCATCTGAACCTGATAATACTAATTCAATTGATATTTTGAGCAATACAGAAAAATTAAAATATTATAATGAATATGGAGCATTTTCAGAAGATGGAAAAGAATATTTAATAAAAATTAATAAAGAAAATAAAACACCAACAACTTGGAGTCATATAATTGCAAATGAAAAATTCGGAACAGTCGTAACAGAAAGTAATGGTGGGTATACTTGGTATAAAAATAGTAGATTAAATAGAATTACGAGCTGGCATAATAGTAGTAGTATAAATATTCCATCAGAAGCAATATATATAAAAGATATTGAAAATGGAAGAATTTGGTCACCTACTGCAATGCCAAAACCTGACGATAAAATCTATAATACAATATTTGGGTTTGGCTATGCAAAATATATTCATAGTAGTGATGAAATCATGCAAGAGCTTGAAGTATTTATACCACAAGATGATAGTGTAAAAATAAATATATTAACACTTAAAAATAATGCTCCTAAAAAGAAGAAGCTAAAAATAGTTTATTATATTAAACCTGTATTAGGTGAAGATGAAATAAAATCAGATAATTATATAAAACTTCAATATGAAGAAAATTCTAATCTAATCATTGCTAAAAACTTGTATAAAACAGATGAATTTCAGAATATTGTATATGTATCAAGTAGTGAGAAAATAACATCATTTACAGGAAATAAGAAAAGTTTTTTTGGAACAGGAGGCATAACAAATCCAAATGGATTACATCATATGAGATTAGACAATGATATAGGACTTGGAAAAAAATCTTGTATAGCAATTGAAATAGAAGTTGAAATAGAAAGCTTTTCAGATAAAAAGCTCTCAATCATAATGGGAGCAGATGAAAATTTAATAAATGCAAAAGATGTAGCATATAAATATTCAAAAACTCAAAATTGTAATATGGAATTAAATAAGGTAAAAAATAAATGGAATGAACTACTTGGAAGAATACAAGTCAAAACACCATATGAGTCTTTAAATATCATGCTAAATGGTTGGGTACCATATCAAACAATAGTTAGTAGATTAATGGGAAGAAGCGGATTTTATCAATCAGGTGGAGCATTTGGATTTAGAGACCAATTACAAGATACATTTTCATTAAAATATTTGACACCACAATTTTTATATAATCAAATAATAAAACACAGTCAGCATCAATTTTTAGAAGGAGATGTAGAACATTGGTGGCATGAAGAAAATAATAGAGGAATTAGAACTAAATTTTCAGATGACTTATTATGGCTTCCATATGCAGTAATCGAATATATTTCACATACTGGAGATTTTGATATATTAGAAGTAAAAACACATTATTTACAAGGCCCAGAGTTACAGGAAAATGAAAAAGAAAAATATGATAAATATTTACCAAGTGATGTTGAAGAAACAATTTATGAACATTGCAAAAAGGCAATAGAAAGAGCTAGTAAATTTGGAGAAAATGGATTGCCTAAAATAGGGATAGGAGATTGGAATGATGGATTTAGCAATATAGGACCAGAAGGAAAAGGAGAAAGTGTATGGCTAGGATTTTTCTTGTATAAAATATTAACAGAATTCATCAAAATTGCAAGAAGAAAACAGGATAATGAATTTATAAAAAAATATAAAGTTGTAATGCAAAATTTATATGAAAATTTAAACAAAAATGCTTGGGATGGAAGATGGTTCAAAAGAGCTTTTGCTGATAATGGAGATGTATATGGATGCATGGAAAATGACGAATGTAGAATAGATAGTATTGCACAAAGTTGGTCAGTAATTTCTGGAGCAGGTGAGGAAGAAAAGAAACACCTTGCAATGGAAAGTTTAGAAAAGCATTTAGTAGACAAGGAAAATGGAATTATCAAATTATTAGACCCACCATTTGATAAAGGAAAATTAGAGCCAGGTTATATCAAATCATATCTACCAGGTGTACGTGAAAATGGAGGACAATACACTCATGCAGCTATTTGGGCAATTATTGCTGAAGCAATATTAGGAGATGGAGATAAAGCTGTAGAATGGTATAGAATGATAACACCAATAGAACATGCCAGAACTAAAGAAGCCTCAAATAAATACAAAGTAGAGCCTTATGTAATAGCAGCAGATGTTTATGGTGCTCAAAACTTAGCTGGTTGTGGAGGTTGGACATGGTATACAGGTTCAAGTAGTTGGTACTATTTAGCTGGTATTCAATACATTCTAGGACTAAGGATTTATCATAATACTTTATCTTTTGCACCATGTATTCCTAAAGATTGGGAAGAGTATACTATGAGATTTAAATATGGAGAAAGTATTTATAATATAAAAGTAAAAAATGTCAATAAAAAGAATACAGGAGTAACACAAGTTTTTCTTGATGGAAATGAAATTGAAAATAGTATAAAACTAGATGATTCAGGTAAAATATTTAATATTGAAGTAATAAGGTAATTTTGGGAAATTTGGGGACGGTTCTCTTTTTTCCATTTGGGAAATTTGGGGACGGTTCTCTTTTTTCCTTTTTGGTAATTTGGGGACAGATGTTATTTCAATTTTTGTGATTTTTTTGTGTTAATACTAGCCAAAAAAGGAAAAACATGTTACAATAGTAAACATAAAAGAGAAAGGAGGAAGAGAAGTGCCGAGACAAACAAGAAAATATAGTTATTCAGAAACTTATCATATAATTATAAAAGGAATTGATGACCAAGATATATTTTATGATGATAAAGATAGACAGTTTTTTCTAAAAAGAATTTTAAAAACAAAAAAGTTATTCGACTATGATATATATGCATATTGTTTAATGTCAAATCATGTACATATGGTAATTAAAATTCAAAATGATTTTTTATCTAAAGCTATTCAAAGTTTAACACTAAGTTATGCACAATATTTCAATAAAAAGTATAAAAGAAAAGGACCTTTAGTTCAAAATAGATTCAAAAGTAAAAATGTTGAAAATCAAAAATATTTTTTAGAAGTTTGTAGATATGTTCATAGAAATCCCGAAAAAGCATATATAGCTAAAACAGAAGATTATGAATGGAGTAGTTATAAAGAATACATTGGTAAGGAAAGATTAATAAATAAAAAAATATTGTTACATTATTATAATGATGATTTAAATGAATTTATAAAATATACCAAAAACATTAGTGATATAGAAGAATTAAATACTTTTGCTGAATATGAGATAATTGAAAGATTAACTGATGAACAATTGACAAGAATTATTATGAAAAAATTTGATATTGATAATGTAGAAGATATTGCAGAATTCTTTAGAGATAAGTCTAAGTCAGAAGAAAAAAGATGTTTAAAAGAAGTAAAAAACATATTAGGAACAAATATAACGCAAGTTGCACGTGTTACTAGAATAGGAAGAAAGAAAATTGAAAAAATATGGAATGAAGAATAATGAAAATTGAAGTGCGGTCTGTCCCCCAATTACCAAAAAGGAAGAAAGAGAACCGTCCCCAAATTACCAAAAAGGAAAAAAGAGAACCGTCCCCAAATTTCCCAAATGGAAAAAAGAGAACCGTCCCCAAATTTCCCAAATTATCTAAAATTCACAATTTTTTGGTGTTCTAGGGAAAGGAATAACATCTCTAATATTTTGCATACCTGTTAAGTACATAAGAGCCCTTTCAAAACCAAGACCGAAACCAGCATGGTCAACACTACCATATTTTCTAAGGTCAAGATACCAATCATAACCATCAATATCCATATTAAGTTCTTTCATTCTAGAAAGTAATTTGTCATAATTTTCTTCTCTTTGACTACCACCGATAATTTCTCCAATTCCAGGAGCTAATAGGTCAGCAGCTGCAACAGTTTTTCCATCAGGATTTTGTTTCATATAAAATGCTTTTATATCCATTGGATAATCAGTAACAAAAACTGGTTTTTTGAAAACTTTTTCACATAAATATCTTTCATGTTCTGTTTGTAAATCTACACCCCAAGAAACTTTATATTCGAACTGGTCATTTGCTTTTTCTAATTCTTTAATTGCATCAGTATATGTGATTCTACCAAATTCTGAATGTATTACATTATTTAATCGAGCTAATAATGTTTTATCTATAAAATTATTGAAAAATTCCATTTCTTCTGGACAGTTTTCTAAAACATAAGAGAAAATGAATTTTATCATATCTTCTGCTAAGTCCATAGAGTCTTGTAAATCTGCAAAACAAATTTCTGGTTCTATCATCCAAAATTCTGCGGCATGTTTTACTGTATTAGAATTTTCAGCTCTAAATGTTGGTCCAAATGTATATATATTTCTAAAAGCTGTTGCAAATGTTTCACCATTTAATTGTCCACTTACTGTAAGGTGTGCAGGTTTTCCAAAAAAGTCTTTTGAATAATCTACTTTTCCATCTTCTGTTAAAGGTACATTTGTTAAGTCAAATGAGTTTACATTAAACATTTCTCCAGCACCTTCTGCATCACTTGATGTTAAAATTGGTGTATGAACATAAACAAATCCACGTTCTTGGAAGAATTTATGTATTGCATAACTTAATACACTTCTTACTCTAAATACTGCATTAAATGTATTTGTTCTTGGACGTAAGTGAGAAATTGTACGTAAATATTCAAATGAATGTCTTTTCTTTTGAAGAGGATATCCACTTGGACATAAGTTTATTATTTCAATTTCTTCTGCTTGTATTTCAAATGGTTGTTTAGCATTTTCAGTTATTACAAGTGTACCTTTAACTTTGATTGATGAACTTATTGTTAATTTTGATATTTCTTCAAAATTTGATAATTTATCAGTAAATACTATTTGAACATTTTTGAAAAATGAACCATCATTTAATTCTATAAAACCAAATGTTTTTGAGTCTCTTACAGTTTTTACCCATCCTTCAACTGTTACTTCTTTTTCTTTATATTCAGTTGTGTTTCTAAATAAATCTTTAATAGTTAATTTTGTCATAATTTACCTCCATAAATATTATGTAAAGATTATATAATATTATACTGAAAATTACAAGTGTTTGTAAGGATTTTAAAAAAATATAGATATAAAAAAGTAAAAAAATCTTGAAATATTACAATATAAATAGTAAAATGAATAAAAATGCAAAAAGGAGAAAATGTATGTCTAAAAAAACGAGTTTGATAATAATAATAAGTGTACTAGTAATAATAATAAGTTTAGTAATTTCAATATATATGCCAAATAAAAATAAAATAGAAGAAAATTTTGATGAAAATTCAGAAACATATTTTTTATTAGAAAAAGACGAAAAATATGGAATAACAAATTCTAAAGAAGAAGTTGTAATAGAGCCACAATATGATGAAATAATTATTCCAAATCCAAATAGAGAAGTATTTATCTGTAAAAATGGGAAAGAAAGTAAAGTAATAAATGCAAAAAATGAAGAAATATTTCAAAAATATAATAATATACAACCAATAAAATTAGAAAACATAATATCAGAAACTGAGCAATATGAAAAAAATGTATTAAAATATGAGAAAGACGGAAAATATGGATTAATAGATATGGTAGGTGAAGAGATAGTTAAGCCTAAATATGACGAAATATCAAGCTTAGGATATAAACAAGGTCAAATACTAATAAAAGAAAAAGAAAAATATGGAATAATAGATTCGCAAGGAAACACAATAATAAAGCCAATATTTGATTCCATACAATCAGACCAATATTATACAGACCAGGATAAATATGAAAAATCAGGATATATAGTATGTGAAACAACAGAAGATGGATATAGATATGGGTATTATGATTATGAAGGAAGTAAAATTTTAGATAATGATTATAATGAAATAGTAAGAATTGCAAAAGTGAGTGGAACAGATGATATATATTTAATTGCTTCAGAAAATGGACAAGCAGGTGTTTTTGTAAACAATAATAAAATAATAGACACAAAATATCAATCAATAATATATAATGATGATACAAAAAATTTTGTAGTAGAAATAACAGGAAAATATGGAGTTATAAATAATAGAGGAGTAGAAATATTACCAGTTGAGTATTCATCAATCGAAATTAAAGGAATATATATTTATACAACTAAAGAAGAAGAACAAAAAGTGTTTGATAAAGAAGGAAAAGAAGTTGAAATTGCATTTGATACTATAATTGAACCTACTAAAAATTCAGAATATTATATAAAAAGTGTGCAAAATCAAAGATATTCAATATTAAATTCAAATTTTGAAGAAATTTCAAAACAAGAATATAGTTATTTAGAATATGCATTTGATAAATATTTTATTGCAACAAATATGGAAGGAAAAAGTGGGGTAATAGACACTGATGAAAATATACTTTTAAATTTTGAATATGATGTAGTTCAATCAATAAAAGGAGAAAATATTTTACAAGTAAAGAATTTTGATAGTGCAATTACACAAATTTATAATAACAAAATAGAAAAAGTTTTAGAAATAGAAAATGCAAATTTCCAAAGTTCAGATGACTACATAAAAATATATAATGAGAAAGAAGAATATTATTTAGATAATAATGGAAATATAATAGAAAAATAGTAACTAAAAACTGATTAAAAACATAATAAAGAGTAAATAATTAATATAGTTATTTACTTTTTATTTTTTTGGAGGGAAAACTATGGGAATTGGTGTAGCATTAGCAGGTGGAGGAATTAGAGGAATAGCACATGCAGGTGTATTAAAAGCATTAGAAGAAAATGATATACAAATAGATGCAATATCAGGAACGAGTGCAGGAAGTATAGTAGCAGCATTATATGCAATGGGATATAAACCATATTACATATATGTATTATTTAAAAAATATGCACAAGAAATTATTAATATTGGAAATGCACCTATAATAAATGGAATAGGTAATTTTATAAAAAATAAGAAAATAGGAATATCTGGGTTAAATGATGGAACATTATTAGAAAAAATGTATAATGAATTAGCATTGAGAAAAGGTGTAAAAGTAATTGGAGATATAAAAATGCCATTAGCAATTTCTACTGTTGATATAAGTGAAGCAAAAGAATATATAATAACAAATTGTGCACAACGTAATAATCCATTTGATAATTATATAACAGAAATTCCAATTGGAAAAGCAGTAAGAGCTAGTAGCAGTTTTCCAGCAGTTTTTTGTCCATGTGAATATAAAAATCATATGTTTTTAGATGGAGGAACATTAGATAATATTCCTATAATACCATTAAAAAATATATATAATCAAAAAATATTAGCGGTAAATTTTGAGGCTGATAAAGTAGAAATCACAAGTGATGTAATGGATATAATAATGAAGACTATTGATATTATGGGAAATAAAATTGCAGAAAAAGGATTAGAACAAAGTGATTTTATACTTACAGTTCCAACTGATAAAGCAGGATTATTTGATATAGAAAAATTAGATAAGTGTTATAAATTTGGATATGACACAACAATGAAAAATATTGAAAAAATAAAGAAATTAATTAACTAAAATGATATGTAAAACATATAATATAAAAATAAATTGTAGCTAGGAGGGATAAAATGGAGACTATTTATTTTGATAATGCAGCAACAACTAAAATAAAAACAGAAGTATTAAATGAAATGATGCCATATTTAAGTATGGAATATGGAAACGCATCATCATTATATTCAATAGGTAGACGAGCAAAAAGAGCAATAGAAAATTCAAGAAAACAAGTAGCTACACTATTAAATTGTAATTCAAATGAAATATATTTTACTGCTAGTGGTTCAGAAAGTGACAATATGGCAATAAAAGGTTTTGCATATGATAATAGAGATAAAGGAAATCATATAATAACATCTAAAATTGAACATCCAGCAGTTCTAGAAACTTGCAAAAATCTTGAAAAACAGGGGTTTGAAGTATCATTTATAAATGTCGATGAAAATGGAAGAATAAATTTAGAAGAATTAAAAAAGGAGATAAGACCAACAACTATTTTAATAAGTGTTATGTTTGCAAATAATGAAATCGGTACAATACAGCCTATTAAAGAAATTGCTCAAATTGCAAAATCACATAATATAGTTTTTCATACTGATGCAGTTCAGGCTGTTGGAAATGTAAAAATTGATGTAACAAATATGAATATTGATATGTTATCTATGTCTGGACACAAAATTAATGCGCCAAAAGGTATAGGGGCTTTGTATATTAGAAATGGAATTAAAGTAGAAAAGATTATAAATGGCGGACATCAAGAAAAAGATAAAAGAGCAGGGACAGAAAATGTTGCAAGTATTGTTGGAATTGGTAAAGCATGCGAAATTGCTCATATTAATATGAATTCTCATATAAGAAATTTGACAAGATTGAGAGATTATTACATTAGTAGATTACAAAAAGAAATGCCTGATAAAATTAGAATAAATGGTTCAATGGAAAATAGATTACCAGGAAATGCTAATGTATCTTTTGAAGGAATGGATGCTTCAGAATTAATTTTTAAATTAGACGAAAAGAATATCTGTGTATCAAGTGGTTCAGCTTGTTCCTCAGGAAAACAAGAACCATCTCATGTCTTAACAGCAATAGGAGTTCCTGAAAAATATTTAAAATGTGCAATTAGAACAACTTTTGGAGATAATAACACTTTTGAAGAAATTGACTATTTAATCAAAAATTTAAAACAAATAATTTCATAATAATATAATAAGAAAATAAAAATATAACTATTACTCAGTCGAATCATGCCATGGTTTTCGTACCAGGTTCGACTTCGAAATAGTTATATTTTTATTTTCTAAATTATAATCTATTAAATTATTCATTTATTGTACAAGAATCAATATTAAGTTCATCATCTTTAATTGATAAAATTGCTTCACCAGTTGCTTCTGGAGTAGGGTTATCAATCATTGAATTTACGATATTGAAAATAACTTTGTATTTATCATCAGAAGTTTTCTCAATATTTTGAACACTAGCTTTTTTATCAGAATAATCAATACTATTAACTTCAGCTTCTATTCCAGCAATATTAGCATTAGCTCCAGGAGTTCTTGTAAAAGTATCATTTTCAGGATTATAAGTATAATCAGAAACAATTATACCATGAAAATCTACACCACTTGGAATATATTTTGAATCTACTAAAGACATTGCTTCAGAAGTAGAAACTTCATTTGCTGAACTATTAGATGCAAAATATGAATCTAAAGCTTGTTTTAATTTAGATTGAAATACTTGCATTTCATTATAATCACTATTTCCAGACAAATTATAAAGTGTTGCTACATCTAAAAGGTCATCTTCTAAATAACTGTAAATGGCAACTTTCTCAAATGTATCAAAATTTAAAGTATGATTTTTTGATACATACATTGCTATTAAAACAACTGATACAATTAAAATTACCATGATTACAACAAAAATTGCTAATTTTTTGTAATCTAATTTGAAATTTTTTTTCTTTTTTACTTCCATAACATTTTTCCTTTCGTATAAAATTTACAAAAACATAATATCATAATAAAAAAATTTTTTCAAGAAAATTTGTAAAAGTACTTGCAAAATTATGAAAAATGTATTATTATTTAATCGAAGTGGAGAAAAGTGGTACAAAGTGGTGAAAAAGTGGAAAGGAGGAAATTCAATTGTTAATTGGTGAATACGAGCATTCTCTAGACGTCAAGGGCAGATTGATAATGCCATCAAAATTAAGACAAGACATTGGAGAAAAATTTATCATAACAAAAGGACTAGATGGATGTTTATTTGTATTTTCACAAAATGAATGGTTGAATTTTGAAACAAAACTAAAAGCACTTCCATTATCAGATAAAAATGCAAGAAACTTTGTAAGATTTTTTCTATCAGGAGCAACAGAATGCGAAATAGACAAACAAGGAAGATTTCTAATACCAAGCAACTTAAGAGAAGCTGCCCACTTAAATAAAGATGCTATGATAGTCGGAGTAGGGACAAGACTAGAAATTTGGGATAAAGAAATATGGAAAAAATGTGATGAAGAAATTTCAGCAGACGAAATAGCAGAAAACATGACAATGTTAGGTATATAACTTGCAAAAGTTTATATAAAAATACTAAAGATAAATGTACAAAAGAGAACACACAAAAGAAGATTATACAAATGATAAAATTAAAAAAACTAAAGATAAAATTGCAAAAGATAAATTCCAAGAAGATAAAAACAAAAGAATAACGAAAAACATAAGAAAAGCAGCTGGTGGCAATTAATAAAAAGGCCAGCTGCAATTTGTTAATAAGAGGTGAAAAATTGGAATTTAAGCATAAGCCAGTATTATTAGAAGAAACAATAAACGGATTAAATATAAAAAAAGATGGAATATATGTAGACGGAACTTTAGGCGGAGCTGGACATAGCAAAAAAATTCTAGAACAATTATCTAATAATGGATTATTGATAGGAATTGACAGAGATGAGGAAGCTTTAAAGGCCGCAAAAGAAAATTTAAAGCAATTTTCAAATGTAAAATATATTCATGGAAATCATGATGAAATAGAAAAAATATTAGAAGAACTAGGAATTGAACAAGTTGATGGAATATTACTAGATTTAGGTGTATCTTCATATCAATTAGATGAAAGAGAAAGAGGATTTAGCTATTTAGGAAATAATGAACTAGACATGAGAATGGATAAATCTCAAAGTCTTACAGCTAAAGAGGTTGTAAATACATATAGTGAAGAAAAACTAGCTCAGATAATATTTGAATATGGTGAAGAAAGATTTTCAAGACAAATTGCAAAAAATATTTGCAAATATAGAAAAGAAAAAGAAATAAATACAACACAAGAATTAGTTGAGATAATAGATAAATCTATTCCATCATTTGCCAAAAAAGAAGGACATCCAGCAAAAAGAACTTTTCAAGCAATACGAATAGAAGTAAATGATGAAATTAGACCATTATATGAAACTGTAAGAACTTGTATAAAACATTTAAAAAGTAAGGGCAGGCTATGTATTATAACATTTCATTCGTTAGAAGATAGAGCTGTTAAAAATGCATATATAGATGCAACAGGAAAATGTACATGTCCGAAAGATTTACCATATTGTGTATGTGGTGCAAAATCAGAAGGACAAATCATTAATAAAAAACCAATTATTGCATCAGAAGATGAACAAAATGAGAATTCAAGGTCTAAAAGTGCAAAATTAAGAATTTTTGAGAAAAGATAAAGTACAAAGGAGGTGAGTAACATGGCAAGAAGTTCATATCAATATGAAACTAGTCCACGTAAATATGAACCAGAATATACAACAAGAAAAACAACTAAAAAACAAACACCAAAAGTTTCTAAAAAAGAGATAGAAAAAAGATTAGAAAAAGAAAGAGCCAAAAAAGCAGAAGAAAGAAAAAAGAAAGCAAAGCAAATTTTTGCTGTTGTATTTGTATTTATCATGTTACTAACCGTAAGTTATAGAGAAATTCAAATAATGGAAATGTTTGACCAAAAAAAAGAACAAGAAGATAAATTAGCACTTATAGAAAAAGAAAATGGACAAGTTGAAAAAAATATAAAAGAAGAAGAAAGTAAGTTAGAATGGAATACAATAAAACAAAGAGCAACAGAAGAACTAGGAATGGAAGTAAAAACAGGGATACCAATCAATCTTGAAAAATCAGATAATGTAGAAACTGAAAATACATATATAAAAGAAGATGAAACAAGTTGGTTAGAAAAAATAGTAAGTTTTTTTGTAAATAGATAAGCTTAAGGAAATTATACCTTAAGCTTTTTAATTATTTTAATTTCTTTATGCAAATTTTGTAAAATATTTTTTCTTAGAATATATGCATCCTTAAATTCTTGATATAAACTTTCGAAATTTTCAATAGATTCATCAGGTTTTAATAACATATTTATATATTGTTCATAGTAAATTATATCCTTTTCTTTAGTAGCAGAAGCTCTTTGGTTAATATAATGTTCAATTTTTTTATATCTATCTAATTCTTTGGATAATAATTTAACATAATCAATAGTACAAGCAATTTCATATTCAATATCATCAATAACAACTTTTATCAATTTTTTAACAATTAATTTATTATTTTTTCCTGCCTTTGTAAAGCCAGTACCTTCAGGTGCACCTGGGGTAGGTTTTGTATTTTCAATTATGATTTTTAATGCATCAGATATACCAACATGTGTTTTATATTGCCTTTTATGAACTAATGCATCATACTCATCAGCAACTCTTATAATTTGTGCTTCAAAAGGAATGTCTTTCTTTACCAAACCTTGTGGATAACCTGTCCCATCTAAAGCTTCATGATGATAATATGGACCTGCATAATATGGTCTTAATTTAGTGTCTTTTATGCATAATTTGTATCCTAGCTCTGTATGCTTTTTCATTATTTCATATTCTTCGTCAGTTAAAGCAGAAGGCTTTTGTAAAATTTCAGCTGGTATAAATAATTTCCCTATATCATGCATATATGCACAAATTGTACAATATTCTGTAAAACCCTTATTACAATGTAATTTTTTGCATAAATTACAAGTTATTGTTGCTACATTTTCTGAATGTTCTCTTGTAAATACATCTAATGAGTCTAACAAATTTAATTGATATTGTATTGCTTTGTCTAAATTATATGTTTTAAAATATGTCTGGTCATAAAAATTAAAGGTTTGTTTTCTTTCTTCCATAAGTTTTCTCCTTAAAATATATTACTTAAATTTTAACATTAATATTATTAAATTTCAAGTAATAATTTAAGCATAAAAAATAAAAAAGTACAAATGCACTTTTCGTCAATTAGTATAATTAATGATTTTATTTATTTTTCAATAATAGTATTATCAATATTTTTATTAATAAACACATTTTTACTATCAAAAAAATATTTCTTATAAATTACTTGATTTTATCTTAATTTTTTGATATAAGTAATTTAATAAAATCATTAATTAGTATAATTAATGAAAAAATATAAAAAGGAGATGGAAAAAACAAATGAAAAAAACATTTAATCAAAAAGGTATTACGTTAATTGCATTAGTCGTAACAATTGTAGTATTGCTAATTTTAGCGGCAACAAGTATATCTATGTTGGTGGGAGAAAATGGAATAATAAAAAAAGCTGACGATGCAAAAGAAAATACAAGAGGAGGAGATGTAAAAGAAACAGTAGAAATGGCAGCAAATGAAAATAAATTAATAGATTACACAAATGGAATAGAAAATAAAAAAAGTAAGCAAGATGTAATTGATGAACTATCAGCAGATGGAAAATTAACAGAAGATGAAATCGAAAAATTAAAAACAGAGGATATAATAACGATAGGAGATATAGAAATAGATTTTGGAGTAATAGAGAATGGTGAGAATGTAGAAATAGATTTGTCAGGAAAAAACTTTATATGGATAGGAGATTCTCTAATGAGAGGAATTAATGAGAATCTAGATAATGCATTCCCAGAATATTTTGCAAGATTAACTAATGCAAATTGTTTAAACGTTTCAGCCTCAGGAGCAAAAATTAATGATGATGTAAATAATAATTTAATGCAACAAGTTGATGAGTTAATTTCTCAAAGTACAGGTAATGAGCAAGTTGATTTTATAGTACTAAATGGTGGAGGAAATGATATATTTAATTCGGATGGAAAAGAAATTGGAACAGTAGATATGTCTACTAATGAAGTAACACAAGGAGATACATTAATAAGTAATTTTGAAGAAGTAATAAAAAAGCTAAAAGAAAATGCTCCTAATGTTCCAATAATGTATTTAAATGCTTATAATATTGATTTAGAAGCAATAGAAATGTTAGTATATACAGATGTAAAAACTTATTATGAACTAAGTTATATTAATAATTTATTAGGAACAAATGCGACAAGCTTTGAAGAAATAAAAGATAAAATAATACAAGTTCTTACAGAAGGAGATAGTAGTAAAGGTATTGAACCTAAAATAACAAATGTAAAAAATAATGGAGAAGAATTAATTCAACAAATAAAAAATGCATGTAATAAATGGGATATAGAATATTGTGATATATCAAATTATATTAGTATAGAAGAAAATGAACATTATCAAAGTGACTATATGCATTTTAATTCAAATGGATATACAGAATTGACTCCATATATAGTAGAAAAGGTAAAAGAAATATTATTTTAGAAGAATAAAAAACTCATTTGACAAAAATGAGTTTTTTTCATAATATTAAAAAATTTAAACATAAAAAATGCTGAAAAATAGCGAAAAAACAGCACTTTGTCGAATTATGTCGATGAAAAGTTCTTGACAAAACTATAAGATAGGTGTTAACATATTGTTAGAATTTAAATTCAAAAAATTTTTTTCGAAAAAAATCCCATAAAATTTTAAATTGAATAAAAGAGGTGATAGTAAATGCATGTTTAAATTTACTAAAGCTGGTATAAATTTAATAAGTCTAGGGATAACCACAATAATATTTATATTAATACAAGCATTTATGTATCAATATGCAAATGGAATAGAAATGCAAGTAGACATATCTCAAGGGATAATGAATCAAGACGAAACCAATACTCAACAAATCCAAGATAATACATTAATAGAAAAAAATGAAAAATGGAAAATTGAAATACCAGCAATACAATTAAAAGCAGAAATTGCAGAAGGAACAGATGAAAAAACATTAAATGAAAAAATAGGACATTTTGAAGAAACACAAAAAGAAACAGGAAATATAGGACTTGCAGCACATAATAGAGGATATAATGTTAATTACTTTGAAAATTTAAAAAAATTAAAAGAAGGTGATGAAATAAAATATATACATAATAACTATGAAAATACATATGAAGTAATCAAAAATGATATTATTGAAGATACTGATTGGAGTAAGTTAGAAAATACAGAAGAAAATATGCTCACATTAATAACTTGTGTAGAAAATGAGCCAAATTACAGAAGATGTGTACAAGCAATAGAAAAAGAGGAGGAGATATATTGAAAAAAATAATTTCAATAATATTAATAGTAATAACATTGATTATATTAAATTTTGCATTAATAGGAAACTGTGTACAAGCTGTTGAAAATGGGCAAATATATTTATATGGAACTAAGATATTTGACAGAATGTTAAAATATGATGGAGTATTATTAAAAGTAGCAAGAGTAGTATATTCAGATAATGGAAAAGAATATCCAGCATATTGTATGAATGTAGAATTACCAGGAATAGAATTAGATGGATATGAAGTAACAAATACAGGAAAAATAACAGATTTAGGGTTATGGAGAGTAATGATAAATGCATATCCATATAAAACATTTGAAGAACTTGGAGTGGTAAACGAAGATGAAGCATATACTGCAACAAAACAAGCAATATATTGTTATTTGTGTGGTAGACAACCAGAAAAATATTCAGGAATAGGAGAATCAGGAATAAGAACTGCAAATGCTATAAGAATAATACTTGAAAATGCTAAAAATTCAACAGAAACTTTTGAACAACATAAATTTGAAATCAATAAAAATGAAAATTGGAAAAAAGAAGGTAATTATATAACAAAAGAATATGAAATAAAAAGTTTAACTAATATTTCTAAATATTCAGTTCAATTAGAAAATCAGCCAAAAGGAAGTAAAATAACAAACTTAGATGGGCAAGAAAAAAATGAATTTAATTCAAGTGAAAAATTTAAAATTTCAATACCAATAGAAAGTTTAGAAGGAACAGGAAGTTTTAAAATCTATATAAAAACTCAAATGGAAACAAAACCAATTTTATATGGTAAAGCACCAAATGCAAATGTACAAAATTATGCATTAACAGGATATACATTTGAAGATATAGAAGGACAATTAGAAGATAAATATCCAGAAAATGAAACTGAAATAAAAATAGAAAAAACAGATGAAAATGGCAAAAAACTACAAGGAGCAGTATTTGAAATATTAAATGAACAAAAAGAAGTGATAAAAACAGTAACAACAAATCAAAAAGGTCTAATAATTTTAGATAAAATTCTACCAGGAAAATATTATATAAAAGAAGTCAAGGCACCAGAAGGATTTGAAAAAAATGAAGAAATACTTGAAGTAGATGTAAATTTAAATGAAAAAATAGAAATAACAATTACGAATTCAAAAATAGTAATAGAACCTGTACAAGAAATACAAGAAGAAGTTAAAAAACTACCAGTTACAGGAATGTAGTTAATAAATCTATAAAAATAGATAATGATAAATTTCATATTTTTCTATAAAAATAAACAAAAAGGAGGAATTTAATGAAAAAAAGTAAAAAAATAATACTTATATTAATATTATTATTAGTAGCATTAACAATAGGAATAGGAGGATATACATATGCAAAATATACAACATCAGTTAGAGGAGGTGGACAAGTTGATGTTGCAAAATGGTCATTTAAAGTAAATAATAATAGTGAACAATTAGAAACAATAAGATTAATAGATACAGTAGATGAAACTAGATTAGTAAATGGTAAAATAGCACCAGGTACAAGAGGTGAATTTACAATAAATATTGATGGAACAGGAACAGAAGTTGGAATAGATTATTTCATAAAATTTGAAAATGAACAAAATAAGCCAACAAATCTAACATATACATATGAAGGGCAAAAATTTAAATCTTTAGCAGAAATAGAAGCATTTGCAAGTGGAGCAATATCTGCAGATGAATCAAATAAAACAAGAGATATTACTATTGAATGGGAATGGGACTATGAAACTGGAGATGAAGATGAAGTAGCTTTAAATGATGAAATAGATACACAAGAAGGAATTGCAAATTTAGATTATACATTTGATGTAAAAGTAACAGGAACTCAAGTTCATTTAACAGTAGATTAAATAAAATATAAAAAAATATAGAAAAATATGAAGCAAAAATACAATAAATAAGGAGGAATATGGAAAAGAAAAAAATATTAAGAATAGTAATAATAGTTGTTGTATCATCAGCAATTTTAGTACCTATGACAATTAGTAAATTTAAAAGTCAAGAAGAATTAAAAGGCAAAATGGATATTGCTGAACCAATATTTATAGTAGAAGGAAATGAAAAAGCAAATATTAGTGCAATAAATAATATTGGATATTATGAATTTTCAGTAAAAAATTTTAAAGATAATAAAATAAGTGAAACAGGATTTAAATATGTAATAGAAGTTGTTTCAAAAACAGATGATGCAATAAAGTTTGAACTATACAAAGAAGATGAACCATTAAAATTAGATGGACAGAAAACAGAAGAAATAATGATAGCAGGAAATGAAAAAATAGAGCAAAAATATAAATTAAAAGTAACATATGATAGTAATAAAGGAACAAAGGGAAAAGATATATTAGAAGAAGTTCAATTAAAAATTCATTCAGAACAGATGAAAATAGGATAGTGATAAAATGAAAAAAAGGTATGTAATTTTAATTCTTTTAATTCTAATAATTATTTTTATTTTCAATAAAACAGAAAATCAAAATACATTAAAAGATATATTAATCTTTAATTTGTGGAATGATATAAAAGACCCAAACGAATATATTTTAAAACCAAAAGAAAAGATACAAATAGACATATTTAATACAATAAATTATGAAAAAGAAACAAATAGAGAAGTTTCATATAAAATACATAAGAAAATAGCACCAGGAGCAAAAGGAAAATTTATAGTAAAACTATCAAAACCAAAAAAATCTAATATAAAGATATATTTATCAGAAAAAGGAATAAAACCCAAAAATTTAACTTTTATAATAGGTGAACAAAGATACAAAACAATTAAAGAACTAGAAAAAGAAATAACTCAAAAATTACTAACAGAAGGAAAAATTATAATAAACTGGGAATGGCAGTATTATAATAATACACAAAATGATATACAAGATACAAAAGATGGAGAAAATTTAGATAAATATTATTTTGAAATTCAATCAATAATAGAGGAAGGATAATATGAAATTTAGAAAAATAATTGTAATAGCACTTATAATTTTGCTCATTGTAAATATAAACACAAAAGCTTTTGCAAAATATGTATTTACATATACACAAAATGCAGTTGAATTAAATATTGATAGAACACCACCTAAGCTAAATATTGAATATTCAAGTAAAGAGCCTACTACAAAAGGAATTGAGGCGAAAATAATCGCAAATGAAGAAATTCAAGAAGTACAAGGGTGGAAATTAGAAGAAGATGGTAAAACATTAATAAAAATATATGAAGAAAATATAAATGAAACAATTATTGTAAAAGATATAGCTGGAAATGAAAGTAATGCAAATATAATAATAACAAATATAGATAAAGAACCACCAATTGCAGAAATAATTGAGATAAAAAATACAAACGCCGGATATGAAAAATATGCTAATAAGACACATGAAATAATAGTAAAAATTAAAATTTCTGATGAAAATAAAATAATAGATAATTTACAAGATTTTAAAATACTAGTAGGAGACAAAGAAAATAATTGTACAAAAGAAATAAATAAAATTCAAGAAGAAGAAAATTATATAATTTATGAGCTTAAGCTTAAAAATATTGAAGAAAATGGTCAATTAGTAATAAAAATCTTGGAAAATAGCTTTGAAGATATTGTTGGAAATAAAATGAGTGAAAAAACACTAGATATTGGAATAAAAATAGATAACATATCTCCAGTTATTGAATATAATCAGAATAAATTAGAAGATGGAAAGATATTAGCACAAATAATAGGAAATGAAGAAATAAGACAAATATCAGGTTGGGAATTAGACAAAACTCAAAAAATTAATTCAAAAAAATTTATTTCAGATATTAAATATCAAAAAGAAGTAAAGGATTTGGCAGGAAATGTAGCCAATGTAGAAATTGATGTTAAAGATTCAGAATTTCTAGAATTAGAATATTTGGGACATATTTCAGAAAGAGGTTGGATAAAAGCAGAAAATAATTTTGTGGGAACAATACAAACAGGAAATAAGCTTAAAATTGAAGCAATTGCGTTTAGAACAGGAGAAAAAGTCGAAAAAGATTTTGTGCAGTTTTCAGCTTATGCATATACACATTGGGGTGAAAATTCTTATGCTAAAGATAGAATAACAAATATGATTTATAATTATGGCTGGAATCCACTATCAGGATATAAAACAATGGCAAACTCAGAATTTGCAAATATAAATAATGAAAAATATATTGAAATATCAGGAGCTGGAATAAATGAAATGGCAACAACAGATTTAAATGGAAATAATCCAATTCCATTTGAAGAGTCAAATTCATATACATATGGAGTTTCTGGGATAAAACTAGATTTAAAAACACATGAAGAAAATTCAATAATTTATCAAATATATTTAAATGATGTAGGTTGGTTAGAAACATGTAAAAATGGAGAACAAGCAATGTATGCATATAATAGACCAATTGAAGCAATGAGAATTGCAGTTGTACCAACTTCTGAAATGGAAGAAATAATTACTCAATGGAATAAAAATATTGTATAAATTCTATCAAAGTGGAAAAAATTAGAATATAAGAATTTTCCAAAGGAGTGATATAATGGAATCAAGCGATATGAAAAATATGGTGGTATTAAAAAATCTTCCATCAAATATGGTAGAAGAAGCCATAATAATATTTAAGCAAAGCCAAAAAATTAAGCAAAAAGAACTAATTGAAAGAAGTAAACAAATAGATTTTGTAGAACCACAAACAAAATCAAAAGAATATATTGTAAAAGAGGCAGAAATGCTTGTTAAAGATTATATCAATAAAATAGAAAATAAAAAAATAACGACTAAAACAGATTTAACATTAAAACATAAATATAAAAATTTAAAAAAATATAGTATTGTTTCTACAGCACTTTTACTTATCAGCTTAATAATAAATTTCATATAATAAACATAAAACACTTTATAAATGCATAACATTAAACAAATGCATTGTAAAGTGTTTTTTGTATGGAGGAGAAAAAATGGAAAGAACAATGTCAATGGAAGATAAAATTAGAAGAGCAGAAGAAATTTATTATAGAAGAAGAGGACAGTCTATTTCAAACAATACAGAATATGTAAGAGAAAATAAAAAAGAAAAAAAAGATGTAAAATTATTTAAAAAAATGATAACTCAAATAATAGTATGTTTAGCTATATATAGTGGATTTTATCTAATTGTTAATAATAATTATATATTTTCAGAGGATTTTACAAATAAAGCTAGAGAAATTTTGTCACAAGATATTAATTTTATGGAAATATATTCAGCAATATCAAATAAAGTAACTGAAATTTATAATTCATTACAAGCAAAGCCATTAGAACAACAGCAAGAAGAACAACAAAATTCAGAAAATGTTCAAAACAATGAAGAAAATATACAAAATAATGATGAGAATATTGGTGGTGCAGAAGAAATACTGACAGAACAGCCAACTGAAGAGACAAGTGAAATAGAGCAACAAGTACAACCTGAAGAGACACCACAAGAGCCAACAGAAAATTTGAGTCAAATGGAACAAGATGCAAATTATATAAAAAGTACAGTAAGTTTCATAAAACCAATAAATGGAGTAATAAGTTCTGAATATGGACAAAGAAATCCAACAACTCCAACAGTACCTAAAAATCATACAGGAACAGATATTGCGGCAAGTATAGGAACAAAAATAGTTTCTGCAACAGATGGAACAGTAATTTTAGCATCTTCTGAAGGGGATTATGGTAATCACTTAAAAATTCAGATAAATGATGTGATTATTGTTTATGCACATTGTAATAAACTTTATGTCAAAGAAGGAGAGGTAATCACACAGGGACAAGAAATTGCAGAAGTTGGTAATACAGGAAATACCACAGGACCACATTTGCATTTTGAAGTTAGATATCAAGATAGATATGTAAATCCTCAATTAATTTTAGAATTATAGAAAGGATAAATATGAGAGTTAGAATAGATTTAAAAATCTTTATTTTTTTAGCCTTATTTTATTTTACAAATCAAATAAAAATATATTTAATTATAATGTTTTTCTCTATTATTCATGAATTAGGACATATAATTATGGGACTTATTTTAAAAATGAAACCTAATAGATTAGAAATTATGCCATGTGGGTTAGCAATTTCTTTTACAACAAATATGGATGATTTAAATTGTAAAATAAAAAATGGTAATTTATTAGAATTAAAAAAAATATTTGTTGCATTTGCAGGACCAATGGTAAGTTTAGTTTTAGCAATATTATATACATATATTGAACCAGTCTACATAACTAAACAAGATGCAATATATTCAAATATATTAATTTTACTTTTTAATTTAATACCTTTATATCCTTTAGATGGAGGAAGAATAATTAAAGGATTATTACATATTGAATTTGGAAATTTAAATTCACAAATTATAACAAATAAATTTTCTAATATTACTATGATTTTTCTAACAATAATAAGTAGTATTGCAGTATATTCATTAAAGAATATAGCAATATTTTTAATTTGTATTTTTTTATGGGTTGTTACCTTACAGGAAAATAAAATATTTAATAATAAAATGAAAATGTATGAATTATTTGATTCAAAAAATATTGACTAAGAAAGATAAAAGCTATAAGATATAGATGGAGAGGTAATAAAATGTTAGAAAAATGCACAATATGTCCACATAAATGTGGAATAAATCGAAACAAAAATATAGGAAGATGTAAATCAGGTAAAGAAGTAAAAATTGCATTATATTCAATCCATAAATTTGAAGAACCATGTATAAGCGGAGAAAATGGTTCTGGAACAATATTTTTTTCAAATTGTAATATGAATTGTATATATTGTCAAAATTATGAAATAAGTCAATTAGGTAAAGGAAAAGAAATAAGTATAGAAAAATTGGCAGAAATAATGTTAAAACAACAAGAAAAAGGTGTAGAAAATATCAATTTAGTAACACCAACAAGTTATGCATTACATATAATTGAAGCTATAAAAATAGCAAAACAAAATGGACTAAAAATTCCAATAGTATATAACACAAATGGATATGAAAATGTTGAAACTTTAAAATTATTAGATGGATTAGTTGATATTTATTTACCTGATTTAAAATATTTTGATAATGAATTAGGAAAAAAATATTCAAAAGTCGATAATTATTTTGAAATTGCAACAAAAGCAATAAAAGAAATGTATAGACAAGTTGGACAGCCTGTGTTAGATGAAAATGGTATTATGAAAAAAGGTTTGATGATAAGGCATTTAATTTTACCAAATAATATAGAAAATAGTAAACAGATTTTGAAATGGCTCAAAGATAATTTTGATAATAATGTATATGTAAGTATTATGGCACAATATTTTCCAACATACAAAGCAAAAGAAACAAGTGACTTGAATAGAAAGTTAACACAAAAAGAATATGAAGAAGTAGAACAATATTTATATGATTTAGAATTAGAAAATGGATATATTCAAGAACTTGGAGAACATGAAGAAGAATATGTTCCAAAATGGGATATATAATTATAAAAAATACTTGAAAAGTAAAAATAATTTGATATAATGTAAAAAAATGTTGGAGGTATAAAAATGACAGAAGCGGATAAAAATTTTATAGAAACATGTAAAGAAATTATAGAAAATGGTTATTCATCAGAAGGAACAAATGTAAGAACAAGATGGGAAGACGGTTCAGAAGCAAATTATTTTTCAATAGTAGGAGTCACAAATAAATATGATGTAGGAAAAGAATTTCCTATGATAACATTACGTAACAACAGTCAAACAGTAAAAAGAGCAATAGATGAAGTATTATGGATATGGCAAAAAAAATCAAATAATACAAAAGACTTAAATTCACACATTTGGGACCAATGGGCAGATGAAAATGGTTCAATTGGAAAAGCATATGGATATCAAATGGCTAAAAAGTATGAATTCAAAACAAAACAAGGAATCCAAAAAATGGACCAAGTAGATTTTGTATTATATTTATTAAAAAATGATACATCAAGTCGTAGAATTATGACAAATATATTTAATCATGAAGACTTAAAAGATATGGCATTAGAACCATGTGTATATGGAACACAGTGGCTTGTTAAAGAAGGAAAATTACATCTAATATTAAATCAACGTTCACAAGATATGTTGGCTGCAAATGGATGGAATGTAATGCAATATGCTGCATTACAATGTATGTTTGCACAAGTCGCAGGATTAGAAGTTGGAACATTAACACATAATATAGGAGATTGTCATATATATGATAGACACATTCCACTTGTAAAAAAATTACTTGAAGCAGAAGCAATGGATGTACATCCAAAATTAAAAATAAATAATCCAACAAAAGATTTTTATCAATTCAAAGTAGAAGATTTTGAAATAGAAGGATATGATTATAACAAAGAAATAAAATTAGGAAAAATACCAGTAGCAGAATAGAAATTACGAAAGGAAGTTAAAAATGTTAAGTATAATAGTAGCAAAAGCAAAAAATAATGTAATAGGGAAAAACAATGAATTAATATGGAAATTACCAGAAGATTTAAAAAGATTTAAACAATTAACAACAGGACATACAATAATAATGGGAAGAAAAACATTTGAATCATTAGGAAGAGTTCTACCAAATAGAAAACATATAATATTCAGCCAGAATCCAGATTTTAAAGTTAATGATGAAAATGTAGAAATTGTACATTCAATGTTACAAATTCAAGGATATATAGAAGATAAAGAAGAACATTTTGTAATAGGTGGTGCAATGATATATAATTTATTAATGCCATATGTTACAAAAATGTATGTAACACAGATTGATAAAGAATTTGAAGGAGATGCATTTTTCCCTAGAATAGATGAAAATACATGGGAAGTAGTTGAAAAATCAGAAGTAATGGAAGATGAAAATAGTCATCTAAAATACGAATATATTACATATAAAAGAAAATAAAATTTAAAAATTGGGTTAAACTATGAAAAAGGAGAATTCATATGTTTAACCCAAAAGCTATTTATTACGAAAAAGAAATAATTAATTATCCATTAGGAAAACAATTAATGGAAAAATATAAAGAAACACCTAAAATAATAATTGATAATCATAACAATATAGAAGAAATGAGAAAAAAACAAAACTCAGAATTTGCAGATATGAAAAGAAATCTAATAATAGGTGTAAGGAAAACTCATAAATTTGTAGATAATCATAAAACATCAGATTATTTAGTACCATATACATCATCAGGTTGTACTGCAATGTGTATGTATTGTTATTTAGTATGTAATTACAATAAATGTGCATATTTAAGACTATTTGTAAATAGAGAGCAAATGTTAGAAAAAATAATAAAAACAGCCGAAAAAAGTGAAAAAGAATTAACATTCGAAATAGGCAGTAATAGTGATTTAGTATTAGAAAACACTATAACAGGTAATTTAAAATGGACAATAGAAAATTTTGCAGAAACTAAAAAAGGAAAACTAACATTACCAACTAAATTTGATATGGTAGATGAATTATTAGATTTAAGACATAATAAAAAAGTGACTATTAGAATGAGTGTAAATCCTGAAGAAATAATAAATAAAGTAGAATTTGGAACATCTAGATTAAAAGGAAGGATAGATGCAATAAATAAATTAGCTGAAGCAGATTATCCAATTGGAATATTAATTGCACCAGTTATATTAGTTGAAAATTGGAAAGAACTATACACTGAATTAATACAAAGATTAAACTTGGAATTGTCAGAAAAAGTTAAAAATAATGCTTTTTTTGAGATTATATTTATGACATATAGTTTTGTTCATACAAAAATAAATGAAGAAGCATTTCCAAATGCAATAAATTTATACAATAAAGATATAATGACTGGTAGAGGCAAAGGAAAATATGCTTATAAACAAGAGACTAGAAAAGAAGCGGAAATTTATATTAGAGAACAAATGGAAAAATATTTTCCAAAAAATAAGATTGAATATATTGTGTAAAGTAATAAAAAGTCCTTAATTTGATTAATTAAGGACTTTTTCGCATAAAAGTATACTATAGATTTATACAAAAATCAAGGGATTTGTAAATAATTGTCGAAAAAAGTAAAAATATAAAATCAATTTAATAAATTTAGTAAAATCAATGAAATAGGGAAAAAAGTAAATCCTTAATTAATCAAATTAAAGATAAAAAATTATTGATTTTTTTTAGTAAAAATATTATAATAGCGACAAGAAAGAGAGGGAATAAAATGGGATTAAAAGTAGAAAAAGTAACCAAACATTTTGGAGAAAAATTAGCAGTAGATAATATTACTTTTGAAATGAGTAAACCTGGTGTATTTGGACTGCTTGGAACAAATGGAGCAGGAAAAACAACGACAATAAGAATGATGTTAGGAATGCTAAAAAAAGACTCTGGAGAAATAACATGGAATGGAAAACCTGTAGAAAGGAAAAATGTAAATTTTGGGTATTTACCAGAAGAAAGAGGAATATATCCAAAAACTAAAATATATGAGCAATTAATATATTTTGCGGAATTAAAAGGATTAAAAAAAGAAGAAGCATGTAAAGAAATTGATTACTGGATGGGAAGACTAAAAGTAGAAGAATACAAAAATATGTTAGCAGAAAAATTATCAAAAGGAAATCAACAAAAAGTACAATTTATAACAGCAATATTACATAATCCTGAATTAATAGTATTAGATGAACCATTTAGTGGATTAGACCCAGTAAATTCAGAATTATTAAAAGGAGTTATATTAGAACTAGTAGAAAAAGGAAAATATATAATAATGTCAAGCCATCAGATGTCATCAATAGAAGAATTTTGTAGTGATGTTGTAATAATAAATAGAGGAAAAACTGTATTAAAAGGAAACTTAAAAGAAATCAAAGACTCATATCCTGCAAAAAAACTAGAAATAAGTGTAAAACAAGATATAACAAATGAAATACAAGAAGCAGGAATGCAAATAGAGAAAAATATAGATAACAATTATGAAATAACAATACAAAACGAAGACCAAGCACATAAATTAATGAAAAAATTAGTAGAAAAAGGAATTTTAATAAATAAATTTGAATTAAAGAAACCTAGTCTAAATGATATTTTCATAGAAAAGGTAGGTGAGTAAAATGAGAGATTTATTTATAGTTGCAAAATTCACAATAAAAGATATGGTAAAAAGAAAATCATTTATTATATCAAATTTAATAATATTAGGAATAATAGTTTTATTATTTAATGTGCCAAATTTATTAAATTTAATAAATGGAGACAATACAACAACAGGAGAAGAATATAGTACTAATATATTAATTGTAGATACAGAAAATATATTTGAAGGGACACTTGAACAAATAAATAATATGGAATTAGGATATAATGTGCAAGTTTCAAATACAGAAGTACCTTTTGAAGAAATAAAACAAAAAATAGAAAATAGCGAAATAGATGATGCAGTAGTAGTAACAGAGAATAATGGACAAATAAATTTAGAATATATTGTAGAAAGTTTAGCAATGATAACAGAAATGCCTGAACAATTAGTAAATGCAATAACAACAGTATATAGTAATTTACAAATATCAAAATTAGGTTTAACAGCAGAACAAATACAAAGATTAACACCAAACTTTAATTTTGAAATGAAACAAACATCTGAAGAAGAAGTTCAAGGAAATCAATTTGCAATGATGTTAATGTCACTTGTACTATTTTATGCAATATACTTCTGTGCATATCAAGTATCAAGTTCAATAACAACAGAAAAAACTTCAAAAATAATAGAAACTTTAGTAACATCAACAACACCTAGAATAATAGTATTAGGAAAAACAATAGGAATAGGAATTGTAGGACTTATACAAATTGCTGCAATAATAGCAACAGCATTAATTTCAAATGCATTATTCTTAGAAGAAGGAATGTTAGATGGAATAGTAGATTTTAGTAATATAACACCATATTTAGGTGTAGTAACCTTATTATATTTTATTTTAGGTTATGCAGTATATGCATTATTATATGCATTAACTGGTTCAACAGTTAGTAAACCAGAAGATGTACAATCAGCAAATGGACCAATTGCAATTGTGGCTGTTATAGGATTTTATTTAGCATATTTTACAATGATGAATCCAACAAGTGACCTAAATCAATTAGCAGCAATGTTACCAATTTCATCACCATTCTGTATGCCTTTTAGAGTAATGATGGGAATTGCTTCAATACAAGATGTATTAATATCTTTAGGAATATTAGTGGTTACAATAATTGTTATTGCACATATTTCTATAAAGATATATTCACAAGCAATATTAAATACAGGAAGTAGAACAAGTTTAAAAGAAATGCTTAATATGTATAAAAATAAAAATGTTTAATATTTAAAACTTTATATATTAATATCTCATAAGCAAAAACATAGCTATGGTCTTCGTCAGGGGTCTTTGCTTTATTCGATATTAATATATAGAAGTTTTAAATATAAGAAAGGATTTATATGAAAAAAATAGGTAGTTTAATTTGGGGAATATTATTTATAATAGTTGGTCTTATATTTGGTTTAAATGCAATGGGAATAACAGATATCAACATATTTTTTAGAGGATGGTGGACATTATTTATAATAATTCCAAGTTTAATAGGAGTAATAAAAGAAAGTTATAAAGTAGGAAATTATATATGGCTATTAATAGGTATAGTATTATTATTATCTGCACAAGGAATAATAAATTTTAGTACAATATGGAAATTAGCAATACCAACAATACTAGTAATAATAGGATTGTCAATTATATTTAAAGATGTAGTAGGTTCAAAAATAAATGCTCAAATAAAAGAATTAAATAAAAAAGGAAAAACAGAATATTATGCAACATTTTCAGGGGAAGAATTAACTTTTACAGGAAGTGAATTTAAAGGAGCAAGTTTAAATGCAATATTTGGAGGAATAGATATAAACTTAAAAGATACAGTAATAGAAGAAGATATAGTAATAAATTCAACAGCAGTATTTGGAGGAGTTGATATTTTAGTTCCAAACAATGTAAATGTAAAAGTTAAATCAAGTTCAATATTTGGAGGAACAAATAATAAAATGACAGAAAATAAAGAAAATGTTCCAACAATATATGTAAAAGCATTTAATTTATTTGGTGGAACTGAAATAAGATAGAGAGGTTAATATGAAAGAATTTCAAAAAATAATAAAATATGTTGCAATAGCATTTGGTATATATTTGGCAATAACAATTATAAGTATTATAGTTGGAGTAATAGGAGCAATTTTTACAGGAATATATGGAGTGCAAATGATTACAGAACAAACAAGTATTGAAAGAATAGATGAAGAATTAATATTTTCTGAAATTTCAAAACTAGAAGTAGAGGCAAAAGCTACAAATTTATATATAAGAACAGAAGGTGAAGAATTCAAAGTTGAAACATATCAAGTGCCAGATACAACTAAGATTGAAAATAAAGAAGGAAAATTAATAATAAAAGACACTAAAGTATTTTCATACAAAAATGAAAGTAGTATAATAATATATCTTCCTGAAAACACAAAATTGGAAGAAATTGATTTAGATATTGGAGCAGGAAGAGTAAGTATAGAAAAACTAGATGTAAAAGATGCAAATTTTGATTTCGGTGCTGGAAGTGTAGAAATAAAAAACATGAAATCAGATAAATCTGATATAGAATGTGGAGCAGGTCAAGTAAAAATTACTGATTCAGAATTGACAAATACTGATTTAGATACAGGTGTTGGAAAATTAGAATTTACAGGATACATAAAGGGAAATTCACAAGTAAATTGTGGAATAGGTGAAGTAATTCTAAATTTAGAAGGAGGAAAAGAAATATATTCAATAAGGGCTGAAAAAGGTATAGGAGATATAAAAATAAATGATGAATCAGTATCAAATGAATCTACTACTGGTACAGGAGAAAATAGAATTTCTGTTGAAGGTGGAATTGGAAATATTAAAATAAAAATGTAATAAAATTAGAAAAACCCCCATATACATTAATAAATAAAAATGTAGAGGAGGTTTTTTTGATGGATATAAATATAACAAAAGAAGCTTTAAATGTAAATAAAGTTGTATGTGAAAAGAAAGAATTAATTGATGTACAAGGTGATATGATTGTACCTGATTCAAAGCCAGACATATTAAATACAATTAGTACAAGTGGAAATGTATGTATATATAAAAAAGAAGTTATGGATGGTAAATTAAGAATTGATGGAAATATATTAACATATATTATGTATTTAGCAGATGGAAGTAATGATAATATAAGAGGATTAAATACAGGATTAGATTTTTCTGAAACAATTAATGTGCCAGAATTGTTGACTGGAATGAATGTAGAATTAAATACATCAATTAAAATGATAGAATGTAAAGTATTAAATGGAAGAAAAATAGGAATAAAAGGTACTATTGAAATAAATATGAAAGTATATTCAAAAGAAACAATAGATATTATAACAAATTTAAATGATGATAATATACAAACATTAAATCAGAACATGAAAATAAATTCATTATTAGGAGATGGAAGTACAAAATCATTTGTAAAAGAAAATATATCAATACCAAATACAGATAATCTAGTAGAAATTTTACAAGTAAAAACAGGTTTAGTAGATAAAGATATAAAAATTAGTTATAATAAAGTTTTAGCTAAATCAGAAGTAGAAATAAAAATGGTATATCTGACAGAAGATGGCAGAATTTGTAATACTCAAGCAAGAGTACCTTTAGTAGGATTTATAGATATTCAAAATGTAAAAGAAGAGAATATATGTGAGACTTCTTATATGGTTAAAAACATGATAATAAAACCAAATACTGTAGAAGAACATTCAGTATATATTGAAATTGAAGTTGAGATATCATGTATGACTTATGAAGAAAAAGAAATCAAAATCTTACAAGATATGTATTGCCCTGGCGAAAAAATGGATTTTGAAAAAAATATGATTAATACAATTACAAATAAACAATGTAAAAGAAATTTATGTAATATAAGAGAAAAAGTAAATGTTCCAGAATTGGAAAATGGAAATATAATTGATGTAGAAATAAATCCAATTATAAACAAAGAAAATCGATTAAATGGAAGAATTATGTATGAAGGAGAATTAGAATTAAACTTTATATTTACTGATAATTCATCAGTAGGAATAAATACAAAAAAGGTAAGTATTGCATTTGAACAATCAATAGATGATATTACAAATATGGAAAATTGCAAAATTGATACTCAAATTGAAATTAATTCACAAGAATTTACAAATCAATCAGGAGTAGTAAGTGTAAATATAGATTTAAGTTTTGAAACTAATATATATAGAAATTCAGCAATTCCTGTAATCAGTAACATAACAATGGAAGAGGAGGAAAATCAAGAAGATTATAGTGTAATAATATATGTAGTTAAAAGTGGTGATACTTTATGGAAAATTGCTAAAAGATTTGGAAGTACAGTTGATGATATAGTAAGAGTAAATGGAATGGAAAGGCCAGATAAAATAAATGTAGGAGAAAAAATTTATATTCCTAAATTTGTATTAAATAGAGCAAAAGAGCCAATAACAATTTCTCAAAATGTATAAAATATATTCAAGAAAAAGATTTTTAATAAAGCCTTTTTTTAAGAAACCGCATTTTAGACCTAAAAGTAAAGCTTTTAAAATTTGTGTAATTATAATGGTAATTATTATAATTATCAAACTTGTTTTAAATTATATAGAACCTGTTTTCGAAACTATGTGTGAAGAAAATGCTAAATCTATTGCAACTATTATAACAAATCAACAGTCAACTATTATTATGAATAATTACCAATATGAGCAATTATATTCTATAGAAAAAGATGATAATGGTGATATTGTTATTATTAAAGCTAATGTTGTTCCAATAAATAATATGTTGTCAGATTTAGCAGAAAATATACAAAATGAATTTAATAATTTAGAAAGAACTACTGTAGATGTCCCTCTTGGTAGTTTAGCAGGAAATTATATTTTAGCAGGGTTAGGTCCTAATATACCTATTCAAGTTGCGATAATGGGAAATATAGATACTGACATGAAAAGTGAATTTATTGAACAAGGAATTAATCAAACTCTTCATAGAATTTATGCTGTTGTTACATGTAAAATGAAAATTTTAACACCTATTAAAAATTTTGAAAGAGAAGTTACAAATCAAGTTATGATTGCAGAACATGTTATTCTTGGAGATATTCCTGATTCATATTATAATTTGAATGGTATTAACACAGAAGACACATTAAACGTGCTAGAATAATATTTACATAAATATATTGACTTTTTTGAATATTTGTTATAAAATATTTAAAAAATTTAAGGAGGTACCAGTGTATGGTATATCGGGAAAGCACAGTAAAAGTAACTGGATTAGACATGGATTATAGTTTAAATCCATATCCACATGTGATTCTAAAAATCAAATGTTATAATAAGAAAGAGAAGAAGGCATTCAAATTCTTTTTTCCAGCCGGGAACAAAAAATTAGATTTGTTCATGGAATGTATTATGAAGGCAACAGAGCTGAGTCAGCTTAATGAAGCAGAAGTTCAAATTATACATGATGACAGAAAAATTTACGGATTTTATTCGGTCGAAGACGGTGAAAAATACCTTTTAGCCATTTCATCATGTGAAGAATGTGACAGAGATATTTTTGAAAGAATTTTTACCAAAAAAGAGTTTGAAAAACTAATTTCAATTTACTCTGGAGAAGATTTTGTGGAAATATTTTAATTTACTGGGCAAGACACCTCTTAGGAGGTGTCTTTTCCGATTTAAAATTAATAAAGGAGATAAAATGTTAAAGATAAAAGAAATAATGAATGGAAAAATAATAAATGGAAAAGAAGATATAGAGATAGCTGGTTATAATATAAGTACTAATAGACATTTTAGAAATGAATTTTACATACCAATATTTTGGAGAGAAGATAGACACAAATATATTATTGATGCAGTAAGAGAAGGGGCATCAGGATATATGATTAGTTCTTCATACGAAAAATTCGAGGAGATTATAAATGAGAGCAAAAAAATAAATCCTAATATAACAATTTATCAAGTGGAAAATGTAAATGAAACTTTATTAAAAATGGCAGAAAATAATAGAAATAAACATATAGATATACCAATAATAGCAGTAACAGGAAGCGTAGGAAAAACAACTACAACTTATATGATAAATACAATAATAAATCAAGAAAAGAAAAGTCTTTCAGATAGTCAAAATAATAATACAAAGATATTATTATCATTGCTATTATTACATTTAGATGATTATGATATAGCTACATTAGAAGTTGGAATTGCAAGAAAAAATACTATGGAACCAATTTCAAAATTATTACAACCATCAATAGTTGTAATAAATAATATAGGAACAGCACATATAGGAAATATAGGAAGTAAAGAAGAAATATTAAAAGAAAAATTATTATTAACAAAATATATAAAAGATGAAAAAGTGGTATTCCTAAATGGAGATGATAAATTATTATCAAATGTAGAAGATAATAAATATAAAATTATAAAATTTAGTACAAAAGAAGTATCTAATGTAAAATACGAAGAAGAAAAAATAACATTTGAGATGAATGTATATAATGAAAATACACAATTTTGCTTAAATTCTTATTGTGAACACGATATCTCTAATGCAGTTTGTGCGATAAGAGTTTGTGAATTTTTGAAAATTTCTAAAGACAATATAGTAAAAGGAATTAAAGAATATAAAAATGTAAAAAGAAGATTTAATGTAATAAAAGGAGAATACACTATAATTGATGATACCTATAATGCAAGTTCGGTCTCTATGAAGTCAGGACTTATAAGTGCAAGTAATATGAAAAATTATAAAAGAAAAATTGCTGTATTAGGAGATATGCTAGAATTAGGAGAATATTCTGAAAAACTACATACAGAAGTAGGTAATGTATTTGAAAATTTAGATTTTGATTTATTATTTACTCAAGGAGAAAATACAAGATATATCTGTAAACAAGCTGAAAAGTTTATGGATAAGAAAAAAGTAAGATATTTTGACAATCAAGAAGGTCTTATAAAAGAATTATTAAGTGAAGTAAGAGAAGGAGATTTAATTTATTTAAAGGCTTCAAAAAAAATGAAATTTAATAAAATTGTAGAAAAACTATTAATATAAACAAAAAACTCGGAAATTTAATATTTCCGAGTTTTGATAAATTCTATCTTTTTGAGAATTGTGGTGCTTTTCTAGCTTTTTTAAGACCGTATTTTTTTCTTTCTTTCATTCTAGGATCTCTAGTTAAGAATCCATTAGATTTAAGAGCAGGTCTATATTCTGAATTAGCTTCATTTAATGCTCTAGCTATACCATGTCTGATAGCTCCAGCTTGACCAGAAACTCCACCACCATAAACTGAACAAATTACATCATATTTAGCTAATGTATTTGTAACAGTTAAAGGTTGTCTAACAATAACTTTTAATGTTTCTAAATTAAAAAATTCTTCTATATCTTTTCCATTGATAGTTATTTTTCCAGTTCCTTCAACTAATCTAACTCTAGCAATAGAGCTTTTTCTTCTACCTGTACCCATATATACTATTTTATTTACCTTAGCCATTATAGTTCCTCCTTATTAAAAATTCCATATTTCTGGTTTTTGTGCTTGAAGATTGTGTTCACTTCCAGCGAAAACTCTTAATTTTGTTGCCATTTTTCTTCCTAAAGAATTATGTGGTAACATTCCTTTAACAGCTAATGTCATAGCTTTTTCTGGATTTTTAGCCATCATTACAAATGCAGGAGTTTCTTTCATTCCTCCAATATATCCTGAATGATGTCTGTAAATTTTTGAATTCATTTTATTTCCTGTTAAAACAACATCTTTACAATTGATTATAGCAACATTATCACCTGTATCGATATTTGGTGTGAAAGTTGGTTTATGTTTTCCTCTTAATAATCTAGCAGCTTCTGTAGCAACTCTACCAAGTGGTTTGTTAGCTGCATCAATTATATACCATTTTCTTTCAATTTCTGCTTTTTTTGCACTATATGTAACGTTATTCATGGTAATATTTACCCTCCTATTTTTAAAATTAAATTTTATATATGAAATTTAAATCTAAAACCACCGGGGAGAAGTTTCATATTTAAATCATATTTCTTAATAATACCCAATAATTTTATTACAAAAAAGTGAATTTGTCAATAAATTTACGAAAAGTTCTTGATAAATTTTGGCAATATATATATAATTATCATAAAAAAGACATAGAATTTATAGTAGGAGGAAACATGGCTATAAAAAAAGAAAGCTTTATGCAAGGCGTAGTTACGATAATGTTCTCACAAATACTTATAAAAGTATTGGGATTAATATATACATTATATTTAACAAATAGAGAAGGATTTGGAGATGCAGGAAATGCAATATATGCAAGTGGATATCAAATATATGCATTATTATTAACAATATCATCAATAGGAGTACCAAATGCAATTTCAAAATTAGTATCAGAAAGATTAGCAATAGGAGATAATAGAGGTGCAAATAGGATATTTAAAGTAGCACTTGCAACATTTGGGGTAATAGGAGCAGTTGGAACAATGCTATTATTTTTTGGAGCACATACATTAGCATATGATTTGATTCAAATACCAGAAGCAGAATTAACATTAGTAGCATTATCACCGGCAATATTTTTTGTATCAATATCATCAGTAATGAGAGGATATTTTAATGGAAGAAGAACATTAAAAACAACTGCAAGAGCACAAACACTAGAACAAGTATTTAAAACAGTATTAACAATACTAATTGTAGAAATAGTAGCACATGTAACATCAACATCAACAGAAATGATGGCAGCAGGAGCAAATGTAGCAACAACTTTAGCAACATTTTCAAGTTTTGCATATTTATTTATGTATTATAGATTAAGAAGAAAAGAAATAGGAAGAGAAATAGAACAAACAGTAAACTATAAATATGAAAATGTAAAAACAATAATAAAAAAAATATTAATGGTATCAATTCCATTAACATTAAGTTCAATAATGACATCATTTAATAAAAATATAGACTCATTCACAGTAAAAAGAATATTAAGTACATATATGGCATCAGATGTAGCAACAAAATTATATGGACAATTAAGTGGAAAAGTAGATACATTAACAAATTTACCACTTGCAATAAATATAGCATTTGCAACAGCATTAGTACCAGCAATATCAGCAGCAAGAGCAAAAAATGATAAAGAGACAGCAACAAAAAGAACATCATTTTCATTATTAACATCAATGTTAATAGGATTACCATGTGTTGTAGGAATGATAATATTTGCACAACCAATATTAAATTTATTATATCCAAATGCAAATGAAGGAGCATTATTATTACAAATAATTTCAGTATCAGTAATATTCTCAATATTAGACCAAACAATAAATGGGGCATTACAAGGATTTGGAAAAGTAATGATACCTGCAATTGCATTAGGAATAGGTGTACTTATTAAGCTAATATTAAATTTAGTATTATTACCAATACCAGCATTAAATGTTTATGGAGCAGCAATCGGTTCAGTAGCATGTCAAGGAATTGCATTTATAATAGTATTTAATGTTTTAAAAAGATATGTAAAATTAGATTTACCATTTAGAAAATTTGTATTAAAACCAGTATTAGCAACAGGAATAATGGGAGTATGTTCATATACACTATTTTTAATATTAGATGGAATAAATCTTGGAAATAAGGCAACAATAATATCAATCTTATTTGCAGTAATAATTTATATATTATCAGTAATAGTATTAAAGATATATAACAAAGAAGATATACTTATGTTACCTAAAGGAGAGAAAATATATAAAATTTTACAAAAATTAAAAATATATTAAAAAAATAGAGGGATTTTAAAATATTTTGGAGAATAAGATAAAATAGAAGTACAGGTACTGCAGAAATGCAATATTTAGTACATATTACAAAAAAATTAATAGGAGGTAATGTAGAATGAACAAAGCTGAATTAGTAGCAGCTATTGCTGCAAAAACAGGAGAATCTAAAAAAGCAACAGAAGCAGCAGTTAATGCATTCACAGAAGTTGTATCAGAAGCATTAAAAGGAGGAGACAAAGTTCAATTAGTTGGATTTGGTTCTTTCGAAGTAAGAAAAAGAGCTGCTAGAAAAGGTAGAAATCCTCAAACAAAAGAAGAAATAAAAATACCTGCATCTAAAGCTCCAGTATTCAAAGCTGGTAAAGCATTAAAAGATTTAGTAAACGGATAATTAATAAAAAAATATAAATATATGATAAGGACTAGATAACTAGTCCTTAAAATTTTATACAAAAAAATAGTGACTTAATTGTCGTCACTATCTTTTTTCTTTTTTTCTCCTGGAATAACGATATTTTTTGGATTTTTATCTTTACTTTTTGGTTTTGCTGCATTTATATGTTCATACACAGGTGAAATAACTAAATTTGAACCATCGCCATTAATAACTTCAATATCTTTTTTTTCATCTTTATTATTTTCTGACATAAGATACACCCCTTATAAGCTTTTTGTAATATTATCACAAAATAACATAAAAGTAAATAAAAAACCAAAATAAATATTTAGAAACATCAAAAAAACTTGACATAAAATGAAAAAAATAATAAAATATAGGCATTAATTAAATAAAAAGAACAAAATCTTTTCTAACAAATTTTGTAACCAAAAAGGATGAGAAAAATGGAAATAGAAAAAGCAAAAAAAGTAATAGAAGCAATACTATTTTCTGCAGGTAGAGCAGTAACTGAAGGAGAACTAGTAATAGCATTAGAACTTGATAAAGAACAAATAGAAAAAATAATAAGAAATATGCAAGATGAATATATTACAAGAGGGATAGAAATAATCAAAGTAGAAAATAGTTATCAAATGTGTAGTAAAAAAGAATATTATGAATATATATATCCAATATTAGATAAAAGGGCAAAACCAAATTTATCAACAGCAGCATTAGAAACATTAGCAATAATAGCTTATAACCCAAGAGCGACAAGAGCAGAAATAGAAGCAATAAGAGGGGTAAATAGTGATGGAACAATATATAAATTGCTAGAATATGGACTAATAGAAGATGCAGGAAAAGCAGATTTACCAGGAAAGCCCACAACATATAAAACAACAGATGAATTTTTAAAAATGTTTGGATATGAAAATTTGAGTAGACTACCCGAATTGCCGAAATACAAATTAGATTCAAACAGACAAATAGTGATTGATGAAATAATAGAAGAAAATGGAGGAAATTAAAATGATGAAATTATCACAAACAGGAATGGGAACAACAAAATTGAATAATATAGATGAAATGTATCCAGGACAAAGTATATTATTACAAACTGGACAATTAGTACAATATGGAGCAGGTTTATTTGGTTATAATACAGTACCATTATTAGTAAGAAGACAAATAGAAAAAATAATAGTAGAAACATTAAATAACTATGGATGTATAGAAGTACTATTACCAACATTACAACCAGATACAATTTGGAAAAACTCTGGAAGATATGAACACTATGTAAATGATGGAACAATGTTAATAACAGAATCAAATAAAGGAACATTTTGTTTAGCTCCAACAGGAGAAGAAGCAATGTTAGAATTTGCAAGAGAAAAACTAAAATCATATAAAAACTTACCAGTAACATATTATCAAATAGGAGAAAAATTCAGAAATGAAATAAGAACAAGAGGATATTTATTAAGAGGAAAAGCATTTCCAATGCTAGATGCATATAGTTTTGACACAAATGTAGAAGGAATGGAAAAATCATATCAAAATGTAAGAAAAGCATTTTTAGAAATATTTAAAGAAATAGGGCTAGATGTAATTCCAATAGTTGCAGATAATGGAGCAATGGGAGGAAAAAAATCTGAAGAATTCATGTTAATATCAGAACAAGGAGAAGACAAAATATTATATAATGAAAAAACAGGAATTGGATTAAACACAGAAATATTAGAAAGAGAAGATTATAAAACATACTTAAAAGAAGAATATGGAATAGAAGATATTTCAGATTTCAAAGAAATAAGAACAATGGAATTAGGACATATATTCCAACTAGGAACAAGATATTCAGAAATGATGAATGGAAAATACATAAATCAAGAAGGAAAAGAAGAACTTTATTATATGGGATGTTATGGAATAGGAGTTAGTAGAACACTTGCAGCATTATATGAACAATGTGTAATAAAAGATGAAAAATATGGTCCATGTGGATTTGCATTACCATATAGAATAGCACCATATAAATTGCAGATAATACCAAAAGTAGAAGATGAATCAAAAATGAAAATGGCAGAAGAAATAATAAGAAAACTTGAATTTATGGGAATACAAGTAATATTAGATGATAGAGAAAATATCAGTATAGGAAGTAAAATAAAAGATGCAAGAATACTTGGAACACCATATGTGTTAGTATTAGGAGATAAGCAACAAGGAGAAAACTTAGAAATAGAAAACTTAAAAACAGGAGAAAAAATACAAACAACAATAAAAGAAATATCAAAAGTATTTTTAGAAAAATCATTAAGAAGAGATACAATATAAATAAAATATCAAAAAACAGTTGTAAAAAAACAAAAAAATTGATATACTAGTGATGATAAAATAAAATAGGTAAAACCTAAGAATGGAGGAAAATATTATGGAAGAAAACAAAAAAGTAGAATTAGAGAAAGAAGAAAAAGTAGAAGAAATCGTAGAAAATGGAAATGATGGAATAAAAATAGCAAATGATGTAGTTGCAGTAATAGCAGGAGTTGCAGTAGCAGAAGTACCAGGAGTAGCAAGTATGTCAGGAGGATTTGCAGGAGGAATAACAGAAGTATTAAGTGGAAAGAAAAATCTATCAAAAGGAATAAAAGTAGAAGCAGATGAAAAAGAAGTAAAAATAGATGTAAACATAATAGTAGAATATGGAACAAGAATACCAGATGTAGCATTTGAAATACAAAACAGAGTAAAAAAAGCAGTTGAAAACATGACTGGATTAAAAGTAGAGGCAGTAAATGTACATGTACAAGGAGTAAAAACAGAAAGAGAAGACAATGATGATATAGACTCAAAAGAAAACTAAAAAGAAATGGAGAAAAGATATGAAATTAATAGAAAGAATAGCATTAGTAATATATTCATATATAATAATAATATTAGCAGTAGTATTAAGTTTATTAATATTCAACTGGTTAGATATTGAGTCATTATCAAATATGGTAGAACAATTAGTTACTGGAAATATCAGTTCAAAAGTAATATTAGTGCTAAACATAATATTCATACTATTATCAATAAAATGTATCTTTTTTGATGAAACATCAAAAGAAAAAATAAAACATTCACAAGGAATATTACTAAAAAACGAAAATGGAGAATTAATGATATCAAAAGAATCAATAGACAATATGGTAAAAAACTCAATATCAACATTTGAAAATGTAAAAGAATGTAATACACAAATAGAAGTAAATAGTGAAAATCAAATAGTAATAACACTATTTTTAACAGTAACAGACAATGTTGTAATAAAAGATTTAGCAACAGGAATACAAAATAAAGTAAAAGAAGAAATCAAAAAAATATCAGACTTAGATGTAAAAGAAGTAAATGTAAAAATAGTAAAACTTCAAGAAACAAACCAAAGTGAAGAATAGGTGATAAAAATGGATAGTTTTAAAGAATTTATAACCAAATATAAAGGAGCAATAATAGGAATAATAATAGCAATATTAATATTATGTACAAGATTATACCAATTAATAATAGCAATAGTATTAATATTTTTAGGAGCAGTTGTAGGAAATTATGTACAACAAAATAAATATGAAGTAAAAGAAAAATTAAAAAACTTCATAGATAGATTATAAAAGGTGGGAAAAATGAAAAGGTCAGCAATTAGAGAATTAACATTTCGACTAATTTACAGTTTAGAAATACAAAAAGAACCAAATTTAGAAGAGCAAATTCAGTTATATTTAGAATGTAATGAAGTTGAAGAACAAGAAGCAAAAGAATATATAAGAGATGCAGTAATAGGAATTAATAAAAATATAGGAGAAATAGTAAAGCTAATAGAAAAAAATCTAAAAGCTGATTGGAATATAGACAGAATATCAAAAGTAGATTTAAGTCTATTAAAACTTGCAATATATGAAATAAAATATAAAAAAATACCATATAAAGTTGCAATAAATGAAAGTTTAGAATTAGCAAAAAAATATGGAGAAGAAAGTTCTAAAAACTTTATAAATGGAATATTAGCAAGTATTGTAAAAGAAATAGGAGATTAACAAATGAAATATAATGCAGTAACAGTAACACAATTAAACAAATACATAAAAGAAAGATTTGATGAAGATGAAAACCTAAATGCAATATTAGTAAAAGGTGAAATCTCCAACTTTAAAAACCATTACACAGGACATCTATATTTTACATTAAAAGACGAGAATTCGTTAATAAAATGTATAATGTTTAAAAGCTATGCTGAAAAGCTAGCTTTTAAACCAACAGATGGAATGAAAGTAATGGTTTTTGGTTCTGTATCAGTATTTGAAAGAGATGGAGTATATCAAATATATGTAAAAACAATGCTCGAAGATGGAATGGGAGATTTGCATGAACAATTCGAAAAACTAAAAGCAAAATTAGAAAAAGAAGGATTATTTGACCAAAAACATAAAAAGAAAATACCATTATATCCAAAAGTAGTAGGAGTTTTAACATCACAAACAGGAGCAGTAATAAGAGATATAATAAATGTATCAACAAGAAGAAATCCAAATGTACATATACGATTATTACCTGTGCCTGTCCAAGGACCTGGAGCGGCAGAACAAATTGCAGAAAAAATAAAAGTAATGAATGAAAAAAAATTAGCAGATGTAATTATAGTTGGTAGAGGAGGAGGCTCATTAGAAGACCTGTGGCCATTTAATGAAGAAATAGTAGCAAGAGCAATATATGAATCAGAATTACCAATAATATCAGCAGTAGGACATGAAACAGATTTCACAATTGCAGATTTTGTAGCAGATTTAAGAGCACCAACACCATCGGCAGCTGCAGAACTTGCAGTACCAGATGTATATGAATTAAAAGAAAAAATAATAAATTATCAAAATAGAATGAGACAATCATTAAAAAAGAAAATTGAATTAATGAAACTTAGATATGAAAAATGTATGAAATCAAGAGTATTTACAGACCCTACAAGAAATATAAAAGATAAATATATTATATTAGATACATATATAAAAAGACTAGAAACAAAAATAAGAAATATTCAAAAAGAAAAACAGACAAAATATGTAGAAATAGTTGCAAAACTAGATACATTAAGTCCATTAAAAACATTAACAAGAGGGTATTGCTTAACAGAAAAAGAAGGAAATATAATTAAAAGTGTAAAACAACTAGAAACAAATGATGAAATAAAATTAAAATTTTATGATGGAGAGAAAAAAGCAAAAGTACTATAAGATTGGAGGTAACAGAAGATGAGAAAACAAAACATATTAACAGCAATAATAATAATTGCAGTAATAGCATTAATTGGGATAATTGGATATATAGCATATGAAGAAATAACAAATAGAAATAAAGCTAAAAATGAGCCAGTACAACAAGTAGAAGAAAAACAAGAAGAGAAAGAAGAAATAGAAGAACCAGTAGAAGAACAAGAACCTGAAGAAGAATATGTAGGAGAAGAAGAAAAAGAAACACAAAAAGAAGAAAACACAGAAATCTCAAAAGATGAAAAAGCAATAGAACTTGCAAAACAGACTTATGGAGAAGAAGATGGTGTAACATTTAGCATAGAAGAAAAAAAGGATAATATATATTATATAGCAGTAAAAAGTAATGCAACAGTAATTTCTTGGTATGAAGTAAATACAGATACATGGGAAATAAGTGAATTCTATTAAAAGGAGATAAAAGATGAGTAAAGAAAATTTTGAAGAAACAATGACTAAATTAGAAGAAATAGTAACAGAATTAGAAAATGGAAATTTAAATTTAGATGAATCAGTACAAAAATTTGAAGAAGGAATGCAAAAAGCAAAACAATGTAATAAAATTCTAGAAGAAGCAGAAAAGAAAATAACAATACTTCTAGAAAAAGATGGAGAAATATCAGAAGAAAATTTTGAAACAGAATAAAGGGGAAAAAAGATGAATGACTTTGAAAAGTTTATAACAAATAAATACATATATTTACCATTATTAGTATGGTTTTGTATACAGGCATTTAAGGTAATATATGATTTAGTAACAACAAAAAAATTCAATTTTAAAAGAATAATGGGAGCAGGCGGAATGCCAAGTTCACATACAGGAGTAGTAACATGCTTATCAGCATTAATCGGAAAATATGAAGGATTTGACTCAAGCATATTTGCATTATCATTAATATTTGCAATGGTAGTAATGTATGATGCAGCAGGAGTAAGAAGAGCAGCAGGAAAACAAGCACGTTTATTAAATAAAATAATAGAAACACCAGGACTAACAAATGTGCAAGTACAAGAAAGATTAGTGGAAGTATTAGGACATACTCCATTACAAGTTATAGTAGGTGCAATAATAGGAATTACAATAGGTTTACTAGGATAAAAGGGAGAGTGATATATATGACAGATATAGAAATAGCAAAAAGCATAAAATTAGAAAAAATAACAAAAATTGCTGAAGAAATTGGAATAAGTGAAGATGAATTAGAATTGTATGGAAAATATAAAGCAAAAATATCTAATGATGTAAAAGAAAAAATAAAAAATAAAAAAGACGGAAAATTAGTATTAGTAACAGCAATGAGCCCAACACCATTAGGAGAAGGAAAAACAACAATATCAATTTCAATTGCAGATGGATTAAGACAGATTGGAGAAAAAGCAATATTAGCATTAAGAGAGCCATCACTTGGACCAGTATTTGGAATAAAAGGTGGAGCAACAGGTGGAGGATATGCACAAGTGGCTCCAATGGAAGATATAAATTTACACTTTACAGGAGATATTCATGCTATAACATCTGCCAATAATTTGCTATCAGCATTAATAGATAATCATATATATCATGGAAATGAATTACAATTTGAAAAAGTAGTATGGAAAAGATGTCTAGATTTAAATGATAGACAATTAAGAGTAGTAAATACAGGACTATCTGGAGAAAGTAAAATAGTCCCAAGAGAAGATAAATTTGATATAACAGTTGCATCAGAAGTAATGGCAATTTTATGCTTAGCAACAGATATTGATGATTTAAAACAAAAATTAGGAAATATATTAATAGGATATAATAAAAAACAAGAACCTATTTATGCTAAAGACTTAAAAGCAGAAGGAAGCATGGCAGTACTTTTAAAAGATGCAATAAAACCAAATTTAGTGCAAACTTTAGAACATACACCAGCAATAGTACATGGAGGTCCTTTTGCAAATATAGCACATGGATGTAATAGTATAATAGCAACTAAAATGGCTATGAAACTTGCAGATTATTGTATAACAGAAGCTGGATTTGGAGCAGATTTAGGTGCAGAAAAATTCTTAGATATTAAATGTAGAAAAGCAAATATTAAACCAGATGCAGTTGTCTGTGTTGCAACAATAAAAGCAATAAAATATCATGGTGGAGCACCAAAAGATACTATAAAAGAAGAAAATATGGAATGTCTTGCTAGTGGTATGGATAATTTATATAGACATATTAATAATTTAAAAGATAAATTTGGATTAAATGTTATTGTCGCTATAAATAAATATAATACAGATACTGATAAAGAAATAAAATATGTTGAAGAAGAATTAGCAAAAAGAAATATTCCATCTAGTGTTGTGGAAAGCTGGGCAAAAGGTGGAAAAGGAGCAGTTGATATTGCAAAAAAATTAGTAGAGCTTTGTAAAAAAGAAGAAGATTTTAAATTTATTTATGATTTAAATGATTCTGTTATTGAAAAAATTAATAAAGTTGCAATGAATGTATATGGAGCAAATAAAGTAAATTATTCAGAAGAAGCTATTATAAACATTAATCAAATTGTGAAAAATGGTTATGGAAATTTACCAGTATGTATTGCTAAAACTCAATATTCTTTTTCTGATGATGCTAAAAATGTTGAATGTAAAACTCCTTTTGAGTTTAATATTAGAGATGTTGAACTTAAAGCTGGTGCGGGTTTTATAGTTGTTCTTGCTGGCAAGATTATGACAATGCCAGGATTACCAAAAGTTCCTGCAGCAGAAACAATTGATATTGATAAAAATGGAGAGATTGTTGGAATTTTTTAGTTACTAATAATATTTTAAATTATTAAAAAGAGAAAATTATACGGACGTAAGAAAGGAACAAAAAAATGAATAATAAATATAATTTAACTTTAGAACAAAATATATTTTTAGCCAAAAGAAATTTAGTAGATAATGTATATGCTAATGCAAGAATGGAAGGACTAAATATTACATTTCCAGAGACTAAAACTATATTGGAAGGGATTAATGTTCCAAATTTAAAAATAGACGAAATTCAATGTATATTAAATTTAAGGGATGCTTGGAAATATCTTATAAACAATATAGAAAAAAAATTTGACCTTAACTTTATTTGTAAAATAAATGAACTAGTAGCAAGAAATGAAAGTATTGCATGGGGAGTATTAAGACAAGGTGAAGTACAAATAACTGGAACAGATTATATTCCTGATATACCAAATGAAGAAGATGTAAAACAGCAAATAAATAATATATTGCAAATAGAAAATGCTACAGAAAGAGCTATAGAATATATGTTATATGGAATGAGAAGTCAATTATTTTGGGATGGAAATAAAAGAACAAGTAATATTTGTGCTAATAAAATTATGATTGAAAATGGATGTGGAATTATAAAAGTTCCGGATAATAAATTAAAAGATTTTACAATCTTGTTATCTGAATTTTATAGTACAAATAATAAGGAAAAAATTAAACATTTTATTTTTGATAATTGTATAGATGGAATTGTTTTTAAAAATAACTAAAAATATAAAATAAATAAAACACTGAATTAGAAATAAGTTCAGTGTTTTTTGGTATATATTTAAATTATTAATTAAAGTATTTGTAGGTAATACAAGAAAAAATAAAAAAGAACACTTTTTAAGAAAGAAGTAACACAAAGAAATATTATTTTGGTTAAAATCAAAAAAATAAGACATACTAAACTCAAAGGAGAAATGAAATATGTATAATTTTAGAACTGATTTAGCACTAGAGAGAAGAGACATCTATAAAAAAGTAAATAAATTACAAGAAATAGATGGAGTAGAAAGTACAGAAGAAGATATAAATGAAAACATAAAAGTATCAAGAGTCAAGATTGCAAATGAAAATGGAGAAAAAGCATTAGGAAAAGCAATTGGAAATTATGTAACAATAGATGTCAAAAAATTAAAAATAGCAGGAGAAGAAGAAATACAAAAAACTTCAGAAGTATTATCAAATGAACTAAGAAAAATGATTGATTTGCACACAGATAAACAAGGAGAAATACTAATTGTTGGGTTAGGAAATATTTATGTTACACCAGATGCGCTTGGTCCAAAAGTAATTAATGAAATAGATGTCACAAGACATGTAATAAAATATTTACCTCAATATGTAGAAGAAGGAACAAGACCTGTAAGTGCAATATCACCAGGTGTATTAGGAACTACAGGAATAGAAACTGTAGAAATTTTAAAAGGTATTGTTGATAATGTTAAACCTAAATTATTAATTGTAATTGATGCTTTAGCATCTAGAAGTATTGATAGAATAAGTAGTACAATACAAATTTCTGATACAGGAATTGTTCCTGGTGCAGGAGTTGGAAATACTAGACAAGAAATAAGTCAAAATAGTTTAGGAATACCTGTAATTGCAGTTGGAATTCCTACAGTTGTAGATATTTTTTCTTGTAACGCATAAAAATAATTGGGTTAGAAATCTTATAAACCTTTATAGAGTAGGTGTTTAAGATGAAGAAGATCGTGATTAAGAACAAAGAAATTATAAAAAAAATATTACATAATAAAGCTAATTGCAATGAAATTACACTTTATATTTTAAGCAAAGAGGCAAAATTAGCTATCATAGATACAGATACTATGAAAAAAAGAACTTATATACCAATAGAAAAAATTAAAAATGTAATTAAAAATATATAGATACCAATTAGAGAATTAAATTATATAATTTAGTTCTCTTTTTTTAAGAAGAGGTGTAATATTGAATATGAATGAAGAGAACAAAGTAAGTTATTATTCAATTATCCCAGCATGTGTTCGTTACGATGAAGAACTAACTGATAAAGCGAAACTTCTCTATGGCGAGATAACAGCATTAAGTAATAAAGAGGGATATTGTTTTGCTACTAACAAGTATTTTGCAAATTTATATAAATGTACTAACCGAGCAATTCAAAATGCTATTTCTAAATTACAAGAAAATGGATATATTCATGTAGTAATTGAAGATAATTATCAAAGAAAAATATATTTAACATCTTCAATGGGGTATGAAAAAAATTTCATAGGAGGCTATGAAAATAAATTCATAGGAGGGTATGAAAAAAATTTCACCAATAATATTATAAATAATAATATGTTAGATAGTTTTTTTAATTATATTATAAAAAAAGAAAAGAAAATTCCAAAAGAATTTGAAAATTTAGAATCACAAATATTGGAGGTATTAGAAAATTATGAAATGATTTTTACAGAAGAAATACTAAAATATATGAGAACGGAAAATATTGAGAAAGTAAAAGTGATAAGTTATTCATTAGCATTAACAGTAAAAGAAAACGTAAGCCATTTATTATATAAAATGAATAGAGAACAGATAATTAGTCTTTATGATGAATGTAAATTACGAGAATCACAAAACAAAGATACAGATAATGAAATTATGAATTTCTCAAATTATTTTTATAAAAGTTTGAAAGGTCAGTTGTTAAGGGGGAAAAGCCCCTCTTTTTTTATGCCTAAAAATAAGATAGATGAAAGTAAATCATCTGAAGAAGATGAAGAAGGAGAGGAATTATAGATATGAGATATGTAAG
>CALXJU010000008.1 GCA_944388705.1 uncultured Clostridia bacterium
ATAGTAGTACTATTGATTTTAGCAGGAGTAAGTATATCAATGCTAACAGGAGAAAATGGAATAATTAATCAAGCAAAAAATTCAAAAGATGCAACAGAACAGGCAAGAGTGCAAGAAATAGTAGACTTAGCAGTAGGGAGTTTAGTGTCAAAATATCAAGGAAATACAAGTCAAATAACGCCACAAATGGTAGTAGAAGAGATAAAAACTACAGAAAATAGAGACGATATATCAACAGAAGATACTACATTTCCTGCAACAATAAAATTTGAAGAAGAAGGAAGAGAAGCAATAGCAGACCTAAATTCATTAGGAACAGAAGGTGGAAGTGATGAAATATATAGTGCGGAAGTAACAGAAGATATGATAGCACCAGTAAATATATTCGATTATGAAATAATAGATAATGCAGAAATAGGGGCAACAGAGTGGAAAAACTTACCAACAAAAGAAGTAAAAATAACAAGAATAAAACCAGAGTATGCAAATTTTAGTGGAAAAAATCCAGATACAGGGGAAATAATAGAAAATACGAATTATGAAATAATATTAGATGATGGAAGTAAGATAAGTGAAACATTAGTTATACCATATCAAGTAGAAGGACAATATGTTGAAGGTGGACAAGCAGGAGAGATGTACAAAGTAACAGAAGTTTCTGCTGGTGTGTATTGGGACAAAATTTATGATGGATATATATTACCAAATGTAGAGACAATAATATATCCAAATACAGTAAAAAAGATAGATGGAAGCAATTTTTTAGGAGGACCTAGCAATACAACAGTAAAAAAAATAATATTGCCAAATAAATTAGAAATAATAGGAAATAGGGCATTTTTGAATTGTGGAAATTTAACTAATATAAAAATCCCAGAAAGTGTAACAAGTATAGGAGATGATGCATTTGCGGATTGTCGAAGTTTAGCTAGTATAACAATCCCAGAAAGTGTAACAACTCTAGGATATGAAGTGTTTTTAAACTGGACATCTTCACAAATAATAAATGTACCATTTAAAGAAGGAGAAACTCCAAATGGATGGAATAAAGGTTGGAAATCTCATTGTAATGCAAAAATTAATTATTTAAAATAATAAATGAGTAAAGGAATATTTTTTAGATATTCCTTTTTTAAATGTATATCAGTAAAAAGATTGACATAAATCCAAAAAGTGGATATAATATTGTTTGATAAAAAACAAGGAAGAGGAATGTAGAATGAAAGAAGTAGAATTATTAGCCCCAGCAGGGTCATATGAAAAAGCAAAAATAGCATACATATATGGAGCAGATGCAGTATATTGTGGAACATCATCATTATCATTAAGAACAAGAGCAGACATGAAAGATGATGATTTAGTAAAAACAATAAAATATGCACATAGTATAGGTAAAAAAATATATGTAACATTAAACATATTTGCATGGGACGAAAAATATGAAGAAATAATAGAAATGGCAAAAAAACTAGAAGAATTAAAACCAGATGGAATAATAGCAGCAGATGGAGGAGTAATAGAAGTATTAAAACAATATGCACCAAGTGTGCCAATAAATGTAAGTACACAAGCAAATATAGTAAGTTTACATGACTGTAACTTTTGGCGTAAAAATGGAGCAAAAAGAATGATAATGGCAAGAGAAATGAATAAAGAGCAATTAAGATACATAATGGAAAACAAACCAGAAGATATGGAAATAGAAATCTTTATACATGGTGCAATATGTTTTGCATTTTCAGGAAGATGTTTTTTAAGTGATTTCTTATCATGTAGAAGTGCAAATTTGGGAGATTGTGCTCAAAGTTGTAGATGGTCATATAATCTATATGCAGAAGAAAAAAATAATCCAGGACAATTTATGCCAATAGAAACAAATGAATATGGAACAAGCATATTTTCATCAAAAGATTTATGTTTAATAAATGAAATACCAGAGATAATTGATATGGGAGTAGACAGTTTAAAAATAGAAGGAAGATTAAAAACAGAATATTATGTAGCAAGTATTGTAAATGTATACAGAAATGCAATAGATGATTATAAAAAAGACCCTAAAAATTATAATGCAGAAAAATACATGAAAGAAATAGAAAAAATAAAAACAAGAGAACTAACAACATTCTATTTTAATGATAGAAAAAATAAAGATATTCAAGAATATGATGGACATCAATATAATGAAAAATATCAATTTGGTGGAAAAGTACTTGGTTCTGATGGAGAAAAAACAATTGTGGATATACGTAATAGATTAACAGTAGGAGATACAATGGAAATATTAGTTCCACATCAATTAGAACCAGTAGAATTCAAAATAGAAAAATTATGGGATTATGAAACAGATGAAGAAATTGAGTTTGTAAATCCAGGAGTAAAAGACCAAAAAGTAAAAATGTTACTTCCAATAAAATGTGAAGAAGATTGGATAATTAGGAGAAAAAAATGAAAAATATAAAAGACTATGATTTAGAAGCATTAAAACAAGAATTTGTAGAAATCGGAGAAAAGCCATTTAGAGCAGAACAAGTATTTAAATGGCTTTATGAGTCAAAAGTGACAAGTTTTGATGAGATGACAAATTTATCATTAGAATTAAGAGAAAAATTAAAAAAAGAATATAAAATGTGTAATTTTAATATAATTAAAAAGCAGGAATCATCAGATGGAACAAAAAAATATTTATTTGATGTATTAGATGGAAATGCAATAGAAACAGTATTAATGAGTTATCATCACGGATACAGTTTATGTGTATCATCACAAATAGGATGTAAAATGGGATGTAAATTTTGTGCATCAACAGGAATACAATTTGTAAGAAACTTAACATCAGGAGAAATAGTAGAACAAATCCTTGCAGTAGAAAGAGATAATGGAATACGAATATCAAATGTTGTATTTATGGGAATAGGAGAGCCTTTAAATAATTATGAAAATGTGGTAAATGCAATAAGAATAATAAATAATCAAAAAGGAATAAATATAGGAGCAAGACATATAAGTATCTCAACAAGTGGACTAGTACCAGGAATATATAGATTAGCTGAAGAAAATATACAATGTACATTATCAATATCGCTACATGCAACAACAAATGAAAAAAGAAGTGAAATGATGCCTGTAAATAATGCATTTCCAATAGAAGAATTATTAAAAGCATGTAAAGATTATATACAAAAAACAAATAGAAGAATATCATTTGAATATGCTTTAGCAAAAGATAATAATGACAATTTAGAAGATGCCAAAAGATTAGTAAAATTATTAAAAGGTATGATATGTCATGTAAATTTAATACCAATAAATAAAATAGAAAATGGAATATATACAAAAAGTTCAAATGAAAATATAATCAAATTTAGAGATTATCTAAATGAACATGGAATTGTTGCAACAATAAGAAGAGAATTAGGCTCTGATATAGATGCTGCATGTGGGCAATTAAGAAGAAAAAATCTAAATAATAGTAAAAATTATTGAAAAAAAATATAAAGTATGATATAACATCAGTAAAAAGAGAAAGATACGAGGTGAAACAATGATAATTGCTTATGCAAAATCAGATGTAGGTAAGGTTAGAGAGATGAACCAAGACTCATATTACATATCTGATTCGTTAAGTGAAGTCAAACTATATTTGCTGGCAGACGGAATGGGAGGCTATAAAGGAGGAGAAATAGCAAGTAACTTAGCAATAAAATGTGCAAGAAGTTATATAGAAAATAACTTTAAAGAAACTCCAAAAGATAGACAAAGTTTAATCCAACTAGTAGCAAGCAGTATGGAATATGCAAACATGGTAGTATATGAAAAATCAAAAGAAGATAAAGAACTTGAAGGAATGGGTACTACTTTAGAAGTTTGTTTAATATATAATAATAAGGCATATATTGGACATATAGGAGACAGTAGAATATATAGAATAAGAAAAGACTTTATACGTAAATTAACACAAGACCATAGTTATGTTCAGAAATTAGTAAAAGATGGAACAATAACAAAAGAAGAAGCAGAACATCATCCAAAGAAAAATATGTTAATGAAAGCACTTGGATGTAATGCATTTGTTGAACCAGATGTATCAGTAAAAGGATTTTTAAGAGAAGATATTTTACTTATGACATCAGATGGATTAACAAATATGGTCAAACAAGAAGATATTTTTAAAATAGCAAAAGGAAACATAGAAAAAGCACCAATAAAGCTTGTAGAATTAGCAAATGAAAATGGTGGGTTAGATAATATAACAGTTGTAGTAATAAAAAACATATAACCTATAAGGAGAGATAAAAAAATGGATTTAAAAGGTAGATTATTAGGAAACAGATATGAGATAATCGAAAAAATAGGTAGTGGAGGAATGGCAACAGTATATAAAGCTAAATGTCATGTATTAAATAGATATGTAGCTATAAAAATACTAAGAGATGAATTCACAACTGATGAAGAATTTGTAAAAAGATTTGAAGTAGAAGCACAATCAGCAGCAAGTATAACACATCCAAATATAGTATCAGTATATGATGTAGGAGTTGATGGAAATCTACATTATATAGTTATGGAATTAATAAAAGGAAAAACATTAAAAGAAATAATACTAGAAGAAAAAGGACCATTACCATGGAAGTGGTCAGTTAATATTGCAATTCAAATTGCTTCAGCATTAGAAATAGCACATAAAAATCACATAATACATAGAGATATAAAACCACATAATATAATAATAACAGAAGATGGAGTCGCAAAAGTAACAGATTTTGGAATAGCAAAAGCAGTATCAAATTCAACAATCACAGCATTTGGAACAACAATAGGTTCAGTACATTATTTTTCACCAGAACATGCAAGAGGAGGATTTACAGATGAAAAATCTGACTTATATTCATTAGGTGTAGTAATGTATGAAATGCTTACAGGAAAAGTCCCATTTGATGCAGATACACCAGTATCAGTAGCATTAAAACATATGCAAGAAGAGCCAATAGCACCTAAAAATGTAAATCCAAATATACCAATAGCAGTAAATGATATAATAATGAAAGCACTAAAAAAAGATACAAATTTGAGATATCAAAATGCAACAGCAATGTTACTTGACTTAAAAAGAGCATTAAAAGAACCATCAGGAAATTTTGTTGATAATAATGAATATGGAGAAGATTTTCCAACACAAAGAATGTCAACATTAGGAATAGATGAAGAAGCTACTCCAAGAGCAACACAAACAAAAACAAAGAAAAAAGAAAATAAATTTATAATGTTTATAAAAAAACATAAAGTATTATCATCAATAGTTGGATTAATATTATTATTTGTAATAGCATTAAGTGCAACAATATTAATATCTAATCTTACAAGACCAAAAGAAGTACAAATTCCAAATTTAGTTGGAAAAACTGTTGATGAAGCTAAACAAATATTAGAAGAAAATAAAATAAAATATGTTGAAGAAAAACAAGAATATAATACAGAATATGAAGCAGGTAGAATAATTTCACAAAATCCACCATATGTAGAAAATAGAAAAATAAAACAAAATACTGAAATAAAAGTAGTTGTAAGTTTAGGAACAGAAACTACAACAGTACCTAAACTAACAGGATTAACAAAAGAAGAAGCTGAAGATATAGCAGAAGAATCAAAAATTAAAGTAGAATTTGAAGATGCAACAAGTAAAACAGTAGAAGCAGGAATAACAATAGAACAAGACATAGAAGAAGGAGAAACAATAAATGCAGGCGAAACTGTTAAAGTAAAAATAAGCATAGGAACAGGAATTAAACAAGTAGTAGTAACATCAGTACTATATAGAGATGAAGCAACTGCAAAACAAACATTAGAATCAGCAGGATTAGTCGTAAATGTTGAATATGATGAAGATGCAACAAGAGGAAATGGAGTTGTTTTAAAACAAAGTATATCATCTGGAACAACAGTAGATGAAGGAACAACAATCACAATTACAGTAAATAAATTAGTTGAGACAAAAGAAGGAACTGTAATAATAAATGTAAAATCAATAACTGGATATAAAGATAAAATAACAGTAACAGATGATGAAGGTAATGAAGTAGAAAAAGAAAATACACCAAAAGATGTAAGTTTCAAAGTAACAGTTAATGGAGAACAAAAAACTAGAAATAATGAAACAGTAAAAGAGAATGAAACAGCTAAGAAAATTACATTTACAGGACAAGGAACAGTTACTATAACAGTTACAATAGATGGAATTACAAATTCATATCAAATGAATTTAGACGAAACAGCAAGTATGACAATTAATAAATAAAAATTAAACCTATACATAACTTAAATGTATAGGTTTTTCAATACTTTAGAAAGAAATGTGAAAATTTTGTGAATTTTAGCACTCTGCTATTGACATTGCTAAAAATAGTAGTATAATAAAGGTGTAAAAGGTAAAAATAAGAAATGTGCAAAACCTTTAAAAGGTGTCAACACATAAAATTAAAAAAGGAGTGGTTTATATGATGATGATACCAAGAAGAAATGAATTTAATTTATTTGATGAGATGTTTGACAATCCATTTTTTACAGAACATGAAAGTAAAATAATGAAAACAGACATCAGAGAAAAAGGAGACAAATATGTAATTGACATTGATTTACCTGGATACGAAAAAGAAAATATCAAAATAGAAGTAGAAGATGGATACTTAACAGTTCAAGCAGAAGTAAATTCAGAAAATGAAGACAAAGAAAAAGGAAAATATGTAAGAAGAGAAAGATACATGGGAACATGTTCAAGAAGCTTCTATGTAGGTGAAGATGTAAAGAGTGAAGATATTAAAGCATCATTCAAAAAAGGAATCTTAACACTAGAAATACCAAAAATAGAAGAAAACAAAAAACTACCAGAAAAGAAATATGTAGAAATAGAAGATTAGAAAATAGCCCTAGTTTACTAGGGTTATTTTTGTGAAAATAATTTACAAAATGATAAAAAAATGTTAAACTATTAATAGATTTATTAGATAAAGGAGTAATATGGAAGGTCTTATAATAGGAAATATATCAAATACATATAAAATAAAAACAGAAAGAAAAATATATAATTCATTTGCAAGAGGAAAATTTAAAAATGAAGAAATAGTACCATTGGTAGGAGATAAAGTAGAAATACAAATAACTGATGAAGAAAAATCAGAAGCTGTAATAGAAAAAATTTTACCAAGAAAAAATGAATTGAAAAGACCAAAAGTCTCAAATATTGAACAAGTTGTTTTTATAATATCAATAAAAAATCCTAAGCCAGATTTATTAATGTTAGATAAACAATTAGCATATGTAGAAAATCTAAAAATAGAGTCAGTAATAGTAATTAATAAAATAGATTTAGATGAAAATTATAAAAAAATTCAAGAATTGTATACAAAAATTGGATATAAAGTTATTGCAACAAGTGCTAAACAAAATATAGGAATTTCTGAATTAAAAAAACAATTAAAAAATAAGATAAGTGTATTTTCTGGAAATTCTGGAGTAGGAAAATCAAGCATAATAAATGCTTTATTTGAAGAAGATAAAACTCAAGAAGGTGAAGTGAGTAAAAAAAATAAAAAAGGTAAAAATACTACAACAGATACTAAATTATATGAATTAGAAGAAAATACTTTTATAGCAGATACACCAGGATTTTCAAGTTTTGAAATTTCAGAAATTGAAAGTAATCAATTAGATAAAAATTTTAGAGAATTTAATAATGAAATTCCTAGTTGTGAGTTTGTTGGTTGTACACATATTAAAGAAGAAAATTGTGGAATTAAAAAGGCTATTGAGGAAAACAGAATATCTAAAGAAAGATATGAAAGATATCTAAAAATATATGAAGAATTAAAAGATAAAGAAAAACATAGGTGGTAATATAAATCTATGTTTTTTTGTGTATTAAATCATTCTGAAAATTGAGATTTTTATAATGCTTATGGTGAGACCTACTGTACACAAGTGATATTAAAAAATGGAGAATTTTGTGCATCTAAACTTAACGTTAGAAAATCTTATTTATTCAGATGAGGGATGTTCATGGGCAAGCTTATAAATATGTGTATTTTTCATAAATTGCCTCGACTACCCTACATAACGTTAACAAATTCTAAAACTAAAGTCACAACAATACCCAAAAATGGGGACCTTTATGACTTTAGTTTAAGAATTTGTAACACTATTCCGGTCGTATTCGTTATTTATTCAAAATAAACATATTTATAAGCTTGAGCCTGAAAGAGGCTCATCTGAATATATTAGATTTTCAACGGGAAGTTTGGCTTGCCCAAAATTTGGAATGTTTTAATATCACTTGTGTACAGTAGGTCTCACCATAAACATTTCAAATGTTTCGATTTTCAGAAGTTTTAACTAACAATTTATGTCGAATTATGTCGAACGATTTTTCTTGATTTTTCCGTAAAAATGTTAGAAATTAATTTTAATGTTTTGTATTTTTTTTGTGAATAAATAAAAAAAGCTAGAATTAAAAATTTATATATGTTATAATAAAAAAGTGAAAAGATATAAGAGGAGGAATGAAGTGAAAAATGAAAAAAGCAAAACTAATAATTTCAATAATAATAGCATGTATACTATTATTAAGTGTTAAATCACTAGCTATAGAAACAGGTGTAGAAACTGAAATTTATAGTGCAAGGACATATGTAGATAATCCTGCAGAAGGACAAGTACCATCAGTAAAAGGAATATTAGAAATAAGTGGATGGTATTTATCAGATGATGAACAAGCACAAATAGAAGTCTTAATAGATGATGTAAAACAAGAGATAAAAGAAATAACAAGAGAAGAAAGAATAGATGTAATTAATGCAATACTTGGGTATGGAGGAATAGAAAAAAATCCAACACCAGGATATAAGCTAAAAGTTGATATATCACAACAAACGACAGGAAAACATGAATTAAAAGTAAATATTATATCACGAGAAGGAGAAATATTAACAACAGATATAAGAGAATTTAATGTAGAAAAATATAAAGCAAAAACATATATAGAAACACCAGCAGAAGGAAAAGAAACGGCAGTAGGAAAAGAATTAAATATAGATGGATGGTTAATGACAGACGATATAGAAGCACAATTAAAAATCTATATAGATGGACAAGAACAACAAATAATTGAAACAAAAAGAACACAAAGAACAGATGTAATATCAGCAATAACAGGATATGGAAGTCAAACGCAAAATCCAGCTCCAGGATATTCATTAAAAATAAACTTAGAAAATATAAAAGATGGAAGTCATGAATTAAGTTTAAAAGTCATATCAAGAGAAGGAATAATAATAGCAGAAGACACAAGAACTATAAAAATAGAAAAATATAAAGCAAAAATGTATTTAGAAAACCCATATGGTAATAAAACAGTAAAGCCTGAATTTGAAATAGGTGGATGGGTAATGGCAACAGACAAAAATGTAACAATAAATGCATATATAGATGGACAAAAACAAGAAATCAAAAATTTGATAAGAAAAGAAAGAAATGATGTAGTTAATGCAATAACAGGATATGGAGACATAACAACAAATCCAACACCAGGATTTGAAGGAACAATACAATTATCAAATATATCAGAAGGAACACATACATTTAAAATAGAAGTAATTTCACCAGAAGGAATAGCGATAGCAACAGAAACAGTAGCTATAAATGTAGAAAATTATAAAACAAAAACATATATAGAAACACCAACAGAAGGACAAGAAATCCAACCATATACAGATTTAAAAGTAGATGGATGGTTAATGACAGATTGTAAGAATTCACAAATACAAATATTAATAGATGGAGTAAAACAAGATAATATCCAAATAAAACGATTAACAAGAAATGATGTAATAAGTGCTATACAAGGATATGGGGGAATAGAAAATAATCCAACACCAGGATTTTCAATAACAGTAGATTTAAGCCAAATAGCAGGTGGAAAACATGAAATAGAATTAAGAATATTATCAAATACAGGAGAAATACTATCAAAAGAAACAAAAAATATTACATATAAAAAATATAAAACAGAAACACATATAGAAACACCAAAACAAGGAAGTGAAATTACATTAGAAGGACTAAGAATAGATGGTTGGATAATGACAGAAGAAGAAAATATAGATATAAAATTATATTTAGATAATAAAGAAATTCAAAATATAGATATAAAAAGATTATTAAGAGAAGATGTAATAAATGCAATGGGAGCAGAATTCGGAGGAATAGAAAAAAATCCAACACCAGGATTTTCAATACCATTAGATGTAGAAGAAATACCTGATGGAGCACATATAGCAACAATAAAAATTTTCACTCCAAATGGACAAATGGTAGCAACAAGTTCAACAAGTTTTGTAGTAAATAAATATATAGCATTAGCTAATACAGAAGTACCTAAAGATATGGGGCAATCAAAAGCAACAATGTTAATAGGTGGCTGGTTAATGTCAACAGATTCAGAAGCTCAAATAAAAATCTATATAAATAATGAAGAACAAGAGATTATAGAACTAATTAGAAAAGAAAGACAAGATGTAATTGATGGAATATTTGGATATGGAGATGAAACAGTAAATCCAAAACCAGGGTTTGAAGCTGAAATAGATATTTCTAAATATGAAGATGGAATATATGAGTTAAAAGTAGAAATAGTTTCAAAAGAAGGAAAAATAATGAGTACTGAAACTAGAAGAGTTGTAATATATAACAAATATGATATTGGAATAGATGTATCAAAACATAATGGTTCAATAGATTGGGAACAAGTAAAAAAATCAGGAATTCAATTTGCAATAATAAGAGCAGGAAATAGAGGATATGGAGAAGCAGGAAATATGGTAGAAGACCCATATTTTGTACAAAACATGAATGGAGCAATTGCAAATGGAATAAAAGTAGGGGTATATTATTTTTCACAAGCAATAACAGTTGAAGAAGCTATTCAAGAAGCAGAAGCAACATTAAGAATGATACAAGATAATGGATTTGCAGACAAATTATCATTGCCAATTGTAATAGATACAGAAGCTGCAGGAGGAAGAGCAGATAGTATGACAAAAGAGCAAAGAACAACAGTAGTAAAAGCATTTTGTGAAAGGATTAAACAAGCAGGTTATACACCAATGGTTTATGCAAATAAGAGTTGGCTAAAAAATAACTTAATAATGAGTGAATTAGAACAATATGAAGTATGGGTAGCACATTATGTAAAAACAGATGACCCTATAAATAATCCAACAGATTATGACGGAAGATTTGAGATATGGCAATATACAAGTGAAGGTAGTGTTCCAGGAGTAAGTGGAAATGTAGATATAGACATAAGCTACAAAAAATATTTTTAATTAATAAAATGATTATAATAATGTAAAAAAATATATTACTATTTAGTAGACGAAACATAGCTTGGGTTTTCGTACAAAGGTCGTCTTACTTCATAGTAATATATTTTTTTACATTATGAATTCCAATCTAATTTGCCTAAAAGTATTGAAAATATTTGATTTTAATGATAAAATACAAAAGAATTTAATTCGATAAAGAGAGGAGAAAATTCAATTGAAAGTTTTACTAATAATACCAGCATATAATGAAGCAGAAAATATAGAAAAAACAGTTAAAGATGTAACAACAAATACGGATTATGATTATGTAGTTATAAATGATTGTTCAAAAGATAATACAAAAGAAATATGTGAAAAAAATAAATTTAATATGTTATCATTACCAGTTAATTTTGGATTAACAAGTGCAATACAAGTTGGGATGAAATATGCATATCAAAATAATTATGATATAGCAATACAATTTGATGGAGATGGACAACATCAAGCAAAATATTTAAAACAACTAGTAAAAGAAATAGAAAAAAATAATGCAGATGTAGTAATTGGCTCAAGATTTGTAACAGAAAAAAAGCCGAAAAGTATGAGAATGTTTGGAAGTAATTTATTAAGTTTTGCAATATTTTTAGTAACAGGGAAAAAGATAAAAGACCCAACTTCAGGAATGAGAGCATATAATAAAAAAGCTATAGAAGCATTTGTAAAAAATGCTAGTCTAACTCCAGAACCAGACACAATAGTATATATGTTAAAAAAGAAAATGAAAATAAAAGAAGTACAAGTTAAAATGAAAGAAAGAGAATTTGGAGAAAGTTATTTAAAGCCAATAAAAGCAATGGAATATATGATAAATATGTTTTTTTCAATAATATTTATAAGAGCAATAACAAGAAAAAATTAGATGGAGGAAAAATAGATGACAATAACATTAAGAATAATATTGATAATATGTTCATTAATATCTTTTTTATTATGTGTAACAAAAATAAAACAAGCAAAATTAAAAGTATCAAATTCTGTAATGTGGATGATAGGAAGTATATTACTAATATTAATGAGTATATTTTCACATGTAGTAGAATGGATATCAGTAAAATTAGGATTTATGGCACCAGTAAATTTTGTATTTTTAATAATGATAGGATTTTTGTTAGTACAAGTGTTTATAGATAACATTAGATTATCAGAATTAAATGAAAAAATAAAAGATTTAAGTCATTATATTGCAATAAAAGAACATAATGAAAAATAGGAGGAAAAATGAATACTATAAAATTATCAATTGTAGTAGCAGTATATAATTTAGAAAAATATTTGCCAAGATGTTTAGATGCATTAGTAAATCAAACATTAGAAGATATTGAAATATTATGCGTAGATGATGGCTCAACAGATTCTGCACCACAAATAATAGAAGATTATAAAAAAAGATATCCAGATAAAATAAAAACATATCATAAAGAAAATGGAGGAGAATTTACAACAAGAAATTACGGGTTAGAAAGAGCAACAGGAGAATATGTAACATTTGTAGATTCAGATGATTATGTAGAAAATACTTGGGCTGAAAAATTATATAATACAGCAAAAGAATATGATGCAGACATAGCAGTATGTGGATTTGAAAGAATAGATATAAAAACTGAAAAAGTAGTAGCAACAGATATGACAGGATTTGGATATTGTTGTAAAAAAATAACATCAGAAGAAGATTTTATGGCATTTATAAATCCTGCACCATGGAACAAAATCTATAAAAGAGAAAAAATAAAAGACTTGAGATTTTTACCATTTAGAGGATTTAATGATGCAATGTTTTTAATAAGTAGTTTTACTAAAATAGAAAAAATAGCATTTACACCAGAAGTCTTATATCATTATTATTTAAGATATGATTCACAAATACATACAGTTAATAAACAAGATGTAGATAATCTAAAAAAATATTTACTTGAAGTAAAAGAATTGTATATAAAAAGTGGAAAATATGAAGAAATGAAATACATTTTAGATTTAATGGCATTTATACACTTAGGAATATCAGTAATGTATAGAGCTTCATATGACAAAACAATTGAAATAAAGAAAATGACAAAAGAAACATTAAAATATTTAGATGAAAATTTCAGTACATGGAGAAAAAATCCATTTTTGACATTAAAACACTCATTAAAAAAAGGATTTAAACATGTTGGATTATGGGGAATATCAATAATTTATAAAATAGGACAACCAATGTGGTTTATAAACATATATAGATTTGTTGTAGATAAATTAAAAATAGATATAAAATTTTAGGAGGTAAGGAGATGGCAATATTAGTAACAGGAGGAGCTGGATATATAGGAAGCCATACAGTAGTTGAATTATTAAATTCAGGAAGAGAAGTTGTAATAATAGATAACTTTTCAAATAGTAAAAAAGAAGTATTAGATAAAATAAAAGAAATAACAAAAAAAGACTTTAAATTTTACGAAATAAATTATTTAGATAGAAAAGCATTAGAAAAAGTATTTGAAGAAAATAAAATAGAAGCAGTACTAAATTTTGCAGGATATAAAGCAGTAGGAGAATCAGTGCAAAAACCACTTGAATATTACGAAAACAATATTTCAGGAGCAATAGTATTATTAGAAACAATGAAAAAATATAATGTAAAAAAATTTATATTTAGTTCATCTGCAACAGTATATGGAGAACCTGAAAAAATTCCAATAACAGAAGATTGCAAAATAGGAGGAACAACAAATCCATATGGAACAACAAAATTATTTATAGAACAAATATTACAAGATTTATATAAGTCAGATAATAGTTGGGATATAGCAATTTTAAGATATTTCAATCCTGTAGGAGCACATGAAAGTGGATTAATTGGAGAAGAACCACAAGGAATACCAAATAATTTAATGCCATATATAGTAAGAGTAGCATCAGGACAACTAGAACAATTATCAGTATTTGGAAATGATTATGACACACATGATGGAACAGGAGTAAGAGATTATATACATGTTGTAGATTTAGCAAAAGGACATTTAAAAGCATTAGAAAAATTAGAAAAAGAAGAAAAAGGAATATATATATATAATCTTGGAACAGGAACAGGGTATAGTGTATTAGATATGGTAAAAGCATTTGAAGAAGCAACAGGAAAAAAAGTAAAATATAAAATAGTAGAACGTAGACCAGGTGATATAGCAATATGTTATTCAGAACCAACAAAAGCTAAAAAAGAGTTAGGATGGGAAGCAACAAAAACATTAAAAGATATGTGCAAAGACTCTTGGAGATATATAGAAAACGCAAAATAAGGAGCAAAAAATGAAGAAAAAGATAATGTGTGCTTTAATAATATTTTGTATATTATTAGGGTTCACAACAACAGTTGGAATACAATGGTTATATGATACATTTGGAAATTTGTCAATGGATGAAATAATATTTCATTTAAAAGTGCCTATGGAAGGAACTAGTACAGATTTAATATATAAATTTTTTAAAGATTGTACATTAAAAATAATAATACCAACAATAATAGTATCATTTATATTGACATATCCTATAATAAAAGATTTAAGGATATTAGAAGCACCAAATAAGAAAACAGGAAAAAGAACAGTAATGCTAAGCTTGTGTGTATCAATAGCAATATTTGTAGTAAGTATAAATGATGTAATACAGGCAACAGATATAAAAGAATATATAACAAATCAAAGAAATGATTCTACATTTATAGCAGAACAATATATAAATCCAGAAGAAACAAATATAGAATTTCCAGAACAAAAAAGAAATTTGATATATATATATTTAGAATCTATGGAATCAACATATTATTCTAAAGAAGATGGAGGTTTAGCTGAACAAGATTTAATACCAGAAATAACACAATTAGCAAAAGAAAATACAAGTTTTTCAACACCAGATAGAATAAATGGTGCATATACATTATATGGAACAACATGGACAGTAGGAGCAATGACAGCACAATCAGCAGGAATACCATTAAAATTAAGTATAGACGATAATGGCTTAGAAGAATATAGTTCATTTTTAAGTGGTGCATATACAATTGGAGAAGTACTAGAAGATAACGGATATCACAATTTCTTATTATTAGGTTCTGATGCAACATTTGGAGGAAGAAGAAACTTATTTACACAACATGGAAATTATGAAATATGGGATTTTGTTTCAGCAATGGAAGAAAAAAGAGTAACAGAAAAAATATGGTGGGGTTATACTGATAATTTATTATTTGAAATTGCAAAAGAAAAAATAACATATTTGGCAGAACAAGATGAACCATTTAATTTTACAATGTTAACAGCAGATACACATTTCACAGATGGATATTTGTGTGAAGATTGTGAAGATAAATGGAAAGGACAATATGAAAATGTAATATCTTGTTCAAGTAAACATGTAGGAGAATTTATAAATTGGCTCAAAGAACAAGAATTTTATGATAATACAACAATAGTAATAAGTGGAGACCATTTAACAATGCAACCAAATTTCTTTACTCAAGATGAAGGAGATGAATACAAAAAAACAGTGCTAAACTTATTCATTAATCCTGCAGAACAACCTGTAAATTCAAAAAATAGATTATATTCGACAATGGATTTATATCCTACAACATTAGGAGCATTAGGAGTAAAAATAGAAGGAAATAGATTAGCACTTGGAACAAATTTATTTTCAACTCAACCAACTTTAATAGAAGAATATGGTATTGATAAAATAAATGAAGAATTAATGAAAACTTCTAAATTTTATAATAATAATATATTAGTATCAAAATAAGGAGGAACAAATGGAGAAAATTTCGGTAATAGTATCATGCTATAATGAAGAACAAGCATTACCATTATTTTATGAAGAAATGGAAAGAGTAAGAAAACAAGATTTTGATGGTATTGCAGAATTTGAATATATATTTGTAAATGATGGTTCAAAAGATAATACATTAAAAGAAATAAAAGAATTAAGAGAAAAAGATAAAAAAGTTAGATATATATCTTTTTCAAGAAATTTTGGAAAAGAAGCGGCAATGCTTGCAGGTTTAGAAGCATCAGAAGGTGATTATGTAACACTTATGGATGCGGATTTACAAGACCCACCATCATTATTAAGACAAATGTATAATGCAATAAAAGAAGAAGGATATGATTGTGTAGGAACAAGAAGAGTGACAAGAAAAGGTGAGCCACCAATTAGAAGTTTTTTCGCAAGAATGTTTTATAAAATAATAAATAAAATGTCATCAATAGAAATGGTTGATGGAGCAAGAGATTATAGATTAATGAAAAGAAAAGTTGTAGATGCAATAATTTCATTAAAAGAATATAATAGATATTCAAAAGGATTATTTAGTTTTGTAGGTTTTGACACAAAATGGATAGAATATGAAAATGTTGAAAGAGTTGCAGGAGAAACAAAATGGTCATTTTGGAAATTATTTAAATATGCAATAGAAGGTATAACAGCATTTTCAACTACACCATTAATATTATCATCACTAATAGGAATAATATTTTGTATATTATCATTTGTTGCAATAATATTTATTATTGTACGTACATTGGTAAATGGAGACCCTACAGCAGGATGGCCATCATTAGTATGTATTATAGTATTTGTCAGTGGAGTTCAATTATTTTCAATTGGAATAATTGGACAATATCTATCAAAAACATATTTAGAAGTAAAAAATAGACCAATTTACATAATTAAAGAAACAGAAAAAGATAATTTATAAAAAATTATACAAAATTACCAAGAAAGGAATAAAAATGAATATAAGGAGAAAAAATATAATGAGAATTTTATTAATAGTAATATATGTAATATTAACATCAGCAGGATTAATATTGATGAAAAAAGGTGGAAATGCTGGAAAAATAACAATGGGGTCAGGAGAATTTGCATTTAGCATGAGTTTGGTTAGTGCATTAGGATTTGTTTGCTATATTTTAAGCTTCTTGTTATTTACAAGAATAATAATGATGTTTGACAATGTAAGTTATATATCACCAATATGTAATGGGATAGCACAAGCATGTATAGTAATTGCATCAATATTATTTTTAAAAGAAAAATTTTCAATTTATACAATAGGAGGAGCACTTCTAATTATTTCAGGTGTTGTTATTATGAATCTGAAGAAGTGAGATATTAAAACTTGGGAGGAATGATATAATGTTTAATTTAGGTCAAGACATCGGAATAGACTTAGGAACAGCAACAGTAATTGCTTATGTAAAAGGAAAAGGTGTAGTTTTAAGAGAACCTTCAGTAGTTGCTGTAGACAATAATACAAAAGAAGTTTTAGCAGTAGGACAAGAAGCAAGGAGAATGCTAGGTAGAACACCAGGAAATATAGTTGCGACAAGGCCTTTAAGAGAAGGTGTAATTTCTGATTATACTGTAACAGAAAAGATGCTTAAATACTTTATAAATAAAGTAAATGGAAAAGGATTATTTGCACCAAGAACAATGATATGCATTCCATCAAGAGTAACAGAAGTAGAAAAAAAAGCAGTAATAGATGCTGCAACACAAGCTGGTTCAAGAAAAGTATTTTTGATAGAAGAACCAATAGCAGCTGCAATTGGAGCAGGAATTGATATAGCTAAACCATGTGGAAATATGATTGTTGATATTGGTGGAGGAACTACTGATATAGCTGTTATATCATTAGGTGGTTCTGTTGAAAGTACATCTCTAAAAATAGCAGGAGATAAATTTGATGAAGCTATAGTAAAATATATAAAAAAGAAACACAACATTATGATTGGTGAAAGAACAGCAGAAGATTTGAAAATAAATATTGGTTGTGTATATCCTAAAATCCAAGATGGTGATATGGAAATTAGGGGAAGAGATTTATCAACAGGTTTACCAAAAACTATAACAGTTTATTCAAGTGAAATGATGGAAGCTCTTATAGAACCTGCAATGATGATTGTTGATGCAGTTCATTCTGTTTTAGAAAAAACTCCTCCAGAACTTGCAGCAGATATTAGTGATAGAGGAATTTATATGACAGGTGGAGGTTGCTTAGTTGAAGGATTGGATAAACTTCTTCAAGAAAAAACAGGTATTAATGTTATGATTGCAAATGATGCAGTTTCTTGTGTCGCTTTAGGTACAGGAAAAGCATTAGATAATTTAGATTCTTTAGAAAGAAAAATGCACTAAAAGGGACGGTTCTATTTTTAAGAGGACAGTCCTCTTTTATAGATTATATATATTTATAAAAAAGTTTATATATTACTATTTCATAGCAAAAACATATTCTGGGTCTTCGTCGGGGGTCTTTGCTTTATTCAATAGTAATATATAAACTTTTTATAGTTATAAATAAAAGTACACAAAAGAGGAGTGTCCTCTTGCAAACAGAAGCATTCTCTTTTTGTCAAAAAATATTGCAAATAATAAAAGAATAATATATAATATGATTAGTGATAAACATGGAGGATAAAATATATGAGAGGTACTATTAAAGAAGAAGGTATAACATTGATTACTTTAACAATAACTGTAATTGTATTATTGGTATTAGCAGGAATTACTACATATACAGGAATAAGTTCGATAAAATCTAGTAAGTTAACAAAATTTAAACAACAATTAGAAATAATGCAAGCTCAAGTAGATATGTTATACGAAAAATATAAAAATGATGATGGAACATTAAATGAAGAAGAAATAAATAAAATAGGAAAAGATTTGTCATTTCTAGATACAGAAGAAGTTGATGATATTTTTAATCAAGTTTATTCTATTGATTCAATTGACAGTATTAATAAAGATACTTATAGATATTATGATAAAGAAACTATAGAGGAATTAGGAATTTCTGGTATAGATGATGAGTATCTTGTAAGTATACATGATAGATTAGTAATTAGTATTACAGGAATAGAAAATGATGGGATATTATATAGGGTATTATATCAATTTCCAGATAAAGAAAGAGTAGGAGATAATTTTGAAAGAGGAGAAGTATCTTTTTTAGTAGATACAGAAGAAACTTCAAATGGATTTAAAATAAATATATCAAATATCAAATATTCAAAATATGTTGGAAAAGGGAATATTCAATACAGAAAATCAACAAGTTCTGATTGGATAGTTGCTGGAGAAAATGTAAAAGATGAAAATTATAGTTTTAATCTTACTTCATCAGGAAAATATATTATTAAAATAACAGATGCTGCAGGAATTTCAAGTGAACAAGAATTTGTAGTATTAAGAGATGGCGAAGTTTTTGATGAAACACCATGGGAACTAACTGGAGATGGAACAGAGGTTAATCCATATTTAATACAAAGTATTGAAGATTTAGTGGCTTTTTCAAATAGTGCAAATGAAGGGGAATATTATAGAGATAAATATGTAAAACTAGAAACAACGTTAGATTTTAATTCTGATTCGTCATATTATAATCCGAATACAAAAGTATCTGAAAAAACCAACAGAATAATAAAAGAAGATAGTAATGGAACACCACTAAAAGAATTTTTAACAACAGGTACAGGATTTAATCCAATTGGAAATTTTTCTGGATTTTTTAATGGGAATGGAAAAGAAATAAAAAATATATATATAAATAGACCAGAAGAATCTGAAGTCGCATTATTTTCTTATCATAGTGAAGTTATAGAAAAATTAGGGCTAACAGGAAATATTATAGGAGGTGAAGATACAGGAGGAATATCTGCTAGAGGAACTATTGGGAGTATTGTAAGATATTGCTATAATAAAGCTTCTGTAACTGGTAAAAGAAATGTTTCTGGAATTGATACAGGTAATGCAGAAATATTATATTGCTTTAATTCAGGAAAAATAACAGGCTCTAATAGTGTTGGTGGAATAGCTTGTGCATCAGCTAATGCTCTAAAATGTTATAATTATGGAGAAATAATAGGAGAAGATTATTTTATAGGAGGAATTAGTTTGGGTGGAACAGTAGATAGTTGTTATAATTTAGGAAATGTAAATGCTCCAACAGCATATGGAGTTGGGGGAATTGTAGGAACTTCAGTAACAACAATTAAAAATTCATATAATTCAGGAAATATTATAGGAAAGTCTGGGGTTGGTGCAGTTTTAGGAAATTACCAGGCAAATCAAGATACTGTAGAAAACTGCTATTATTTAAAAGGAAGTGCCACAGGAGGAATTAATGGACAGGATATTATAGGACAAGCAGAACCATTAGAAGAATCACAAATGCCAGAAGTTATAGATGTAGTACAAAGTCAAGTAGAAATAGATGGTCAAACAATAAATGTATGGAAAGAAGATATAAATAATGGATATCCTATATTATTTTGGCAGTAATAGGAAAGTTTATAAAAGAAAAGACTGACTTTTTAAGTCAGTCTTAAATTTATTTAACTTTTCTTGCTTTATATCCAAAGAATACAGTCAAGCCTATTAATGCAATTCCACCAATTATAAAAAAATGTAATCCTGCAGCAGGTAATGGGTCTGGTGATATAGTATCATCAACAGGTGGTTCTGGTTGTACTGGTTCTTCTTCAGCTGTTAATCTTAATTTTGGAGTAACATCAGAAGTTTCTGTTTTTGTAGTTCCATCAAAATCTTTATAATTAATATCAACTTTTTCATTAGTATCTAATATTTGGTCAATTATTTCTTTGTTAAAATCTTCTTTTAAAGTTAAGTTATATTGAATTGTTGCTGTTTGTCCAGGAGCTAGAGTTCCAATAGTCCATGTAATGCTATTTGTTTCAGTATCGATTTCTGCTGAAACATTTGAAACATCAATCCCATCAACATAAGTCATTTCAAAATTATCTACTATATATTGAGGAAAATAGTCTACAACAGTAATATCTTCTAAAGAATAAGCAATTGGTAATAAATCATGATAAATATCATTTGTTATAGTTTGTTCAATTTCAGTGTCATTAACATTATAGAATTTTCCTATAGTAGGATTTGTTTCTGTTCCGAAAACTTCTTGTATTACTTGACCATATGTATATGAATTTCCGCCTTCTTCCCTAAAAGTTGCTTCTTCATTATCTATACCTGTAAGCATAGTTATAACATTCATTCCAGATAAAGAATTTAATGTAGATTTTGTCTCATAAATAACATTTGTTAAACCATCATAAGTAACTAAGTCATTATAACCAACTGCTAAATTTGGTAGGCCATCAGTTAAAACAATTATATATTTATTATTATCTTCTGATGTAAAACTTTGTTTAGCTAGTTTTAAACCAGCATCTAAATTTGTGTATTGTCCAACTCCTTCAATTGCTGAAATACTATTTTGTAATGTTGTTAAATCATTTGTAAAATCGCAAACTTTTTGTGCATCTGCTTCTGTACCTGTAATAATATATCCTGTGTCAGGGTCAGTTTCATTTCCTGTTGAAAATGTTACAACACCAATTTCTAAAGAAGTACTATTTGCTTCTAATAAAGCTTCAACTAATTTATTAGCTGATTGTAATACTAAATCTTTTCGTGTAGTTGTTCCTGAAACTACAGTATCCATACTGGAAGAACTATCAATTACAAGCATTAATTCTCCTTCTGGAATTATTACTTCTGAACTATTATCAATTTTTAATTGTAGAGTTACTTGATGATTTGTTAAGTCAGAAGCTACAATTTTTTTCTCAAAAGTTGAAGAATCATTTAGTTTTATTGTACAGATATTATCTTCAACAATTTCCATAGAAACATTTGCAGCAAAAACATTGCTTGCCATAAAAATAATTAACAAAAATATTGTTAATGCAAAACTTTTTTTCATATTAAACACCTCATTATTATTCTAATATAAAAAAAATAAAAAGGCAATATTTTGACAAAAAATAATAAAGAATTTAATAAACAAAAAGAAGACTCCCTAAGGGGTCTTCTTATATGTCACAGGATTAGCAACATCCTCCTCTGTTACCACCACAGCAGCAACAAATTAAAAGTATTAAGATGATTATCCAGCAACAGTCATCACCGAAACCGAATCCACCACAACCTCTATTTTCTGGCATATAAAACCCCCCTTTCACGAAAAAAACTCTTAAGCTAAAGCTCTTCTTTTGAAGCTCTAGGATTTTTCTTTTGATAATATATAATATGGTTTTATAAAAAAAGTGTTACAAAATACTTGATAAAGAAATTGAGAAATGATAAAATAAAAACTACAAAAGAAGAAGGGAGGATATGTTAGAAATAAACTAACATAAACTAGATAAAAAATGGGGAATATAGTTTTATTAGATGATTTAACAATAAACAAAATAGCAGCTGGAGAAGTAATCGAAAGACCAGCATCAGTAATAAAAGAAATGTTAGAAAATTCAATAGATGCAGGAGCAACTAATATAACAATAGAAATAAAAAATGGAGGAATTTCATATATACGTATAACAGATAATGGAAAAGGAATACCAGAAGATGATATGGAAATGGCATTTGAAAGACATGCAACAAGTAAAATAAGATCAGCAGAAGATTTAAGTACAGTTACATCAATGGGATTCAGAGGAGAAGCATTAGCAAGTATAGCAGCAATAGCTAAAGTAGAAATGCTCTCAAAAACAGCAGACCAAGAAAATGGATATAAAGTAGTAGTAGAAGGTGGAAATGTATTAGAAAAATCAGAAGCAGGTTCACCAGTTGGAACATCAATAACTGTAACAAATTTATTTTATAATACACCAGTAAGATATAAATTCTTAAAAAAAGATTATACAGAAGCGGGATATATAGAAGATATAGTGACAAGAATAGCATTAGTACACCCTGAAATATCAATTAAATTAATAAATACAGGAAAAACAATAATTCAAACAAATGGAAACAATGACTTAAAAACAGTAATATATAGTATATATGGAAAAGATGTAGCAGGAGGGTTAATTGAAACAGACTATACATATGAAGGTATACACATATATGGAGTTATTGGAAAACCAGAAATAGCAAGATCAAATAGGGCAAACCAAATATTTTTTGTAAATAAAAGATATATAAGAGATAAAGCATTATCATCAGCAGCAGAAAGAGCATATAAAGGAATGATACCAATAGGAAAATTTGCATTTTTAGTATTAAATTTAGACATGAATCCAACTAAAGTTGATGTAAATGTTCACCCTGCAAAATTAGAGGTAAGATTTGAAGAAGAAAATGTAGTATTCAAAGCAGTATATCATGCAATAAAAGAAGCATTATTAAAAGCAGAACTTGTTGCAGATACAGACCACACATCAAGTAAAAAAAGAGAACAAAGTGGTTTGTTTGGAAATAAAAGTAATAATCAAGAAACAATAGTTGAACAAATATATAAAGCAAGACAAGCACAGGGAATTCCAACAATAGAAAGAAAGCTTCCAGGGCAAGAAGCTAAAATACCAGAAACACAAAATACAAATAATATAAGCATTAATAATAATTCAAATATACCAGAAATAGAAAGAAGTCAAGAAGTTCTAAGAAAATTACAAGAAATAAAAGAAAAATTAATACAAGAATCTCCTGAACTAAAAGCAAAAATAGAAGAAGAAAATAGATTAAAATTAGAAGAAAATTTAAAAACAGAACAAACACGAGAATCAGAAAAAATAGAAGAGCAAACAAATGAAATACATTATGAACAATCAGAAGAAGAGGAAAAAAATGGTGTAGAAGAAGATGAAATACCATATGCAGTAAGAGAAATGCAAAAAGAGAAAGAAAAAGAAGAAAAAATAAAAGAAGAAGTACAAGAACCAAAAGTAGATTTATTAGAAGAAATAGCAAAAGCAAATCAAAGACCAATAAATTTAAAAGAAGAAGTAGAAAAAGCATTAGAAAAACCTACAAATGAAACAGAAAATATTGAGCAAGAACCCCAAAATTCAAAAATCACTGAAAGTTCAGAATATTCAAAAGAATTTGAAGAAATGTATTTAAAACTATTTGGAACAAAACCAGTAAGAGGACAAAATATTGAAGAAACAGAAAAAAAAGAAGAAAATGATGCAGAAGATATAGCAAAATATGAAAATGTATCAGTATTCGATAATATAGAAGAATATAAAAAACCAACATATAAATTTATAGGAATAGTATTTAATACATATATAATAATAGAAATAGAAAAAGAAATGTATATAATAGACCAACATGCAGCACATGAAAGAATATTATATGAAAAAGTAAAACAAAATTATTATAATGACGAAAATAAAGATTCACAATTAATGTTATTACCAGACATAATAACATTAACACATAAAGAAATGACAATAGCAAAAGACAATATGGAAATGTTTAGAAAAGCAGGATTTATGTTAGAGGAATTTGGAGAAAACACAATAAAATTAACAGGAGTACCTGAAATGTGTTTAGATTTAGAAACAAAGGAATTGTTTTTAGAGACACTAGACGAAATAAATTCAGTAGCAAGAACAGCAAAACAAGAAATAGAAGAAAGATTTATTGCAACAATAGCGTGTAAAGCAGCTGTAAAAGCCAATATGGCATTAACTAAAGAAGAAGTGGATAGTTTAATGAATGAATTATTATCATTACCAAATCCATTTACATGTCCACATGGAAGACCAACTGCAATAAAAATGTCAAAATATGACATAGAAAGAAAATTTGCAAGAAAATAAAGAGGTGGAAAAAATGACATCATTTATAATTATAGTAGTAATAGCATTATTCATAGTATTAGTAGGATTTACATGGTATAGACTAGAAGCATATGAAGGAATGGAAAAAGTTATTATTTGTGTAGCTGGAATATTAATCAGTTGGCTAATTACAAGTATATTATTTTCAATATCTTCAAATGGAATTGAATATATGAATGAAGAAGTAAAAAATGAAGTAAGTAAAATATTAGTATTAGTATTTACTCCAATAAATGGTATAGCTTTTATGCCAATACTAGCAAAAACAATGAGTAGATTAAAATTTGATGAAATAGACTCAAAAGAAGCGGCAAAACAAGTTTTAACATTACTAGTAGTATTTATAATAATATGTGTTATAGAAGTTATGTATTTAAGAAATATACAATTAGGAATTTTTGAGGTAGCAAATGGAATGTAAAAAACCAAAAGTAATAGTAATTTGTGGACCAACAGGAGCAGGGAAAACAGCATTATCAATCGAACTTGCAAAACGAATTAATGGAGAAATAGTATCAAGTGACTCAATGCAAATATATAAAGATATGGATATAGGAACAGCAAAACCAACTAAAGAAGAAACAAAAGATATAAAACATTATTTAATTGATTTTGTTGCTCCTGACCAAAGATATAGTGTTGCAGAGTTTAAAAAAGATGCAGAAAATGCAATTGAAGAAATACTAGCTAAAGGAAAAACTCCAATAATCGTTGGTGGAACTGGTTTATATGTAGATAGCTTGATATATGGAATAGAATACAAAGATATAGAATTAGATGAAAATTATAGAAATGAATTAGAAGAAATTGCAAAAAAACAAGGTCTTGAAAAACTTTATGAACAAGCACAAAAAATAGACCCAGAGGCTATGAAAAAAATTAGCCCAAATGATAAAAAAAGAATAATTAGAGTTTTAGAAATTTATAAAGCAACTGGAAAAAATAAAACTGAACAAGAAATAGAATCAAGAAAAAATGAAGTTAAATATGATTATAAAGTTTTTGCAATTAATATGGATAGAGAAAAATTATATGATAGAATAAATAAAAGAGTAGACATTATGCTTGAACAAGGATTAATTCAAGAAGTGCAGTCTCTAGTAAAAAAATATAATGAATTTCCTACAGCAATGCAAGGTCTTGGATATAAAGAAGTTGTTCAATATCTTAAAAATGAAATTTCATATGATGAAATGGTCGATAAAATTAAAATGGAAACTCGCAGATATGCTAAAAGACAGATTACTTGGTTTAAAAAGAATAAACAAACTATATGGATTGATGGACAAAAAGATTTACAAGAAAACATAGATTTAATAATTAATACTTGTAATTTAAATATATAACTCTTCCATGGTCGAAACATAGCTAGGGCTTTCGTAATAAGGTCGACCTTATTACAGAGTTATATATTTAAATTACATATATATTACTGATTCATAGTCGAATCATGCCAAGGTATTCGTACCAGGTTCGACTTATTCATCAGTAATATATATAAATATTAAATATCTAAAGTAAAAAAGGAGAAAAAGTTGAAAAAAAGTAAAAAGATTATATTAATTATATTAGTCTCATTAATATCAATATATATAATATATGCAATATACCTATTAATCACTAATCCAGTAGATACATATGTAATAAAAAAAGGAACTTTAGCACAAGAAGAACCTGGGATTGGATATATAATAAGAAATGAAAAAGTTATAAAAGGAGAAAATTACGAAAATGGTATATATTCGATAGTATCAGAAGGGCAAAAAGTTGGAAATGGTGATTCTATATTTAGGTATTATAGTGATAGTGAAAAAGAAATAACGCAAAAGCTTAATGAGTTAAATTATAAAATACAGGAATTACTAGAAAAAGAAGAAAATAATACACCATCAGCAGATATAAAATCAATAGAAAATCAGATAGAAGATAAATTAGTAAATACAAGAATATTAAATAATATACAAGAAATAAATGATTATAAAGACAGTATAGATAGTTTAATAAGTAAAAAAATTGATTTTATTGGAGATGTGACCACAAATTCAGAAATTAAACAATTAGTTGCACAGAAAAAAGAATATGAAAAACAATTAAAAAATGGAGCAGAATATAAAAAAGCAGAAATGAGTGGAATTGTATCATATAGAGTTGACGGATTAGAAGAAGAATTGACAGAAGAAAATTTTAACAATTTAACAGAAGAATATTTAGATAATCTTGATTTAAAAACAGGGCAAATAGTTGCAACTAGTAATGAATGTGGAAAAATAATAGATAATTTTAATTGTTATATTGCAGTAACAACCGATTCAGAAGAAGGAATGTCATCAGAAGTCGGAGATAGTGTACAAATAAGAATTTCAGATAAAGAAAAGGTTGATGCAGAAATAGCACAAATAAATGAAGAAAGTGGAAAAAGAACAATAATATTTAAACTTAATCAAATGACTGAAAACCTTATAAATCACAGAAAAATTGCAATCGACATAATTTGGTGGGATGAATCAGGATTAAAAGTACCAAATCAAGCATTAATAGAGGAAAATGGATTATATTATGTATTAAGAAATAGAGCAGGGGTACAATCAAAAATATTGGTAAAAGTAACATTTAAAACAGATAAATTCTCAATAATAGAATCTTATCAAACAGAGGAATTACAAGAATTAGGAATTAGTGAAGATGAAATAAAAAATTATAAAAAAATAAATAATTATGATGAAATAATGTTACAGTAATGTTACAAAAATATTAAATTTGTATTACAATACAAAAAACTATTGACAAAAAACAAAAAAAGTAAGATACTATATGCGAAACGAGAATACAAAAGTGTAAAAATATTAGGAGGTTAGAAAATGGCAGGAGCTATAATGGACAAAGTATGGGGCCTATTTGGAATGGACCAAGGAGAAAATGAAGAAGTTGAAGATGAAGATATCTATGATTATGATGACAGAACAGAATACGAAAACAATAATAATGAAGAAGAAGACAGAAAAATCTTTGGAAGAAAAGGAAAAGTAGTACCAATGACTGCACAAAGCCAGTCAGTAAAAATGGTTATATCACAACCAACTACATTTGAGCAATCAGAAGAAATATGTAGTTTATTAAAAGACAAAAAATCAGTAATAGTTAACTTAGAATATGTTAATAAAGATGTTGCTAGAAGAATAGTTGACTTTATTAGTGGTGGAGTATATGCTTTAGATGGTCATATTCAAAAAATATCAAATTCAATATTTTTAATAGCACCAATGAATTATGAAATCACAAATGAGATGGCAAGAGAAGAAATCAAAAGCAAACTTTCTGTTTCTTGGTTAAAAAATAATAGCATAAACTAGGAGTATAATGTCACAAATAGAACGGAGGCTATCCAATATGATTACACCATTAGATATAGAAAATAAAAAATTTAATAAACAAATGATGAATGGATACAATGTTGAAGAAGTAGATGATTTTTTAGATCAACTAGTAGAAGATTATGGGAAAAATTATAAGGATTTAGCTACAATGACATCAAAAGTAGAAGAATTAACAAATAGTTTAAATCATTATAAAAATATAGAAACTACATTACAAAATACTTTAGTAATGGCACAAACAACAGCAGAAGAAGTAAAAAATGTAGCAAAACAACAATCAGAGCAGATAATAAATGAAGCAAAAAAACAAGCTGATGATATGCTAAAAATATCTAAAGAAGATTCAAGAAAAACATTAAATAATTTAGAAGAACAAATAAGAATAAAAGAAAAAGAATTAGATGATATGAAAAAACAATTTGATATATATAAAGCAAAGATGGAATCATTATTATTATCACAATTAGAATTAATAAAAGAAATAAATAAAGAAGAATAAACACAAAAGAAAAGATAGGGAGTCTATTAAGACGCCTTATTTTTGTATATGTTTTTTATTACAAATGTTACAGAAATATTAAATGTATATTACAATTTGGTTAATAGTCTTGACAATAAAGAAAAAAAGAATAAAATATTAGTATAGGAAGAAAGGACAAAATGAGAATAATAAGTGGAAAAGCAAGAGGAACAAAATTATATACATTAGAAGGTAATAATACAAGACCGACATTAGATAGGGTAAAAGAATCTATATTTAATATAATTCAAGGAGAAATTGAAGAAGCAATTGTATTAGATTTATTTGCAGGAAGTGGAGCAATAGGATTAGAAATGCTAAGTAGAGGAGCAAAAAAAGCAATATTATGTGATAAATCAAAAAATGCAATTCAAATAATAAAAAAGAATATAGAAAAGACCCATATGCAAGAAAAAGCAGAAGTATATAACATGGATTTTGAACAATGTTTAGAAAAAAATAAAAATCAAAAATTTGATATAATTTACATTGACCCACCATATGAAACAGATTTTATTATGAAAGCATTAGAAAAAATAGTAAAACTAGATATAATAAAATCAAAAGGGAAAATTATATTAGAAACAGATAATGAATTAAGAATTTTAAAACAAATAGAAAATATAGATGTAGAAATAGTTGACAAAAGAAAATATGGAAGAGCTACAATAATATTTTTAAACAGAAAGTACGACTAGAAAGGGGTAAACAATGGAAATATTTACATTATTAGAAACTTTAGAAGATATTTTAGAAAATAGTAAAAAACTGCCATTTACAAGTAAAGGAATGGTAGATAAAGAAGAGATGCTTGAAATAATAAAAGAAATAAGAATTAAACTTCCTGATGAATTAAAACAAGCAAAATGGGTAAAAGAAGAAAGACAAAGAATATTAGTTGAGGCTCAAAAAGAAGCAGATGGAATAGTAAAAGAAGCAGAAAATAGAATAATTGCTATGATAGATGAACATGAAATAACAAGAAAAGCATATGAGCAAAAGGCCGAAATAATAGAAACTGCAAATGAAATGTCTAGAGAAATATCTCAAGGAACAAAAGAATATGCAAATAATTTATTAAACACAACAGAAAATGTATTAACTGACACATTAGCAAAACTAGAAAAAAATATTGGGGAAGCTATGAACCTAATGGAAATGTCATTAGAAGATACAATAAAGACAATTCAAAACAGTAAAAAAGAACTTCAATAAAATAAAAAAACGATGAGCCTCTTTCAATGAAAAGTTGAACATAACTCATCGTTTTTTAGAGTAAGAAAAAAATGCAAAATGAAAGGAAGTCGAAAATGGCAAGAAAAAAATATAGAGGAAAGAGAGTAAAAAAGGAAACACCAGATTTAGGAGTAATAATAACAATAATATTTAGTATATTACTAACAGTATTAATATACACAGAATCAGGATATATAGGAATGGTATTAAGTGACTTTTTTGGTGGTATGTTTGGAATAATAAAATATGTATTGCCAATAGGTTCATTTGCAGTAGCTGTCAAAATGGCATGTAAAGATGATGATGGATATTTATCATCAAAAATATTTCAATATACCCTATTATTAATATTTATCTCAATAATATTAAGTGTATATGAAATATGTGATGGACAAATAGATATAAATCAGAATATATCAGATGTAGTAAAACATGCATATCAACTTGGAGAAAATAACATAGGAGGAGGAGCATTAGGCACAATTGCAGCAGTGCCATTATTTAAATTATTTGATAAAATAGGAACAATTATTTTATGTATAGGTGTATCACTTATATTGTTTGCAACAACATTTGGAATAGATATTTCTGGAATAATAAGTAATTGGATACAATCAGGAGTAGAAAAAAGAAAACAAAAACAAGAACAAAAATTAGTAGAAAAACAAGAACAAGAAATTGAAAAAGAAAGAAAAAGAGAAAAAACAATAAAAGAAAATAGAAAAGCATATTTAGATATAGAAGAAACTGAACCAGAGCAAGAACAAATAAAAATAAATTTAAATGGTAGAACAATTGAAGAAGAGCCTAAGAAAAAGAAAAAATTCAAACATGGTAAAGATGATATAGTACCATTAGGAATGGAAAAACAAGAAAAAGAGAAAATCGAACCAGATTTTATAGAAAATAATTTGTTTAAACAAGAAGAAGAGAAAAAAGAAGAAAAAGTAAAAGAAGTATTACAATTAGAACATGCAATAGCAGTTGAAGATGAATATTATGAATATCCACCAATAGAATTATTAAGTAAAGGAAGTCCAAAAGCAATAAAAGGTGGAGCAAAAGCATTAACAGATATAGCCACAAAACTTCAAAAAACATTATACAGTTTTGGAGTACAAGCAAAAGTAGAAAATGTATCAGTAGGACCTGCAATAACAAGATATGAATTAAAACCAGCAGAAGGAGTTCGTGTTAGTAAAATAGCAAACTTAGCTGATGATATAGCATTAAATCTAGCTGCAGAAACAATAAGAATTGAAGCACCTATACCAGGAAAACAAGCAGTAGGAATAGAAGTGCCAAACACAGAAAAAGAAACAGTGCATTTTAGAGATGTAGTAGAAAGTGATGAATTCCAAGACAGTAAATCAAAATTAAGTGTAGCATTAGGAAAAGATGTTGCAGGAAATATGGCAATAGCAGATATAGCAAAAATGCCACATGCATTAATAGCTGGTGCAACAGGTTCAGGAAAAAGTGTATGTATAAATACAATAATATCAAGTATCATTTATAAAGCAAAACCAAGTGAAGTAAAATTAGTAATGGTAGACCCTAAAGTTGTAGAATTATCAGTATATAATGGAATACCACATCTATTAATACCGGTTGTAACAGACCCAAGAAAAGCAGCAGGGGCATTAGCATGGGCCGTACAAGAAATGGATAATAGATATAATGTATTTGCACAAAAAGGGGTAAGAGACTTAAAAGGATATAATGCATTAATAGAAAAAGAAGAAGGAATTGGAAAACTACCACAAATAGTTATAATAATAGATGAGTTAGCAGATTTAATGATGGTAGCAGCAAAAGAAGTAGAAGACTCAATATGTAGATTAGCACAAAAAGCAAGAGCTGCTGGAATGCATTTAATAATTGCTACACAACGTCCATCAGTAGATGTAATAACAGGTATAATTAAAGCAAATATACCATCAAGAATTGCATTTGCAGTATCATCACAAGTAGATTCAAGAACAATATTAGACCAAATAGGAGCAGAAAAACTATTAGGAAAAGGTGATATGTTATTTTATCCATCAGGAGCTCCAAAGCCAACAAGAATACAAGGTGCATTTGTATCAGATGATGAGGTAGAAAAAATAGTATCATTTGTAAAATCAAATGGTGAAGCTAAATATAGTGAAGACATACTAGAATCAATAGAAAATAGTAATAAAACAGATAAAGAACTTGCAGAAGAAGCTTCTGTAGATGATGATACAGACCCATTATTAATGGAGGCAATAGATGTAGTTGTAGAAACAGGACAAGCATCAACATCATTTATTCAAAGAAGATTTAAAGTTGGTTATGCGAGAGCTGGAAGAATTATAGACCAAATGGAAGAAAGAGGAGTTATTTCAGGATATCAAGGAAGTAAACCTCGTCAAGTTTTGATGACACCTGAAAGATTGGCTGAATTGAAGATGGGAACAGCACCAGAAGCAGAAGGGTAATTTGGGAAATTTGGGGACGGTTCTCAAATTTCCCAAAGGGAAAAAAGAGAACCGTCCCCAAATTGCCAAAAGGGAAAAAAGAGAACCGTCCCCAAATTGCCAAAAGGGAAAAAAGAGAACCGTCCCCAAATTGCCAAAAAGGAAAAAAGGGGACAGGTCCCAAATTTACCAAAGAAAGGAGAAGATATGTTAGAAAAATTCATAAAAAGAGATAATAATGAAGAACTTGAAAAAATATTAGAAGAAAAACAAGTAGAAGAACAAGCTAAAAATCTTCTCTTAGGAATATTATATAAAATAGAAGTATCATATAGAGATTATAAAAAAGCAAAAGTAACCCCAAAAACACAAAAGCAATATGTAGAGGAAATATTAAGAAATATAGAAAGAAAAGCAAAACAAATAAAAATAGTAAAATTAACTACAAAACTTGCAGATGAAAAAATACAAAAAGAATTAGAGGAAAAAAAGTTTTATGTAGGCGATAGAGAAATAATAGCATATCCAATAGAAGAAAAAATATTATATGCTATAGAAAAAAATTCAAATAATAAAAGAATAGTAAGTAATAGATATGGGATTTCAACAATGCCAATATCAAATATAATAAATATAGGAAAAAATTTAGATAGAGTAGAAGTATTAAGAGATTTTAATGGATGGTCATGGACAACAATAAAAACAGAAATAGAAAGTATAAAAGCAAATTTAATATATCAAACAATTAGAATATTATTAGGAGAAGAGTTTTTAGATTCATGGACTCAGGATGTTGATGGAATAATAGATTATATTCAAATAATGAAAGAAGAGTTAATACCCAAATATGGTGAAGAAATTACAGAAAAATTTATAGAAAAATTAGAGCAAATTGCGATAATAAATGAAATAGAAGAAAAACCAGATTATAAAATAAATGTAATAGAAGAATTAAAGAAAATAGAAATAAAATCAGAAGAATTTAAAAATACAAAAGATAAAGTACAAGAAATAACAAATAAAAAGAAAAAAGCATCAAAAGAAATAGAGGAAATAGAAAAAATATTAAATCAAGAAAGTAAAATACAAGAAGAATATACAAGAAGAAATAAAGGAGTACCATTAGAAAAGAAAATATTTAGTATAAAAGTATTAAAACAACAATTAAATGATAGAAAACAACAATTGTTAAATGAAATTGAAGAAAGTAATTATTTATTAAATCCTAGAAATTATATAAATGAAAAAAATAAAATAGAAAAAGAAAAAGAACAATTAGAAGTAGTAATATTAAATGATGAAGAAAGAGAGCAAATTTTAATAGAATTTGAGAAAATATTTTTACATTGTTTTGAACAAATAGTAAATAAAGTAAATATCAAACAGCCAGAAGAAATATCAAAATTAATATATCAATTTAGATATTACATGTTATTACCATTTAATCATGAAAAAAATATAAAAGATGTAAAACAGTTAGAACAAGAAATAGAAATAGTAGAAAGAAAATTAATGAAAACAGCAATAGAAAATAAAATAATAGTAGATATACCATTCGAAATAATGAAACATATATTTGAAACTAGGATAATAGAATTAGAAGAATTATATTATAAAATAACAAGTGAATTTGAAAAAAATTATGTTCAAATTTTTGATGAAAACATAACAGAGGAAAAATTTGAAATCAATTTAAATGAAAAAACAAAAATAAACAAAAAGATAAAAATATTTATATAAAGGAGAATTTTTATATGAAGATAACATTTTTAGGGGCAACTAAAACTGTAACAGGTTCAAACTTTCTAGTAGAAGGAGCAGGTAAAAAATTTATAGTAGATTGTGGTATGTTTCAAGGAAAAGCAGATGTAGAAAAAGAAAATTTTGAACCATTTGAATATAATCCTTCTGAAATAGATTTTATGTTATTAACACATGCACACATAGACCATTCAGGAAGAATTCCTAAATTATATAATGAAGGATTTAAAGGACCAATATATGCACAAAAAGCTACTTGTGATTTATGTGGAATTATGTTACCAGACAGTGGACATATTCAAGAAATGGAAGCACAATGGAAAAACAAAAAAAGAGAAAGAAAAGGTGAAGAACTAGTCCCACCACTTTATACAGCAGAAGATGCGATAAATTGTCTTGAATTATTTGTACAAGTTAAATATGATGAAATAATCCAAGTAGATGAAAATATATTTGTAAGATTTAATGATGCTGGACATATGCTAGGTTCAAGTATAATAGAAGTATGGGTAAAAGAAGATGGAAAAGAAACAAAAACAGTATTTACAGGGGATATAGGAAATAATGATATCCCACTACTTGCATCACCAACAATGATAGAAAATTGTGATTATTTAGTTATGGAATCAACATATGGAAGTAGATTACATATGAAAAATAACCAAAAGGCAGAAATGTTTTTGGATATTGTATCAGAAACAATTGATAATGGAGGAACTGTTGTAATTCCATCATTTGCAGTTGGAAGAACACAAGAAATATTATATGAATTAAATAAAATAAAACAAAGCAGAGATGATGAAGAATTTAAAAGAAAATACAGTACTTTAATGAAAGTACCAGTATATGTTGATAGTCCATTAGCAATATCAGCGACAGAAATATTTAAACAAAATATGGATTTATTTGAAGATGAAGTAAAAGAAGAAATGGAAAAAGGAGATAATCCTCTAGAATTTCCCGGGTTAAGATTTACACAAACTGCGGATGAATCAAAAGCATTAAATGAAAGTACAGAGCCATCAATTATAATTTCTGCAAGTGGAATGTGTGATGTTGGAAGAATAAAACATCACTTGAAACATAATATATGGAATCCTAAAAGTACAATTTTATTTGTAGGATATCAAGCACCAGGAACATTAGGAAACTTAATAGTAAATGGGGCTAAAAAAGTAACAATATTTGGAGAAGAATTTGCAGTTAATGCAAGAATTGAATATATAGAAGGATATTCTGGTCATGCTGACCAACAATGGTTAATGAATTTTGTATATTCATTTATAACAAAACCAAAACATATATTTTTAGTACATGGAGAAGATGAATCACAAGAGGTATTAAGAAATAAAATATTAGAAGAAACAGGAATAGGTGTTTCAATACCAGAATATGGTGAAACATATGAATTATGTGATGAATTAAAAATTGTTAATAAAATTAAAATTAAAAAATCTAATTCTATTAAATATGAAATTTTAACAAGATTATCTAGATTACAAAATGAAATAAAAGATATGGAAGTCATAGTAAGACAAGATGTTGAAGATGTTCATTTACGTGATGAAGATATGTTTAGAATAAATGAAAAAATAAAAGATTTAGAAAAACAAATAGTAAATATAATAGAAGGGTAAGAAAGGAAAATGCAATGGGAAAATATTTAAATGAAGCAATAATAGGAAATAAAAATATGTTAGTAACATTTTCAGATAGAGGAGAAATGTTAAGATTATCATATCCAAATAGAGATAATAGGCAATATATAAAATTTTTTAATACAGGAGTAAAAATAAATGATTCAGATTTAATATATTTACATGAAGATGTAAATAATACATATTTACAATATTATGATACAGATACAAATATACTAAATACAGAAATAACTAATACATATTTTAATTTAAAAATATTACAAACTGATTTTGCAACAATGAAAGAAGATATATTAGTAAAAAAATATACATTTATAAATGATGGAAATATAGAATTAGATGTAAAATTTTTAATACATTCTGAATTATTATCAGACCAAAACAATTTCGTAGGAGCAATGAAAATAGATACAGGAATGATTCAATATGCACATGATTTTTCTGTTGCAACATTTTCTAAACAAAAACTATTAAGTCATCAAATAAATGGTTCGATTAATACAATACATTCAGGAATTATACATGATAAAGATTATATAGGAATGTCAAAAGAATCAAGTATTAGTTATGATATAGGAAAAATTGAACCAGGTGAAAAAAAGGAATTAGAAATATATGTATATATAGATGAAAACAAAAAAACAATGAAATTAATAGAAGATGAGATAGAAAGAATTAAAAAAATCGATTTTAATAAAGAATATACTCATGTAAAATCATATTGGAGAAAATATGTAAAAGAACATAATGGACTAGAATTAAAAGAACCAACAAATAGTTATGAAGAAAAAATACAAGATATATATAGAAGAAGTATATTATTATTTCCATTACTAACAAATCAAACTACAGGAGGTGTAATAGCAGCACCAGAAGTTGATGAAGAACTTACTCAATGTGGAAGATATGGATATTGTTGGCCACGTGATGCAATATTTATTGCAAAAGCACTAGATATATTGAAAATGACAAAAGAAACAGAAAAATTTTACAGTAATTTTTGTAGAATGACACAAAGTAAAAATGGAATGTGGGAACAACGTTTTTATACTGATGGAAAATTAGCCCCATGTTGGGGATACCAAGTAGATGAAACAGCAAGTGTTGTCTATGGAGTATATTCACATTATGAATATACTAAAAATGAAGAATTCTTAAAAGCTAATTTACATATGTGTGAAAAAGCAGTAGATTTCTTAAAAAAATATGTAAAAGATATATTAGAAAAAACAGGAATATATCATGTAAGTTATGACTTATGGGAGATGTATGAAGGAATACATTTATATTCTTTAGCAAGTATTTTTTCTGCATTTGACTCAATGATAAAAATATATGGAGTATTAGGAAAGAATATTTCTGATTTTGAGAATAACAGGTTAAAAGAAGAAAAAATAAGTAAAAGTATAGATGAAATGTCTAATTTAAAAATCGAAATTAAAAAATATATCGATGAAAACTTATATGATGAAAATAGAAAATCATATGTTAGAAATGCAGATGATAAAAGAATAGATATTAGTTTACTTGGAGCAGTTGTTCCATTTAAAGTATTTTCACCAAAAGAAAAGAGAGTTTTAAATACAGTAGAAAATATAAATTTAACAATTAGAACATATACAGGTGGATATCAAAGATTTGAATATGACCATTATAGGAATGGTGCGCCATGGCCAATTGCAAATTTATGGATGACTTTATATTATTTGGAAAATGGAGAAAAAAAGAAAGCAAAAGAAACATTTGATTTTGTATTAAAAACAGCAGGAAAACATAGCTTTTTAGGAGAACAAATAGATAATAATACCTTAAAACCTAATTGGGTTATTGGACTTGGATGGTCACATGCAATGTTTGTTATTGTATTAGAAAAACTCAATAAAATGTAATAAACATAATTCACCAAAATCCTTCAATAAGAATATAATATAATAAAAATATTGGAGGAAATCATAATGAAAATCTTAAAAAAGACATTTGGAGTATGTTTAGTAGGATTAGGAATAGGAATATTACTAGTATTATTCCTTCCAATAACAGGATGGTTATTTCTAATAGGCTTAATAGTAATATTAGTAGGAATATTATGGTTACTCTGTTAAAAGGAGGTATACATATGACTATTGTAGTAAAAAAAGTTCCAAAATGTTTAAGAGGAATAGTAAAATTATTATTTGGAATAAAAGATTAATGAATAAAAACAAGAAAATAGCACATACCTTATAAGAGAGGAGAGTGCTATTTTTTATGGATAAAAAACAAAAACAAACAGAACCAGAAGTAGGGGAAGATGCAACACAATATGGAGAATTTGTATCATCATATTTTGCATGGATACCATTACCAGAGCAGAAAGAAAAAGCAGAAGAAATGGAGAAGATGACAAAGAAAAAAGGAGGGCAAAAATGATATATAAATTCACAAATAAAGCAAAAAAAGTAATAGAAATAGCAAATGATATATCAATAGAATTAGGACATAAATATATAGGAACAGAACATATTTTATATGGATTAGTAAAAGAAGGAGAAGGCATAGCAGGAAAAGTTCTATTAAATAAAGGGATAACAGAAGATAAAATAATAAAAAAAACAGAAGAAATGTTAGGAAAAGGTAAACAGATAAAAGAATCAATGGGATTTACACCAAGAAGTAAAAAAGTATTAGAAAATGCATTTCTAGAAGCTAAAAGGGTTGGATATAATTTTATTGGTACAGAACATTTATTACTTGCAATATTAAAAGAAGAAGATTGTATAGCTATCAAAATAATAACAGAATTAAATATAGAAATTTCTAAAATATATACAGAAATCGCAAGAGTAATAAATGAAGAAGAAAATCAAGACATAAATAAGGAGATAACAAGAGGAAAAGGAAGTTTTGCACTAACACCAACTTTAAATCAATTTGGAGAAGATATAACATTAAAAGCAGAAGAAGGAAAATATGACAATATAATAGGAAGAGAACAAGAAATAGAAAGAATAATACAAATATTATCAAGAAGAACAAAAAATAATCCATGTCTAATAGGAGAGCCAGGAGTGGGAAAAACAGCTATAATAGAAGGATTAGCAGAAAAAATAGTAAATGGAGATGTACCAGAAATATTAAAAGAAAAAAGAATAGTAAATGTAGATATATCAGGAATGGTAGCAGGAGCAAAATATAGAGGAGATTTTGAAGAAAGAATAAAAAAAGCTTTAAATGAAGTAAAAAAAGTAGGAGATGTAATATTATTTATAGATGAAGTACATACAATAGTTGGAGCTGGAGCAGCAGAAGGAGCGATAGATGCAGCAAATATATTAAAACCATTATTAGCTAGAGGAGAAATTCAATTAATAGGAGCAACAACAATAGAAGAATATAGAAAATATATAGAAAAAGATTCTGCACTAGAAAGAAGATTTAGTCCTGTAAATGTTGAGCAACCATCAGAAAAAGAAACAATAGAAATTTTAAAAGGAATAAGAGATAAATATGAAGCACATCATAATGTAAAAATTACAGATGAAGCAATAGAAACAGCTGTAAAACTATCATCAAGATATATAACAGATAGGTTTTTGCCTGATAAAGCAATAGATTTAATAGATGAATCAGCATCACAAGTTAGAATGAAAATATATAATGAACCTGATGAAATAAAGATGTTACAAGAAAAAATTGATATTATAATGAAAGAAAAAGAAGAAGCAATATATAATCAAGAATTTGAAAAAGCTGCAACAATTAGAGATGAAGAAAAAGAGTTAAAAGATAGATTAGAAAAATCATTAAATTTATGGAGGAAAAAGAAAACTAAAGATATTATAGAAATAACAGAAGATAATATAACAGAAGTAATTTCTAAATGGACAGGAATACCTGTACAAAAACTATCACAAGATGATAATGAAAAATTAAAAAATCTTGAAGAAAAACTACATGAAAGAATAATTGGTCAAGATGAAGCTGTAAAAGCAGTTGCAAAAGCAATAAGAAGAGGAAGAGTAGGATTAAAAGACCCCAAAAGACCAATAGGCTCATTTTTATTTTTAGGACCAACAGGTGTTGGAAAAACAGAACTTTCAAAAGCAATTTCAGAAATATTATTCGAAAATGAAAATGCAATGATAAGACTTGATATGTCAGAATATATGGAATCACATTCAGTTTCAAAATTAATAGGTTCTCCACCTGGTTATATAGGATTTGATAATGGAGGACAATTAACAGAAAAAATTAGAAGAAAACCATATTCAGTAATATTATTTGATGAAATTGAAAAAGCTCATCCTGATGTTATGAATTTGTTACTTCAAATATTAGAAGATGGAAGATTGACTGATTCTCAAGGTAGAGAAGTGAACTTTAAAAATACTGTAATAATTATGACATCAAACTTAGGGGCTAGACATATTACTGAAAAGAAAACTTTAGGATTTGGAGAAACCTCAAAAGAAAATGAAGAATATGAAGAAATAAAAAAAGAAGTTATAAAAGAATTAAAACGTGAATTAAGACCAGAATTTATAAATAGAATAGATGAAATAATTGTATTCCATAAGTTAAATGATGAAGATATGAAAAAAATTGCACAAATTATGCTAAAACAAGTTGAAAACAGATTAAAAGAACAAAAATTTTTAATTGAAATTGATGAAAGTGTAGCATCTCTGATAATTGACAAAGGTATTGATAAAACATTTGGTGCAAGACCATTACGTAGAACAATACAAAATTTAATTGAAGATAAAATATCAGAAGAGATTTTAGATGGAAAACTAAATAAAAATAAAAAATCTACAATAAATGTAGTAGAAAATGAAATTGTAGTTAATCAAAAATAAAATAGATAGATGAGGTATTATGAATTAGATACCCATCTATCTATTTTAATCTCTTTATATTTTTTTAGAACTTCATCATATTTTTTAAATTCATCTTCCCACACGATATCAGGTATTTTGTCAAAAGCAGTGAAAACTTTTTCTGCTTCTAATAAATATACTACTTGTTGTTGAGGAGTAAGTTTTTCATATTTTTTTGAAAATTCATATAATTTATCTAAAATTTGGTTTGCTTCTATAAAACTCCAAAAATCTTTTACATTAATTCCAGCTAATTTAATCTGCATAACAGCATATGCGATTAAAGCAAATATAATAAAAATTAATACATATATTAGTACTAATAATGTCATGTGTTTCACCTCTTTTTTTATTACACATTTCATTATAACATATTTTTGTAATAAATGCAAATTTTAGAAAAAGTGGAAAAATTCACTTGAAATATTCATAAACTTATCTTATAATAATATTCATGTATAAAAAGGAGAGTGTGTACTATGGAAGACAGATTTAAAGTTACAAAAAGAGTTGGTACATTTGGAATAATTGGAAATATATTTTTATTAGCAATAAAAGCAACTGTAGGATTTGCTAGTAAAAGTCAAGCAATGATAGCTGATAGTGTAAATAGTGCTGGAGATATATTTGCATCATTAATGACATTTATAGGAAATAAAATAGCAAGTGCACCAAAAGATGAAGACCATAATTTCGGACATGGAAAAGCAGAATATTTATTTTCATTATTTATAGCAATATCAATGATATTAGTATCTGTAAAAATGATAATAGATGCAATAATGTCATTGTTTAATGGAAATGAAATAATTTTTTCGTGGTGGCTTGTAATAGTTTGTATTGTTACTATAATTGTAAAATTGATATTATTTATATATACTCATTTAATGTACAAAAAATATAATAATTTATTAATAGAAGCAAGTATGGAAGACCATAGAAATGATTGTATTATAACAACTTTTACTTTAATTTCAACTTTTTTATCATTAAAAGGAATAAATTGGTTTGATAGTGTTGTTGGAATTGGTATATCAGCATGGATTTGTAAAACAGGAATAGAAATTTTTATGGAAAGTTATAATATTTTAATGGATGTTTCAATAGATGAAGAAACAAAAGATATTATACTAGATTTAGTACATGGATATAAAGAAGTAAAAGAAATAAATGGAATTTCATCAACACCTGTTGGTTATCAATATATAATATTTTTAACTATTGCAGTTGATGGTAATATGACTACTTTTGATAGTCATACTCTTGCAGATAATTTAGAAAAAAATATTGCAGGATTAGATAAAGTGTATAAGGCAATTGTGCATGTAGAACCATTTTTGAAAAAATAGAAAAGGGAAAAAAGGGGAAGTCCCCAAATTTCCCTATTTTTTATCTGTAAAGATTTCTTTAGCTGCACCTAATCCACTTAAAGCACCTGTTGCTTCGAAAGGAATAAATACTTTATTTGCATCACCTTTAGCAATTTCTTCAAGAGCTTCAAGAGATTTAATTTGAACAAGTTTTTCATCAGGGTCAGCATTTTTGATTGCTTCATAAACCATTGCGATTTCTTTAGATTTAGCTTCAGCAACTGCTTTTATAGCTTGAGCCTCACCGGCTGCCCTTCTAATTCTAGCTTCTCTATCAGCTTCTGCTTCTAGTATAGCAGCAGCTTTTTTACCTTCTGCAATAGTAACAGCAGATTGTTTTTGAGCTTCAGCTTCAAGAATTAAAGCTCTTTTATTTCTTTCTGCATTCATTTGTTTTTCCATAGCATCTCTAATATCTGCTGGTGGAGTAATATCTTTTATTTCAACTCTATCAATTTTACATCCCCATCTATCAGTAGCTTCATCAAGAATTGTTCTTAATTCAGCATTTATGCCATCTCTTGAACTAAATGTAGCATCTAAATCCATTTTACCAACAATATCACGAATTGTTGTAATAGCAAGATATTCAATACCTTTTTTCAAACTTTGAATTTCATAAACTGCTTTTGCTGGGTCAGTTATTTGATAGAATACTACAGTATCAATTGTAATAGTAACATTATCTTTAGTGATAACACCTTGTGGTGGAACATCCATTGTTTGTTGTTTTAAGCTAACTACACTTCTAACATGGTCAAAAAATGGAATAATAATTGTAAGACCTGCATCTGCAACTTTATGGAATTTACCTAACCTTTCTATAATATAAACTTCTGATTGTCTAACAACTTTAATTGATTTAACTGCTATAATTACTATTATAATTAGTAATGCGATTAAAACATACATAAAATCCTCCTTCTGACAAGCTTTACTTGTCTTAAATATAATTAATTATTTTATTTTGTAGAAGCTATTTTTAAAGGTTTTACAAAAGCTTTTACACCATCAATATCTACAACTTCTACTTCACTATCTTTTGGTATATCAATTTGTTCATTTGTCTTAGCAGACCAAGTTTCTCCGCCAACTTTAATTTGACCTGTTCCTTTATTCCAATCAATATCTTCAATAACAATTCCTTTTTTACCTATTATTGAATATACATTAGTTTGAACTGCATCTTTTTTGGTCAATTTTTCTACAAATGGCTTAGTTGCAAGTATAAGTATAGCAGATGATATTACAAAAACAGTAAATTGAATAATTATATTGCTAGTAAAAAAGCTTACAACCATTGCTAGTAATGAAGCTATTGCTAACCAAAAAACTAAAAAACCTACTGTAATAATTTCAATAATGAAAAATACTCCTGAAGCAATTAGCCATATTTGCCACATAAAAAATTCCTCCTTCTGTGCTAAAATAAAGCACTACAAATATATTATACTATAAATTTTATAAATTTGAAAGAGATTTATGAAAAATTCTTGTAAAATTAGGAAAAAAATGATAAGATTTATAAGACAAATAATATTCAAAGGAGAAAGGTTGAAAAATAATTATGAAAAATCAAAAAGGAATAACATTAATTGCATTAGTAATAACTATAATAATTTTATTAATCATAGCATCTGTTGCAACATATACTGGAATAAATGCAATACAAGATTCTAAAAATCAATCATATATGTCAGAAGTAGAAATGTTAAAACAAGTAGTATTAGAAAATTATACAAAATATCTAACAACTAAAGATGAACAATATATTAGAGGAGAGCCAATTGCTTATATAGACATGTTAAGCTTAGTAGACAATATAAATAGTAGTTCAAAACAAAGTATAACATTAAAAATGTTAGATTATGGTGATTCTATATCATCAAAATTACCAATATATTATTATAGACTAAGTGAAGAAGATTTAAAAGAAATGGAAGTTTCTATAACAAATGAATATTCATATGTAGTAAATTATTATACTGGAGAAGTATTTAATGAAACTTTAAGAGTAACAAAAGATGGGACACCATTATATACATATGCTGTAGATGTAGAAATTCCAAATATAATAATTAGTGCAGAACCATCTTCAAATACTTCAGAAGTTACAAGTCAAAATATAGTAATAAATGTACAGTCACAACATGATATATCAGAACTAAAATACAAATGGACAAAATTATTAAATGAACCTGATAAAGACCAATTTATAGATAATGTACCAAGTAGTAATAATATATCAACACCATCAGGAGAAAGTGGAAACTATTATTTATGGATATATGCAAAAGATGTCAATGGAAATGAAATTATATCATCATTTGGAGGATATAAAATAGGCAATTAGATAGGAGAGTGGAAAATTGAATATAAAAGAAATATTAAAAAATTCAGAAATACCACAAGAAAATATAAAATATGATGAACCTATGAAAAAACATACGAGTTTCAAAATAGGTGGACCAGCAGAATATTTTATACAAGTACAAAAAATAGAAGAAATCCAAGAAATTTTAAAAATAGTAAAAGAGAATAATATATCATTAAAAATAATAGGAAATGGAAGCAATTTATTAGTAAAAGATGAAGGAATAAAGGGAATTGTTTTAAAAATAGATATAAAAAAAATAGAAATACAAGGAAATAATGTAATTGTAGGAAGTGGAGTAAAACTAGGAGAGTTAGCACAAAAATTACTAAAAGAAGAATTAGCAGGATTTGAATTTGCAGGAGGAATACCAGGAACAATAGGTGGAGCAATAAGAATGAATGCAGGAGCACATGGCTCAGAAATGAAAGACATTGTAAAAACTGTAACATATATGGATAGAGATGGAAAAATACATAAAATAAAAAATGAAGAAGCAAAATTCGAATATAGAAATAGTAGATTTTCAAAAGAAGATAATATAATTTTGGAAACAGAATTAGAATTAGAAAAAGGAAATAAAGAAGAAATACAAGCAAAAATGACAGAATATGCAAACTTTAGAAAAGAAAAACAACCAATTGAATATCCAAGTGCAGGAAGTACATTTAAAAGAGGAACAGACTTTATAACTGCAAAACTAATAGATGAATGTGGATTAAAAGGATATCAAATAGGTGGAGCACAAATATCAGAAAAACATGCAGGATTTATAATAAATAAAGAAAATGCAACAGCAGAAGATGTTATCAAATTAATAGAATATACAAAAGAACAAGTATATAATAAATTTGGTAAAAAAATAGAATTGGAAGTAGAAATAATTTAAGATGGAGGAATAAAAGTGAAAGGAATACTACATTGGTTTAAATCAAGTTCAAAATTAAAAAGATGGATAATATTAATATTAATAGGAATAGTTTTAACATGTTATGGAATAGCGAAAATTCTAGTGCAAAAAGAAATGGATTTCCTAGATGTAGGAAAAGTAGTAATAACATTTGTTGTTGGATTTACTTTTATAGTATTAGGATTAGTATTATTAAATAAAAGAAATATGGAATTATTCATAGAAGCAACAGATGATAGAATGAAACATAGAAAAAACGTAAATGTAAAATCATTAATATTTGACAAAACAGTATATGATAGAGGACCTAAAATAGTAGTAATAGGTGGAGGAGCAGGACTAAATACAGTATTAACTGGAATGAAAAGATACACAAATAATATAACAGCAATAGTAGCAGTATCAGAATATGGTCAAACTCCATCAAATTCAAGAATGGAATTAGAAACATCATTACCATTAGAAGAAGTAAAAGATAGTATAGTAGCATTATCATCAGACACAAAAGGCGAATTAAGTGAATTAATGAACCATGAAATGAAAAATAATAGACTAAGAGGACTAAAATTTTCAGACATATATTTTACAGCAATGAAAGAAATTTACTGGAATGATACAGATGCAATAGAAAAAAGTAATGGAATATTTAATATAGTAGGAAAAGTATTACCAGTAACATCAGAAGAAATGAAAATATGTGCAGAATTAGAAAATGGATATGTTGTAGAAGAAAAAGAAAGAATACCAGAAATAGTAAATGAAAAAATGACAAAAATAAGTAGAGTATTTTTACAACCAACAAATTGTAAACCAGCACAAGGAGTAATAGAAGCAATAAAACAAGCAGATAGTATAATAATAGGACCAGGAAGTTTATATACAAATGTAATACCAAATTTATTAGTAAATGGTGTAGCAAAAGCTATAAAAGAAAGTAAAGCAATAAAAATATATGTAAATAATATAATGACAGAACCTGGACAAACAGATGATTATACAGTAGCAGACCATGTAAAAGCAATAATAGAACATTGTGGAGAAGGAATAGTAGATTATTGTATATATGATACAGGAGAAGTAATACCAGAATATATTAAAAAGTATAATAAAGAAGGTTCAGACTTAGTAGAACAAAAACTTGATGACCCAGCATTAAGAAAAATAAAGTTCATCAAGAAAAATATATCAACAATAATAGATGGAAAAATAAGACATGACCCATTATTAGTCGCTGAATCAGCAATAACATTAATATGTAACGATTTAAAATATCAAGATAGAGAAAGTGACCCAGAATATGTAATGTTAAATGCTAAATTAAAATCAGATAAAAGAATAAATAAACTAAAAAAAGAAAAAGCAAAAATGGACAAAAAGTCAAGAAAAAAAGGAATAGACCCAAATAAGAAAAATACAAAAAATACAAAACAAAGTAAATTTAGCAGTAAATATAGTGAAAGAATAAAATCAATAAAAGAGTCAGACGCAAAAAATAAAAAAAGAATAGAAAAATAGGAGAATAAAAAATGAAATTTGCAAAAGATGATTTAAAATTAGAAGAAGCACTAAAAAAAGAATGGATAATAACAAATGGTATAGGAGGATATGCATCTTCTACAATTTTAGGAGCAAACACAAGAAAATATCATGGACTATTAGTAGCACCATTAATACCACCAGCAAAAAGAACATTAATATTATCTAAATTAGATGAAAGTATAGAAATAGATGGAAGAAAACATGAACTGTTTACTAATATTGGAAAAAATTATATATCCCAAGGATATAAATACCAACAAAGCTTTATAAAAGAATATATGCCAATATTTGCATATAAAGTAGAAGATACAGAAATAACAAAAGTAGTATGTATGGAATACTCAAAAAATACAGTAGGAGTATTATATAAAATAAGAAATGGAAAAAGCAAAGCAAAATTAACATTAGCCCCAATAATGAATTATAGAGATGTTCATGGAATAAATAAAAATCATATATTTAATTTGACACAAATTCAAAAAGGTAGAAAATTAGAAGTAAAAATAGATGATGGTAAACCAATATATATGAATATTTCTGCTGGGAACTATATAGAACATCATAATGATACATTTTTTAATATGTTTTATATAGAAGAAGAAAAAAGAGGATTTGAGCCAGAAGAAAATCATGCGGTACCAGGAAGATATGAAATTGAAATAGAACCAAATGAAGAAAAAGAAATTTCATTTATATGTTCATTAGAAGAAAATATAGAAGAATTAGATATAAGAACAATAATCACAAAAGAAATTGTACGATATGGAGAAATGTTTATAAAAACAGAATTAATAAATAATAGAAAAGAAAATAAATCAGAAAGTGAAATTGAGAGAGATAAATTAATAAAAAATTTCTTAATAGCAGGAGACAACTTTATAATACAAAGACCATTATTTAATACATATTCAATAATTGCTGGATATCCATGGTTTTTAGATTGGATGAGAGATACTTTAATTGCTTTTGAAGGATTATTATTAATACCTAAAAAATATGAAATAGCAAAAAAAGTCTTAGAAACATGCGTAAGAGATATTAAATTTGGATTAATACCAAATGGTTATTCAGAAGGTGATGATAGACCGTTATATAATAGTGTAGATGCTTCTTTACTATTATTTGAACAAGTAAAAAAATATTTAGATTATACAAAAGACTATAAATTTGTTAAAGAAGAAATGTATGGAAAATTAGAAAGTATAATAATAAATTATAAAGAAGGCATAGACCTTGACGATAATAATATATATATGGACACTGATGGATTAATTGTATCAGGGACAGAAAATACTCAAAACACATGGATGGATGCAAAATATGCAGGAATAGCTGTAACGCCAAGAAATGGTAAAGCAGTAGAAATAAATGCATTATGGTATAATGCACTAAAAATAATGGCAGAATTATCAACAGATAATAAAGAAAAAGCAAAAGAATATGAAAAATTAGCATTAAGATGTAAAAGTGCATTTGAAATCAAATTTTATAATAAAAAAAGAAAATGTTTATATGATGTATTAGGAGATAGCAAAATAAGACCAAACCAATTATTTGCATTAAGTTTAACATATCCTGTATTAGACCCAAATTCACCAGTTGCAAAAGAAATGTTTGAAACAGTAACAAAAAAACTATTAAATAGTTATGGATTAAAAACACTTGCAAAAGGAGAAGAAAACTATGTAGAGGTCTATGAAGGAGATGGATTTAGAAGAGACTTTAGCTATCATCAAGGGATAACATGGACATGGCTTTTAGGATTATATTATAATTCTCTAAAAAAACTAGCAACAAATACAAAAAATAAAGCTGAAAGAACACAATATGAGAATAGATTAAAAGAATTTGTACAAGATGTAACAAAAACATTTTCAAAAGAAATAAATGAAAGAGGTTGTATAGGAAGTATTGCAGAAATTTATGATTCTAAAAAACCATATTTACCAAAAGGTGCAATAGCACAAGCTTGGAGTGTTGCAGAAGTATTTAGAATAATTATGGAGAAATAATATGTTAAAAATAGAAGAACTAGAAAAGCAATTAAATCAAGGAGAACTTCAAGGAATATATTTGTTATATGGAGAAGAAATATTCTTACTAGAACAACAACTAAAAAAAATAAAAAAATTATTTGGAGAAACAGTAAAAGGGATTAACTATATAATAATAGACGAAAATAATATTCAAGAATTAATTTCAGACATTGAAACTCCAGCATTTGGATATGAGAAAAAATTAATTGTAGCAAGAAATACAGGAATATTCAAAAGAGAAGCAAAAGGTAGAAGCGGAGGAGTGAGCAAAGAACTAAAAGATAAAATAAATGATTATTTAAAAGAAAATATTGATGATATAAATTCCTCTGCAATACTAGTTTTTATAGAAAATGAAGCGGAAAAGAATTCTATATATAATACAATAGAAAAAATAGGAAAAGTTTGCAATTTTGAAGAACAAAAACCATTTCAAATTATAAAAAGGTTAAAAAATATTTGTAATGGTTATAAAGTACAAGCAGATGAAAATGTACTACAATATCTTATAGAAGCTTGTGGTACAAATATGCAAGACTTAATAAATGAGATTAGAAAATTAATCGAATATGCAGGAGAAAATGGGAAAATTCAAAAACAAGATATAGATAAATTATGCATAAAAAAAATAGAAAGTGTTATATTTGATTTAACAGATAACCTTGGACAGAAAAAGGTTAAAGAAGCTATTGAAGTATTAAATAATTTAATAGCTTCTAAAGAACCAATTCAAAAAATATTGATTACTTTATATAATCACTTTAAAAAATTGTATTTTACTAAACTTGCGATTGCGGAAAATAAAGATATTGCACAATGCCTTAATTTAAAGCCTAATCAAATGTTTTTAGTTAATAAATATAAGGCTCAGGCTAAAGGTTTTAAAACTTCTGAATTAAAAAAGATTATTCAAGAATTACAAGATTTAGATTATAAATATAAAATTGGTTTAATTGATTTAAATGTGGGGCTTGAAGCAATTTTATGCACATACTGTTCTTAATAAAAAACAGTAGTAAAATTTTATTAATTTATAACAAAAAATTTATATATAACTATTTCATAGCAAAAACATATCTAGGGTCTTCGTCGGGGGTCTTTGCTTTATTCAATAGTTATATATAAATTTTTTTGCTATTAAATTGAAAAAATATAAAAAATCGATTGACAAAAAAATGAAATTAGTAGATAATAAAAGAGAAAAATTACGGAAAGAAAAAAGGAAAGAAGAAACATAGGAGGAATAAAAAATGTACATATTTAACAGAATAACAGTAAATCCACAATTACCAAAAAGAATAGGAAGATTAACTGAAATAGCAAACAATTTATGGTGGTCATGGAATACAGAATTTCTAAGACTATTTAAAAAAATAGACCCAGACTTATGGGAAACTTGTGAAAAAAATCCAGTAAAATTCTTAAAAGCAGTAGACCAAGAAAAAATAGAAAATGCATCAAAAGATATAATGTTTTTAAAAGAATATGACAAAATAGTAGAAGATTTTGATGGATATATGACAAGCAAAAATACATGGTTTTCACAAAAATATCCAGATAATAGAAATGATTTAATTGCATATTTCTCAGCAGAATATGGATTAGACCAAACAATAGCAATATATTCAGGAGGACTAGGAATATTATCAGGAGACCACTTAAAATCAGCAAGTGATTTAGGTATTCCATTAGTGGCAGTAGGATTATTATATAAAAATGGATATTTTAGACAAGTAATAGATAGATATGGTATGCAAAGACCTGAATATAGAGATTTGGATTTATATGATTTACCAATAAATCCTGTAAAAGATTTAGATGGAAATGATTTAATGTTATATATCAAATTTCCAAAAAGAAGAATATATTTAAAAGTATGGGAAATTAATGTAGGAAGAGTAAAACTATATTTAATGGACTCAGATATAGATGTAAATAATGAAGAAGATAGAGATACAACAGCAAGATTATATGGCGGAGACCAAGAAATGAGAATTAGACAAGAAATCATACTTGGTATGGGAGGAGTAAGCCTATTAAGAAGATTAGGATTAAGACCAACTGTATATCATATGAATGAAGGTCATTCAGCATTTTTAAATTTAGAATTAATAAAAAATACAATAAAAGAACAACAAGTATCATTTGAAGTTGCAAGAGATATAGCATCATCAAAAACAGTATTTACAACACATACACCAGTGCCAGCAGGAAATGACATATTCCCAATAAGTCTAGTAGAAAAATACTTCAAAGACTTCTGGCCTAGATTAGGACTAACAAGAGAGCAATTCTTAAAATTGGGAATGAAACCATGTGAAGGACTAGAAAGTGGTTTTAATATGGGAATTTTAGCATTAAAAATTGCAGGATTAAAAAACGGTGTAAGTAAATTACATGGAGAAGTATCAAGAGAACTATTTGCAGAAGTATGGCCACATATAGCACCAAATGAATCTCCAATAACATATGTAACAAATGGTATTCATACATGTACATGGTTAGCACCAAAATTAAAAGAATTATATAATAAATATTTAATACCATATTGGCAAGATAATATGCATGAAGATTATGTATGGGAAAAAATAAAAAATATTCCAGATGAAAAATTATGGAAAGTACATACAGACAGAAAAATAAAATTATTATCATTAGTAAAAGAAAATGTAACAAGAAGATTAAGAAGAGAAGGAGTAAGTTATGAAGAAATAACTGAAATGACTTCAAAATTAAATCCAGAAGCTTTAACAATTGGATTTGCAAGAAGATTTGCAACATATAAAAGAGCAACATTAATCTTTAAAGATTTAGAAAGAATAACTCAAATACTAAATATTCAAGATAAACCAGTACAATTAATATTTGCAGGAAAAGCACATCCAGCAGATAAAGAAGGTCAAGACTTAGTAAAATTTATACATGAAATATCAATGAAACCTCAATTTAAAGGAAAGATTTTCTTGTTAGAAAATTATAATATTGAAATTTCAAGATATTTAGTAAGTGGTGTAGATGTATGGTTAAATAATCCTAGAAGACCAATGGAAGCCTCAGGAACAAGTGGACAAAAAGCATCTGTAAATGGTGTAATAAACTTTAGTGTTCTAGATGGATGGTGGGCAGAAGGATATAATCAAAAAAATGGTTGGACAATTGGTACACATGCAGAATATAATTCTTATGAAGAACAAGATAAAGCTGATAGTGATAGTATGTATTGTACATTAGAAAATAAAATTATTCCAATTTATTATGATAAAGATAAAAATGGAATTTCAAAAAATTGGATGGAACTTATGAAAAATTCTATAATGTCTACAGGCGGTAAATATAGTACAGCTAGAATGTTAGTTGATTACACAAACCAATTATATATACCTTTATGTAATTTAACTAAAAAATATTATAATAATTTAGAAAAAGTTACAGAATTAAATACATGGAAACAAGATATAACTGCAAATTGGAAAGATATTCAAATAGAACAATTACCGGAAAATGCAGATAATATTACAGTTGATGCTGGAACTAAAATAGAAGTAAGATGTGCAGTTGTACTTCCTAATATTGACGCAAAACATATTAGAGCAGAAGTTTATTATGGCAAATTTTTGGAAAATGGCTCTGTTGAAGATGAAAAGATTATTCCTATGAAATTGGAAAGTGTTGATGAAGATAATAAAAAATATTACTATGTAGCTAAAATTGATTTACATTCAGGTGGAAATTATGGATATACTTTTAGAGTTATGCCTGAACATGAAATGATATTAAGAAGTGAAAATTTAGATTTAGTAAAATGGCTTGAAAAATAAAACAAAAAAATTATATATTACTATTACGTGGTCAAAGCATATTCTGGGTATTCACCAGAGTGCCTTGACATTCTTTTATATATAAAAATATGTTATGAAATAAAAAAGTTTATATATTACTATTCCATGGCCAAAACATATTCTGGGTCTTCGTCGGGGGTCTTGGCCTTATTACATAGTAATATATAAACTTTTTTTGATATAGCATATTATTATAAAAGGTTAGAAATTGGAAAAATTTGTGTAGTGATAAAATAAAAAATAGGGCATATAAATAGATATATATGGATAAATTGCCAGGTATACATAATTTTTCTGACGAAATTTGGAAAAACTATTTACAAAAGTAAAAAAATGTAATATAATGTCGAATGTAAAAAACTAAAAAAAGGAGGGTGAATTATATAATGAGCAAAATTAGCACCAAGCTATTTGGAATGCTAGCTATACTTTTATTTATAGCAGTAATGCCAATAGTAGTTTTAGCAACAAATGAAGATATATCCATAGTAAATACTCAAAATGATGAAGGAAAACAAGAATACATAATTTACATTAATGGATATACAGACAAAAATTTTAAATACGCATTTTCTAATGCGAATCCAGGAGAAATGGATTTAGTTTATATTAATTCAATCACAGATTTGGGAGAGAATCAAATTGCATATTTAGATGCAGATACATACGAAAAATTATCAAATAATCCAATTTATATATGGGCAAAAGCCAAAAACGACTTAGGAGAAGAAGTTTTAATTCTAAATGGAATTCAATTGGATTTCCAAAACTCATTAACTAAAGAAAATATCGATTTAGTAGAATCAATTACAAATAGAATACCAGTAAAAATAGCGAATAAAAAAGATTATGCAGAAAAGATTAGTCAAGAAGAAGTTGATGGAATACTAATAACAAAATCAGTTGGATACGTAGAAATTGCTGATGAAACTGGTGAAACATATTATTATGAAAGAACAAAAACAACAGATTCAGCAGAACATGCAAAATTAATGGAATTAGCAGAAAGAATAAATGCAGAATATGATGAATTAGATATATATGAAAAAGTACAATTAAGTGAAGAATTTTACACATTATATTCTAAATTAATAGAACAAGCTAATTGGCAGAAAGTAGAAGATAAAAGAGTATATCAACCAGAAGAATCTGTTGAAGGTGACCAATATGTGGTATTACTAAAAAAAGTTTCAGACAATGGAGAAATAACTGATGTTCAACTACTAACAGCTGATGAGGAGGAAAATAGTGAACCAGAAAAAATAAAAGTAGTAACACAAGAAACAACAAGACTACCAATAACATATGATAGTATATTATTATTTGTAATATTAGCAATAGTAGTTATAGCATTAGTAATAGTATATATAAGAATGAAAAAAGTAAGCAAAAAAGATGAAGAAAAATAGTATAGAAATAAAAATCTATAAAACAATTTTTGTTGTGTTACTAATAGCGTTAGTAGTTGTTATAGGGCTAATAATCTATAAATACGGCTCAAATCAGATAAATGAAAAACAAAGTCAAGAAATAGTAGAAGCTTTTAGTAATATAGATTTTTCAAAAATTGATGAAGAATCAGGAGAGGTAGAAGCAAACCTAGAATTTCATGGATATAAAGTAATAGGAATTGTAAAAATTCCAAAAATCAATATTGAATATCCAATATTAGAAATAGGGGATATAGACCCTCAAAATGCAAAATTGCCGATGAAAAAATCCATAATCAAATATTGGGGAGAAAAAGTCAATGATTATGGTAACTTATCAATAGCAGGTCATAATAACAAAGATGGAACAATGTTTGGAAAAACAAAAAAACTTGAAATTGGAGATATAGTAGAATTAACTGATTTAACAGGAAAAACAATCCAATATTCAATATATGATATTTTTGTGACAGACCCTAATGATGTAAGTATTTTATTACCAAAAGATGAAGAGGTAAGAGAAGTAACATTAATAACATGTACTAATGGAAACAAAGAAAGACTAATATTAAAAGCAAAAGAAATATAGTAATAAAATTTTTTAGGGGGAATTAGAAATGGCAGGTAAATCAAATACCTTAAGCAAAAAGACCATTATTGCAATTATTGCAGTAATAATCTTATTAATCATTGCTGGTTTTTCAGTAGGATTATTCCTTGCAGATAAAGGTAGTACCGAAGCTGTTGACGGAGGTGAAACAGTAGGTCAGACAGAAGAACCAGGAGAAGATGCTCAAACACCAGTAGACGAAGAAAATAATGATGGAGAGCAACAACCTGGAGAGCAAGAACCAGAAGAACCAACAACTCCAGAACAACCTGGAGAAGAAACTCCAGAAGCACCAGTAGATAATGAAGAACAACCAGAAAACCCAAATGAACAACAAGCTGGAAATGCTGGAGAAACAAATACAGAAATAACAACAGGAACAGATGTAAATGAAGTTGGTGAAACAACAGTAACAAGAGTAGAAGAGGTTGAAAGAGAAGTTTCAAGAAACTATTGGGACTGGTGGACACCAGCTAGTGTTGTAGTTGCTTCAACTACAGCAAATATTGATGCAACAACTCCAAATTTTGATGTAATTAAAGAAACAATTACAGAAGCAGGAGAAAATGTTGTATATGCAGGTGAAAAAATCACATATAAAATAACAGTAAAAAATAATGGAACACAAGACCTAAATGAAATAGAAATTTCAGATAGAATTCCAGAAAATACAACATATGTAGTACCAGAAACAACACCAGAAAATTTAACAGAAGTTAAAGAAAATGGTGAAGTTATAGGGTTAAAATGGATAGTAACAGTACCAGCTGGAGAAGAAGCAGTTGTAGAATTTACAGTAATAGTAGATGAAGCAACAGAAGAAGCAGTAATAAGAAATACTGCAATAGCAAATGGTGAAGAAAGTAATGAAACAGCAACAGCTATAATAACTTCAGAAAAATCAAGTGTTATAACAAGAGATGACAAAGAAGTTGAAATAGCAAAAGTTGGAGACTTAATTACATATAAAATTACTGTAAAAAATACTATGACTTCAGGAGAAGCTGAACTATTAGAAGAAAAATATACAGTAAAAGATATATTAGATACAGTTCCAGCAGGAACAGAATTTGTATCAGCTCAAGAAGGTGCAGATGTATCAACTCAAGATGAAGTAACAACTATAAAATGGGAAAATGTTGAAATAAAACCAGGAGAAGAAACATCAAGAGAATTTACAGTAAGAGTAACAAATATTGATGGTGAAATTAAAAATACAGCAACAGTTGGTGGAGAAGAAACTAATGAAGATGAAACTCCAACAGCTGACATAAAAGTTGAAAAAACAGTTTCAGACATCATAAGAAATGGAGAAAGCATTGGTTTAGATGCTAAAGTTCAAGCAGGAGATGTTATCGAATATAGCATTGTAGTTACAAATATGGGAAGTGTAGATTTAACAAATGTTGTAGTAGATGAACAACTTGAAGGTATAGAAGTAGATGCTGAAGATTTACAAATCGGAGATTTAGCAGCAGGAGAATCAAAAACTATTACAGCAACATATACTGTAACACATGAAAAAGACATCCAAGGAAAACCAGAACAAGTAATATATAATAAAGTAGTAGTTACAGGTGAAACACCAGTTGACCCTGAAAACCCAACAACTCCTGAAGAAGTTGAAGATGAAGATGATGAAGAAACATCAGTTGATGATGTTCCAGCATATGAAACAGAGAAAACAGCAAAAGTAGTAGGAGCAGATGGAACAGAAAAAGAAAAAGTAACATCAGCAGGAGATATAATAAAATACACAATAACAGTAACAAATACAGGAAATGTAACATTAAAAGACCTAGTAGTAAAAGATGAAATGATAGGAATAGATACAACAGTAACAGTAGAAGTGGGAAAAACAGCAGAAGTAACAGGAGAATATGTTGTATCACAAGAAGACATAGACAATAAAGAAACAATCTTAAATACAGCAACAGTAGGAGACAAAACACCAGGAGAAGAAACAGAAATAGAAAAACTACCAGGATATGAAACAGAAAAAACAGCAAAAGTAGTAGGAGCAGATGGAACAGAAAAAGAAAAAGTAACATCAGCAGGAGATATAATAAAATACAC
>CALXJU010000009.1 GCA_944388705.1 uncultured Clostridia bacterium
ATTTTCTATTTTTATACATTTAGGGTGAAATATTCGTTTCTAAACTTTTAAGGTGATTTTATCATAAATTAAATACAGAGTTTAAAAAAATATTATAATGCATATATAATTTAGTTGACGAATTAATATCACAAGAAAGATATTCAGATGCTTATTTAGATGAAGAATCAACTTATAGTTGGGACACAAGTTCTGAAAAATTAGAAAAATTATTAAAAAATTTAGCAAGAACAGAAGTAAAATCTATTATGTCAGATGATAGTAAAAAAGTTAATAGAGGAGTTATTGATAGTATAAATACATTATTTAAAAATGGGATATTAAATAATGTTGAATTTCCAAACTATGCTGTAAATACTTCTAATGATAATACTGAAAATATCTAAAGAAGATAGAGCCGCTATGTCAAAAAACGAGCAAAGGAGTAATTGTGTGTATGCACAATTTTCTCTTTTTTTTAAAATAATTAAAAAAACTATATAAATTATATAAAATATGTGATATACTATAATATATTAAATAAAATAATAAATGGAGGTAGAATTTTGGAAAATATATGTATTGATAATATTTGGAAAAGAGGATTTGAAGATCCTGATATGATTAGAGTAGAAGAAGAAACTAGAATTGAAACAAGTACACATACTGAAGAATGTATAGAAAAATACAAAAACTTAGAACAATCAAGAAATGGAAATTACATAAGTTCTGATTTAATGAAATTAGTTTTTGAAAAATATGCAAATGATATAGAATATAGAAGAAAATATAATTTAGCAGTATCAAATAGTGCAGCTTGTTTAGCTAATAAGGCATTTAAAATAGCAATTTCTAATCCCAATGTTAAGCATTGTATATTTGTTGCTGGCGCATATGGTTCAGGAAAATCCTTTTTAATACAATCATTATATGAAAAAAATCAAGAAGAACTTGATGGAAGTGTAATATATGAAGGATCAATTACCTCAAAGGCAATAGATGAAAAGATAGACACAGCTATAGAAAATGGAATAATACCAAGCATAATTGTCTTAAATCCAACATTAGAACTTTCTATGAAAAATATAAAAGAGAGAGCAAAGCGTATAGGAAGAGATGTCACGAAAAAAGATTGTGTATTTGTATATGCTAATATATATGATGCTTTAAAAAGATTAAAAGAAAAATATAAAGATGTAAGTTTTGTTATTTATAATAAAACTACTAATATACCAGTAGATTTAGAAGTAAGCACAAATGTCGAAGATTTAAATCATGGTTCATATGATGAGATTTCTAAAGAATATGATGAAATTAGTAAAAAAATTTAATTAGGGAAAAATTAGTTTGAGAAAGGAGAGTATGATAATTTTAAAAGAATATATCATACAAAATAGTTATGAGTGAAAATAAAGAAATAAAAAAAGAAAATGAAGAAAAATATATAAAAAATTTAGTTAAACTAGGTAAAATAATTTCAATGGAAGCTGCAAAAAATCCACAACTAGAAGAAAAAATTAAGAAGATGTCTAGTTATTAATTTCAGTGGAGAAAATTATGGGAAATATAGATAAAAATATAATACGATTAAAAGAATTTGATAGTTTAGATTTGCAGCAAATACAAAACGAAGTTATTCACATAGCCACAACTATGACAGACGCATTATTTGAAAAATACAGAAATTTTATACAATCTCATGATGGTAGATATATAAATTCAGACCTAATGAAAATGGTTTTTAAAATTTATTCTGAAAGCCAAGAAAATAGAGCTAAATACAATTTGGCAGTAACAAATAGTGCAGCATGTTTAACTAATGAATTTTACATAAGAACAATTAAAGATAGAAATATAAAAAGATGCATATATGTTGCTGGACCATATGGAGCAGGAAAATCTTTTTTTACGCAATCACTATTTCTAGCAGGTGTAATTCCAAATAATACTGTTGTTTATGAAGGTTCTATCACCGCACCAGAATTTGGGCGAAAAGTAGAATTAGCAATGAAAAATGGTGTTAAAACTGAAATTGTAATACTGAATCCAACTTTAAAACTTTCTTTAGAAAATATAAAAAGAAGAGCTCAAGAAACTGGTAGAGATGTAATTAAATCAGAAGTAGTGGAAAAATATGCCGATATGTATTCAAATATAGAAAAATTATTTGGATATTTAAAAAGTAATTTTCCTGAATTACAAACAAGCAAGTATCCAATTTCTTTTCAGATATATAACAAATCAAGTAATTTACCTGAAGATTTGAGTGTAAGTTATAATATTAATGATTTACAACATGGTTCAAGACAAGAAATTTCTGAAGAATATGATTTAATTATTAAGCAATTGAATTCTCCTTCATTGGAAAATGATAATGGAAGAACAGTTTAAATTTGAAATCTAAGGCAAAATGAATACAATATAAATAGTATTATGATATTGCAAGATGGCTAATAGAAAAATAGTAATTTGTCTTACAGATTGCAAACTTAAAATTTAAACAAAATGAGTAAATAAATTTATAAGATTTAGATGAGTATATTGATTTTAGATATGCTCATTTTTAATTAAACTAAAGTAAGAATTCTCATAAATCTCCTGAATTTTGTTAAAAAACGAACAAATGTTGTTTGCCCAAAAATACAAATAATTAAATTGTTTTAGAAAATTTTTATAACTAAATTTTAATAATATTTTTAATTTAATTAGTCTTTAAAATAAATTTTAAGCTAATGTTATTTTACAATAATAAAATTAATCATATTTATAATTAAAATCCGTTTATATTGATTTAAATTGCAATTAAATATATTAATTATTGATATAAGAGTTTTTATTAAATGAATATAAAAATTACTACAGATTTTTACCTAAAATCATCTAAATTATAGTAATACAAAAATAACCTAAAAAGTACCAAAAAAACGACGCACGAGAATCGATTTTAAGCCGTTTTTATTTTGAAGTCATATAGTTTGTTGTCTGTAAAATAAGGCAAATATGGAGAAATAGGTTCTTTGAAGATTTTTAGAAAAATTTATACGAAATTATATATAATATATAAGATAAAAAAATTATATAAAAATGCTTTAAAATTGATTTTAGAAGCTCAAATAAATATAGAGTAGTCAAAAGCCTTGAATTAGTAGAAGTAGAGGTTTATGGCTGTTTTATATATTACTCCTATTCCTTTTTGCGCAAAACTTTGATTTTGTGCAATGTTTTCTGTAAGAAAACGAGGAGGAATTCTATTCCCCCTCTTTCCTTTTCAGAACAAGGAAATATAAAAAATTAGGTCTACGTCGATTTTGGCAATAAATAAGATATTTTTATTTAAAGAAAGAGACGATTTCTCGACTCTTAAAATAATTATTTTAGAAACAGGCTAGTTCATAACCATTCTTGTATAATTGCTAAATAATCCCCTCTATTTGGATTTCGACCTTCTGAAAAGAAATACACAATATCCTTATTTTCACTATTATTTGATTCATTTTTGTCTAATTTTTTATATGTATTGTGATATTTCTTTCCACTATTCAAATCAATTGTATCTACATAATATATTCCGTTTTCAAAATTTACGTCTTTTATTGTAATTTCTTCATTATAATTTTTATATACTCTAATAAAACTATTTTTTCCTTTTTTTGTATCTTCTATAAATTGGTCTAATTGTTCACTATTATGTGATACTATTTTATTATTTTTAATTGTAAAACAACCATCTTCAATTGCTTTTTCGACAGTATAATTTGAAGGCAAATTTGAAATATCAATAATATTTTCATTATTAAATTTTTTATGTTCTACTATTATTTTTACATTTTCTTCTAATTGTGATTTATCTATAATAGCATACCATACATTTGTTGTATCATTCATATCAGGATTTTCCTTTTGTTTCATTATTACATTAGTTGTAGATTCATTTATATAAACATTAGAAATTTCCATATCTATCTCATCAAAATCTCTATAATTCTCATTAGCAATAATTATAAGAAAATTCTCATCAAATTTAATATCAGAAACTTCAGGAAGTGTTGATATCCTAGTTTTATAATTTTCATAATCATCTGAATTTGTTATTATTCTATAATATAATCTTACATCATCTTGCCAAGTCATATCATTAGCCATTAAGTCTGTTTCATAATCTGTATAACCTCTACCATCATCAAACAAACCTCTTGTTTCCATTTTATCTTGTTTTTTTATAAATGTATTATATATAGTAATTCCGGCAAAAGCAATTCCTGTAAAGCTTATTGTAATACATAATATTAAGATACATATTTTCAAAACTTTATTCATTTCATCAAATCCTTTCTTAAGCAGGATTTTTTTTAATTCTTTTTTTCCTCTATGAATAAGATTTTTTACATTTTGAATTGACTCACCAAGTATTTGAGCTGTTTCTTGATATGTAAGTTCTTCAATCTTGACTAGATATATAGCATTTTTATATCTATCATCTAACATATTTATTGCACTTAATATTTCTTTTCTTTTCTCATTCTTTGTTACAATATTTGCAACATCTTGTTCAATTTGTTCTAATCCATTTAAGATATATTCTTCATTTATTTCTGTTCTTCTTTTTTCCATACTTATATAGTTATATGCTCTGCTTTTAGCTACTAAGTATATATAATATTTGAAAGTGTATCCTTGCTTAATTTTGTTTTGTAAGACATAAATAAACACATCTTGAGTAATATCTTCAGCTTTTTGATAATCTTTAACTATGTTATATACAAAATATTTAATTTTATCATTATACTTGTTATATAGCAATTCAAAAGCACTTTTTTCGCCATTTAAATATTCATTGTACAATTTTATATCCAAATCTTTTTTCATATCTTTCCCCTGCTTTCATATATATAAACAGATAAAAACCAAAAAAGTTTCATTTAAATTTCAAAAATTTATCTCTTTCGTGGTTTTGCTGATTATGTCACATAAAATAATTAAAACTAAAAATTAAGGAGTCATAAAAACACCTTAATTTTTAGTTTTTCTCTTGCTATAGTTTAATATGTATATACATAAAAGTAATGATATGAAATCTATAACAATCCCTATTCCAAAAATTCCAAATTTTATTAAATTATAAATTAATTTTTATAATTTTTCAAGTATCCATCCATTCTTTCAATAAATTCAGCATTATTTTTAGTTTGTACCATTTGAGAAATAATTTGCTCAGTAACATCTGCAACAGGCAAATGATTTAAAGCTTTTCTTAATGCAAAAACTGTTTCTAATTCTGGTTTAGTAAGTAATAAATCTTCTCTTCTTGTTCCTGATTTATTTACATCAATTGCTGGGAATATACGTTTTTCTGATAATTTTCTATCTAGGTGAACTTCCATATTACCAGTTCCTTTAAACTCTTCAAAAATAACATCATCCATTCTACTACCTGTTTCAATTAATGCAGTAGCAAGAATTGTTAGACTTCCTCCATTTTCGATATTTCTGGCTGCTCCGAAGAATTTTTTAGGTTTATGTAATGCAGCTGGGTCAAGACCACCTGATAAAGTTTTTCCTGAAGAAGGCATAACTAAGTTATAAGCTCTAGCAAGTCTTGTTATACTATCTAATAGAATTACAACATCTTTATTATGTTCAATTATTCTTTTTGCTCTTTCCAATACCATTTCTGCAACTTTTACATGATGTTCAGGCATTTCATCAAATGTTGAATAAATAACTTGTCCTTTTATAGAACGTTTCATATCTGTTACTTCTTCTGGTCTTTCATCAATAAGTAACATTATTAATTCTACTTCTGGATTATTTGCTGTAATACTATTTGCTATTTTCTTTAATAATGTTGTTTTTCCTACTTTTGGAGGAGCAACAATCATTCCTCTTTGACCTTTTCCGATTGGAGAAATTAAATCTATTATTCTCATAGCATATTCTGTTGGAGTTGTTTCTAGTTTTAATCTTTCTTCTGGATATATTGGTGTTAATTCATCAAATCTTTTTCTTTTTGCAGCTTTTTCTGGATGTTCTCCATTAACTTCTCCAACAAATATTAAAGATGGGAATTTTTCACCTTCTTTTGTTCTTGAAATTCCTTTTACAATATCACCTGTATCTAGTTTGAATCTTCTTATTTGTATTGGAGAAATATATACATCTTTTGGACTTGATAAATAATTGTCTCCTCTTAAAAATCCATATCCATCTGGTAATACTTCCAAAATTCCTTCTACGATTTGATCATCATCATTTGTAACTTTATAATCTATTACGTTTTCATTTACTTCTAGTTGTTCTTCATCATTTTCATCATATCTAATTTCATTATCTTCTTCTTCTTTTTTTGGTGCTGGTTCAGCTGATTGTTGAACCTGTTTTAATAATGTTATAAGTTCATCCTTTTTTAATTTTGAAATGCTTTTAATATTTTGCTCCTTTGCAATGTTCCTCAATTCTAATAATGTCATGTTTTCTAAATCTGACATAAAATACCTCCTATATTTTATTTTTATACTATATTTTTTAATTTTTTGGATTATTATTATAGATAAAAGTTATAAAAATTCAAAAATCCTTAAAACTTGAATGTCTTAAGGATTACTTATTACTATCGATATAAACTCTTTCATTTTGTAAATACATTCCTAGTTTTTCACGTGCTAATTTTTCTATATATTCTGTCGAATTTATGTTTTGCTTTTCTTCTTCCAAATCTTGTTTATTTTGATTTAGTTTATCTTCTGCTACTTCGATTTTTTCAGATATTTCTTTCAATTCTTGTTTATATTGAGATATATTTAATTGCTGCTTTATTAGCATGACACACCATACTATAAAAGCAATAATTAGAAAATTTCTAAACAAATTATTTTTCTTTTTCATACGTATTCTCCATGTTCTTTGATATTCTATATATATTATTCTCCATTTTTTCCTAAATTCCCTCTTTTATTTTTAATATTTTTGTATTTTTTTACAATTTTTATATAAATGTTCTTAATTATTGCAAATATTTTGTTAAAAACAGAGATTATTGTCTTAAATGGTAATTCTAAAATTGTAAATATTTTTTTTAGTATAAATGTAATTACTTTTGTAAATATACTACTTAATATTAATGAATATATTAAAACACCCATTATTATTCCTAAAAACATGTATATTCGTATTTCACCATTATTAAAGTACCATATGTTATATAAAATTAAAATTCCTGTTAATGTCCAGAATAAAATATCTTCTATATATGTAACAAAATCAACAGTTTTTATACTTTTTCTTAATGCTCTAAAAAAATCAAATAAAAGCCCTATTACAATTCCTGTTAAGGTAAAAACTAAAAATAAATATGCCTGATTTTCAACCATTATTATTTTGCCTTTCTATTTAAAAATCTTACTTAATAATGTTCCTGAATTTTTTTCTTGTTTATTTTGGCTATATGATAAACTCGAAATTTCTCCTTCTATTATGACTTCTGATGTGTCTAAACTTAATTTATTTATTCTTATGTTTTCACCTTTTACAGTTAATAAACCTAATTCTGTGTCTACCATTACTACTTGGTCATCAAAACTTAATACATCATTTACTCCTGATACACTTAGTTTTCCTCTGTTTTCTAATACTATGTTTTGAATTATGTTTGTCTGTACCATGTTGTTTATACTTTTTCTTTCTTCTATCATCTTTTGCTCTCCTCCCTTTTCATACTAATTTATAATATGCACAAATTCTTTATTTTAGAACAAAAATAGCAACCTTAAATATAAAAATTTAAAGTTGCTAAATTATGTTAAAATTTTATCTTGTTTCATATTATTTTAATCTGTCTTCAATATTTTTTAACATTTCTTTATATGTTATTAGTTTTTCTTTTTCTTGGTTTATTTTAGCTTCTGGAGCCTTATTTATAAATCCTGGATTTGCTAACATCTTTTCCGCTCTTTCAATTTCTGCTAAAACTTTTTGTTTTTCATTTTCCAAACGTTTACGTTCTTCTTCTACATCAACTAAATCTTCAAATGGAATATAAACTTCAATTTCATCTGTTATAATTGACATTGCATTTTGAGCAATTCCATCTTTATTATCTTGAACTTTAATATTATCACTATATCCCAATTTTTTCAAAAAGTTTTGTGATTTTTCTATTAAATCTTTATTTGTTTTAGTAACAAAAGTCAAATCTGCTTTTTTTGATGGGTGTACATTTAAGTTTGCTCTTATATTTCTAATTCCAACAATTATTTCTTTTAATTTTTCAATTTTACTCTCTTCATCTTTAAAATCAAATTTAAATGAATATTTTGGGAATTCAGAAATCATTATACTTTCATCAATATTGTATAATTGTTGATAAATTTCTTCTGTTATAAATGGCATAATTGGATGTAACAATTTTAAAGCATTTTTTAAGACTTCATTTAATACAATCTGTGCTGTTAATTTACTTTCTTTATCTGCGCCATATAAACGTGTTTTCACTATTTCTATATACCAATCACAAAATTCATTCCATATGAAATCATATATTTTTTGTGTTGCTATTCCTAATTCATAATTATCAAAATTTTCTGTTACTTCTTTTACTAATGTATTTAATTTTGATAAAATCCATTTATCTTCATATTCTAATTTTGCTATATTGATTTCTGGTAATTCTTCTACACCTTCTAAATTCATTAATACAAATTTAGCTGCATTCCATAATTTATTAGCAAAATTTGAAGCTTGTTCAAGTTTTTCAGGCATGTATTTTATATCATTTCCTGGAGAAATTCCTAATATTAGTGAAAATCTTAGTGCATCTGTACTATATTTTTCTATTACTTCTATTGGGTCAATTCCATTTCCTAATGATTTTGACATTTTTCTACCTTGACTATCTCTAACTATTCCATGTATTAATACATCACTAAAAGGTTTTTGTTTCATGCTTTCAAGTCCAGAAAATATCATTCTTGCAACCCAGAAGAATATTATGTCATATCCTGTTACTAATACATTTGTAGGATAAAATGTTTTTAAATCTTCTGTATTGTGTGGCCAACCTAATGTTGAGAATGGCCATAATGCAGAACTAAACCATGTATCTAATGAATCTTCATCTTGATGTAATTTGCTACAACCACATTTTTCACATTTATCTGGTGCTGTTTTTGAAACATTAATATGTCCACATTGTTCACAATAATATGCTGGTATTCTATGTCCCCACCATAATTGACGTGATATACACCAATCTTGTATATTTTCCATCCAATTAAAATATGTTTTTTCATATCTTTTTGGAACAAATTTGATATCATCTTCTTTTACTGCTTTTATTGCAGGCTCTGCAAGCTCTTTCATTTTTACAAACCATTGCTCAGAAATTCTTGGCTCAATTGTATTATGACATCTATAACATTTTCCTACATTATGTGTATAATCTTCTGTTTTTTCTAATGCTCCTATTTCTTCAAGTTTTTTTAGAATTACTTTTCTCGCTTCTAATGTAGTCATACCTTTACATTCTGGTAATAAATCTCCCATAATTGAACTATCATCAAATACCTCTATTATTTCTAAATTATGTCTCAAACCTGTTTGATAATCATTCATATCATGTGCAGGAGTTATTTTTACACAACCTGTTCCAAAATCTTTTTCTACAAATTCATCTGCAATAATTGGAATTTCTTTATTCATTATTGGTAATATACAAGTTTTTCCTACAATATCTTTATATCTTTCATCATCTGGATAAACTGCAACTGCAGTATCTCCTAACATTGTTTCAGGTCTTGTCGTTGCTACTGTTAAATATTTATCTGTTCCTTTTATCTGATATTTTATATGCCATAAATGTGAAGCTTCTTCTTCGAATTCTACTTCTGCATCTGATATTGATGTATGGCATGATGGACACCAATTTATCATTTTTGTTCCTTTATATATTAATCCTTTATTATATAAATTTACAAATTGCTCTAAAACTGCTTCTGATAGTCCTTCATCTAATGTGAATCTACTTCTATCCCAATCACATGAACATCCTAATTTTCGTTGTTGCTCCTGTATTGTTCCTCCATATTCTTTTGTCCATGCCCATGCTCTCTCTAAAAATTGTTCTCTTGTTACATCAGCTTTTGTTAAGCCTTCTTCTTTTTTCATTTTTTCTACAACTTTTACTTCTGTCGCAATTGCAGAATGGTCTGTTCCTGGAACCCACAATGTATTATAACCACACATTCTTTTATATCTTATTAGTATGTCTTGTAATGTATCATCTAATGCATGTCCCATATGTAATTTTCCTGTTACATTTGGTGGTGGCATTACTATACAATAACTTTCTTTGTCTTTTCTCATTGATGGTTTGAAATATCCTTTTTTCTCCCACTCATTATATAATTTTTCTTCGAATTCTTTTGGATTATATTTATCCATTAATTTGTGTTCACTCATATTTATTCCTCCTTTTTGGGAAATTTGGGGACGGTTCTCTTTTTTTCCTTTGGCTAATTTGGGGACAGTTCTCATAGTTCATTTTTTCAAAGTTAATATATTACTATTGAATAAGCAAAGACCACCGACGAAGACCCTAGATATGTTTTTGCTATGAAATAGTAATATATTAACTTTGTATTAAATAGACCATATAGTCTGTCCCCATTTTTCCATTTTGGAAAAAAGAGAACCGTCCCCAAATTTCCCTAACAAAAAAACTCACCCAACAAAAGGGCGAGTTTTATCTCACGGTACCACCTTATTTTTTTCTCTAAAGTTTTTAACGGAACCACACGGATATTCTTACTGTTATTTCAGAATATCAACTCAAAAGCTACCTTCCATTTACCTTTGTTTAAGAAGCTTTCAGCCTGTGACTTCTTTTCTCTACTAAATAAGTATAAATGTACTCCTCTTTTTCCCAGTTTTTTTTTATTACGCATATATTATCTCACAAATTTTGGAAAATTGCAAGTATTTTTTAAAGAGGAAGTAAATTTTTTAATTTTCTTCCTCTTTTTTAACTAGTTAGTTTTATTTTGTTATTGTTTTTAAGTTAAAAGGCAAACCATAATGCTGTATTTTTCCACTGATTAGGCTCAGTGTAGAGTATTTTTCCGGATTTGGTCTGTATGGACTTGAGAATGCATTTTTTTCCACCTATAGAATACCACTCTATGATTAGTTTCTGAGTCATTAATCTTTTTTCTTTTTCTGGCATGCAAACTTGTATGTGACCATTTAAAGGGTCGTTTTTATCTTGCATACATATTAGTTGTTTGGATACTTTATTCAAACTTGTTTCATCAAATATGAAAGTTGAATTTAAAGCATTCCGTTCAGCCCATTGAATAAGATGTTTTTCAAATTCATCTACATCTGATGTTTCTAAACTACCATACCATTTTAATTGTTTCATAGCCTTTCCTCCTTAATGCATTTTACAATAGTTCTTGAACTAATAACAATAATATTATAACACAAATTTTATTAAATTTCTACATTGCTCTTCTAAATAATTCTATAAAATCTTCTTTTGAAACTTCTCTTGGATTTCCTGGTTTGCAAGGGTCTTGCATAGCTTTTTCTGCTAGCATATCAAAATCTTCTTCTTTTGCCCCAACATCTCTAACAGTTTGAGTAATTCCAACTGATTTTGAAAGTTCAGAAATCATCCATACAAAAGTATTAATAACATCTTGGTCATTTAAATGTTCTGCATCAGGTCTTCCAATATTCATTAAAATTTCTCTAAATCTTTGAGCTGTAGCTGGGTCTTCACCATTAAATCTCATAACTGTTGGAAGTAAAATAGCATTAGCCATTCCATGTGGAGTATCATAAACTGCTCCTAATTGATGTGCCATTGAATGAACAATTCCTAAACCTACATTTGAGAATCCCATTCCTGCTATATATTGTGCTAATCCCATTTTTTCGATTGCTTCTTCATCTTTTTCATTTACTGCTGATGGTAAATATTTAAAGATTAATTTTATAGCTTCCATATGGAACATATCTGACATTGTATTATGTGCTTTTGTGATATATCCTTCAACTGCATGTGTTAATGCATCCATTCCTGTAGAAGCTGCAATTGATTTTGGCATAGAAGCCATTAAATCTGAATCTACGATTGCTAAAATTGGAATGTCATTAGGGTCTACACAAACCATTTTTATTTCTCTTTCTTCATCTGTTATTACATAATTTATTGTTACTTCTGCTGCTGTTCCTGAAGTTGTTGGTAATGCTATTATTGGCATACCTCTATTTACTGTGTTTGATGCACCATTTAAAGATACTATATCTGCTCTATCTGGATTTGTCATTACAATAGAAATTCCTTTGGCTGTATCTATACTTGAACCTCCACCAACTGCAACTATAACATCTGCACCTGAATTTCTACAAACTTCAACTCCATCTGTTACATTTTTTATTGTTGGATTTGGTTTTACATCTGAATATACTTCATAAGCAATTCCTGCTTTATCTAATACTTCTGTAACTCTTGCTGTAACACCACATTCAGCTAATGATTTATCTGTTACAACTAATACCTTATGAAATCCTCTTTTTTGAATTTCTCCTGGTAATTCTTCTCTTGCTCCTTTCCCAAAATATGATGTTTCGTTTAATACGAATTTTACTGACATATTTTTCACTCCTTCTTTTGAATTTTTGTTCTATATATATTTAAGTTTCAACTAATTTAGTTGAAACAATAAATAACTATTCTTTAGTTTTCAGCATAATCTGCTGGTATTTCAAATAATGAATTATCAACATCTTTTGAAATTGATACTCCCAATAATTCTTCATTATCATCATATGTTGTTTTTATATATACTAATTCTGATTTTTTATTAAAATATAGTCTTGTTTTTACACCTTCTTGATTTAAAGGTAAATTATTTGATAACATAAATGTTGAACTTCCATCAAATTCTTCATATGAATATTTTTTTCCATTTACTTCTTCTTCACCAATTGTAAATGTTTTATTCATTAGTTCTTTCATTCCATCTGTTAAAATACTTTGTTCTACATTATTATTTTCATAAACATAGTATTCACTTCTGTCATGTAATACTAAATATGTATTTCCATCTTTTACAATTGTTGTTGAGTGAGTGTCACCTAGATATTGGTCTATTGCAGTTTGTTCTCCATTTTTTGCCATAATTGTTTTATTTTCATCATTTTGTGTTATTGAAAAACTATATATATTACTAGCAATTAAATCATTATAAATATCAGTTAATTTTGATGTTTCATAATTTTTTTCTTTTCCAGTTAACAATATTATTCCTACAACTATTCCAATAATTACTAATAATGCTATTATAGCTACAATTATTATTTTTTTCTTTTTCATTTTTAACTCCCTCCAACTATTATTCGTGTTTATTATATCAATAATGATTTTTTTTTACAATAGTTTTTTTAATTTTTCTTTGGTTCGACATATTCTAATGTTCCTGGTAACATTTTGTCTACAAATACTACTCCATCAAGATGGTCTAATTCATGTGCTATTGCTTGTGCTAATAAATCTTTTGCCTTTATTGTTATTTTCTTTCCGCTTCTATCTAAAGCTTCAACTGTAACTTCTTTAGGCCTAATAAGTTTTGCATATTGATTAGGAAAACTTAAGCAACCTTCTTCTACTTCATGTTCACCCTTTGTTTTAGTTATTTTTGGATTTATTAAAACAATTGGTTCTGTTCTATCTTCTGTTACATCAATTACTACAACTCTTTTTAAAACACCTACCTGAACTGCTGATAACCCGACTCCATTATATTTATACATAGTATCAAACATATCATCAATTAATGTTTGTATTTTATCATCAATAATTTCTACTTCTCTTGATTTCTTTTTTAATATTTCATCTTTTTCTAATCTTAATATACGTATTGCCATTTTTATCTTCCCTTCTCTTAAATCATGTTATTTGGATTTATATCAATTGTAATTCTTGTATTTTTATAATTTGTGTCATAGAACTTTTTTAAACAATTATTTAAAACTTCATTTGCATAAGGTGTCATAATTCCTTTTATAATAATTCTCCATCTAAATTTATTTTGAATTTTATCAATTGGTGAAGGCATTGGTTTTAAAACATTAAATTCATCTTTATTTAAATTGTTTTTTAGTTCCATATATACTCTTTGTGAAACTTCTATAATTTCTTTTTCTGACAAACTATTAAACCCAATTAATATTATATCGCAAAATGGTGGATAATTCAACTGTTTTCGTAATGCAATTTCTGTATTGTAAAACATTTCATAATCTTGTTTTTTAGCACATATTATACTAAAATTATCTGGTGTATATGTTTGTATTATTACTCTTCCATCAAGTTTTTCTCTTCCTGCTCTACCTGCAACTTGTGTTAATAATTGAAATGTTCTTTCATTTGCTCTATAATCATCTATATTTAAGCTACTATCTGCTGCAATTACTCCTACTAGAGTTACATTTGGAAAATGATGTCCTTTTACTACCATTTGTGTTCCAATTAATATATCTATATTTTCATTTCTAAATTTATTTAATATTTCTTCATGTGAGTTCTTTTTAGTCACTGTATCTACATCCATTCTTATTGTTGTAGCTTGTGGAAATATTTTATTTATTTCTTGTTCTAATTTTTGCGTTCCTGTTCCAAAATATCGGATTTTTGTACTCTTACATTCTGGACAAACTGTTACAACATTTTCTTCATATCCACAATAATGACATTTTAACTTATTTTCTGTTTTATGATATGTCATACTTATATTACAATTTTTACATTTTACAGTATAACCACATTCTCTACACATTATAAATGTTGAATATCCTCTTCTGTTTAAAAATAAAATAGTTTGTCTTTTTTCTTGTAAATTTTTTTCAATTGCATCATGTAATTTAACACTTAACATTGTTCTATTTCCATTAGCTAATTCCATTTTTAAATCTACAATTTCAACTTCTGGTAATTTTGAATTATTTGCTCTATGTGTTAATTCTAATAATGTTATTTTACCTTGTTTTGCTTTATAATATGTATTTAAATCTGGTGTTGCACTTCCAAGTATTAATGGACATTTATTTTCTTTTGCCAATTTTTTTGCAATTTCTTTTGCATCATATTTAGGTACTGCTTCTGACTTATATGAACTATCATGTTCTTCATCTATTATAATAATTCCTATATTTTGTACTGGTGCAAATATTGCTGACCTTGCACCTATTACGATTTTCGCTTTTCCTTCTTTTATTTTATTCCACTCATCATATCTTTCACCTATAGATAATTTACTATGTATAACTGCAATTTCTTCTTTATCAAATCTTGCAATAAATCTATCGAGCATTTGAGGAGTTAATGAGATTTCTGGCACTAATACTATTGCAGTTTTGTTTTGTTTTAGAGCTTCACCTATTAATTGTAAATATACTTCTGTTTTTCCAGAACCTGTTACTCCATATAATAAAAATTGTTCATATTTTTCTTCTTGCATTTTTTGTGATACTAAATCATAAGCTTTTTGTTGTTCTTCTGTTAACTCTAAATTTTCTGTTTTTTCTATTTTTTTATTTGCTAATGGGTCTCTTTCTACTTTTTTTTCTACTATTTCTACATATCCGTTTTTTTCTAATGTTTTTACAATTGCTCTTGTTCCCCCTGTAAAAATTTCTATTTCTGGAACTGTTACACCATCATTATTTTTTAAGAATTGTAATATTTTCTTTTGTTTTTCTGATTTTATTTTTCCCATTTCTATATCAAATTGAATTTCATCAATTTCTTTTTTTAGATATACTACATTTATTGTTTTATCTTGAATATTGTTTTCCTGTTTTTTACTTTTTGTTCCTGGTGTTAACATTTGTTTAATACAATCTGAAATATTACAAAAATATCTTTTTGCCATCCATTTTGCAAGTTCTATTTGTTGTTCTGTTAAATTATGTTTTATTTTTGCAATGTCTTTTACTTCATATGTAGTTTTTTCTTTTATATTTATTACATATCCTTCTTCTAAAGCCGAATTTTTTCCGAATGGAACTAATACTGTACTTCCTATCATTATTAGTTCTTCTAAGTCTTTTGGTATATTATAATCAAATGTTCGGTTTAGTCTTTTTGCTGAACGATTTATTATTATTTCTGCTATCATATTTTCTCCTTTTCAGTTGTATTTTATCATATTTTACATTTGGGGTAAAGAAAAAAACAAAAAATGTGATTTAATCACGAATTTATAACAGAAAAACGTGATTTAATCACGTTTTTGGTTTTCTTCTTCAATTCTTTTTTCATTTTCTATAATTGTCATTATAATTTGAACTGTTTTTTCAAACTCATCATTTTTTATTACATAATCATATAAACCTATTTTAGATTCTTCATATTCTAGTCTATTTAATCTTAATTCTATATCTGCTAATTTATCTCCTCTTTCGATTAAACGTCTTTTTAACTCTTCTTTTTCCACTTTTAAGAAAATTGTTACAATTCTTGTATCATTTCCTAATAATTTTAATAGATTTTCTGTACCATTTACTTCTATATCTTTTACAATAATTTTACCTTCTTTAATTTTATTACTCATTAATTCTCTAGAAGTTCCATAATAATTTCCATGATGTAAATCATATTCATAAAAATCACCTTTTCTTATTTTATCTTCAAATTCTTCTTTAGAAATAAAGTGATATTGAACCCCTTCTTCTTCTCCTTCTCTCATAGCTCTTGAAGTAAAAGAAGGTAAAGTTGCTATATTTTCCATTCTCTTCATTAATTCTTTTTTAATTGTATCTTTTCCTGCTCCTGATACACCTGATAATATTACTAACAATTTTTTATTCTCCTTTTTCTTCTATTTTCTCTTCTTCTTTTTGAGCTTCTTCTGGTTCGATTATTTTGATTTTTCCTTCTGCAATTTCATTTGCAGCAAGTGTAACAGGTGATTCTTCTTTTACATCTGTTTTTACTTCTGCTCCTTCTGCAATTTGTCTTGCTCTTCTTGAAGTTGCAATAACTAATTCATATCTATTTTTTGCTTTTTTTAATAATTCTGAAACTGTTGGTCTAACTATCATTTTATTTTCCTCCTTAATTATTTTCTTGTTGACTTATATCTTTATCAACTCTTCCAGCTACAGTTTCTGGCTGTACTGCTGATAATATTACATGTCCTGAATCCATTATTAATACTGCTCTTGTACGTCTACCATATGTTGCATCAACTGCTGTTTTTGCATCTTTTGCTTCTTGTACCATTCTTTTTATTGGTGCTGACTCTGGACTTACAATTGCTACTATTTTATCTGCTGAAACTATATTTCCAAATCCTATATTTACTAATTGCATTTTCATCATCCTTTCTATTCAACATTTTGAATTTGTTCTCTGATGTCTTCTAATATTGTTTTTATAGCAACTACTCTATCTGTTATTTCAAGTTTATTTGCTTTTGAACCTATTGTGTTTGTTTCTCTATTCATCTCTTGTATGATAAAGTCCATTTTCTTTCCTGTTGGTTCATCTGTTTTTATTAGTTCTCTTAATTGTGATATATGACTTCTCATTCTTGTTATTTCTTCTTCAACAGAACATTTATCTGCATATATTACAATTTCTTGCATTAGTCTACTTTTATCAATTTCTTCTGTTTTTAATATTTCTTTTACTCTTGCTTCTAATTTTACTACATATTCTTCAATAAGTCCAGTAGATAAGCTAAAAATCTCTTCAACTTTACTTTCTATTTGTCCTAATTTATTTAAAATATCTTCAGAAATTTTTATTCCTTCTTTTTCTCTCATTACCAATAATTGTTCTATTGCATCATTTAAAACTTGTTTTATTTCTTCTTTTATTATATTTTCATCTAGAACATTTTTTATTATTAGTACATCAGGCATTTTTGTTATATCAGTAACTTGTATATCTGCTGATAAATTTTCTTCTTCTGCTAATTTTCTTAAATTTTGGATATATATTTTTGCTAATTCTGTATTTATTTTTACATCATTTCCATCTTTACTATAATTTTCAAAATTTATTGATACATCAATTTTTCCTCTTTTAATTTTTGAAGATATTGTTTTTCTTATTTCTTCTTCTAAATAGCTTATTATTCTAGGCATTTTTATATTTGTGTCAATATATTTGTGATTTACTGTTTTTATTTCTACTTGATATTCTCTTGAATTTATGGATAAACTACTTTTACCATATCCTGTCATACTTTTTATCATTTATTTTCCCTCTTCTTTTTTATTTTTCCTTTTACTTGCTTTTTTTATTGGCTCATCTTTTACTATTTCTTTTATATCACTATATTGTTTTAATTCGTTTTGTCTTTCTATTGTATATAATATTGTTGATTTTAGCATATAATATATTGCAAATAAATATGAACCTATTAATATATATGTTTGTGTATTACATTGTACAAGTTTTGGAATATGTTTTATTAATAATGTAAATATTGCTAATATTAAAAATTCTACACCATATAGTAATATATTGTCTTTTTCTTTTTTGTATGAAATTTCAATCATTAATATTGATATTATTAAAAATGCTATACTTGATATATTTATATACTTTGTTAAAGTTACTTCAGGTAATACTTCATATTGTATATTAAAAAACATAAAATATATCATTATCATTGATGAATATGCTAAATTTGCTAATACATCTCCTGTTACAGCATTATTTATATTTTGATATATTTCTTTTATTGTTATTTTCTTTTTTTCTTCTTCTGAATTTATTTCTATCATTTTTCTTCTCCTTTTTTGGAAATTTTGGGACTGTCCCCTTTTTTCCTTTTTGGCAATTTGGGGACTGTCCCCTTTTTTCCTTTTTGGTAATTTGGGGACAGACCTTTAATTTATATTTGTAGTTCATACATTATTACACTTAATATATTTAGTGCTACAGTTTCTGTCCTCAAAATTCTATTTCCTAATGTTACAATATTAGCTCCAACTTCTTTTAACAGTTTTACGTCATTATCTTCAAGTCCACCTTCTGGTCCTATTACAACAGCAATTTTTACTTGTTCTTTATTTTTTAATTTTAATAATTCTTTTTTTATTGTGTTTTGTTTTTCATTTTCATATGCAACTATTACTGAATCATATTGTTCTGTCAATTTTGCTATATCTTGGATTGTAACTATTTTTCTCACTTCTGGTATTATTGTTCTTCCACTTTGTTTTGCTGCACTTTCTGATATCTTTTGCCATCTTTCTATTTTTTTATTTTCATCTTTTGGTTCTATTTTTGCCACACATCTTTTCATTGCTACTGGAATTATTGCATTTACTCCTAATTCTACTGATTTTTGTATTATTAATTCCATTTTATCTGATTTGGGTATTCCTTGATATATATCTACTAATATATTATTTTTTTCTTCTTTTAGTTCTTTTAATATTTTTGTATCTACATATTTTTCTTCTATATTTATAATTTCACAATTATATGCTTTCCCATTTTCTGAATTACATATTTCTATAATGTCTCCAATTTGTTTTCTTAATACATTTTTTATATGTTTTACATCTTCTCCTATTATTTGAATTTTATTTTCTTCTATTTGTTCAGTTTTTACAAAAAATCTTGGCATTTTTTTCTCCTTTAATGTGTATATTATATTACAATTTTTCATGAATTTCAATAGTATTCTCTTGAAGTTGCAAATTTTATTGACGTTTTACATAAAATATTGTATAATTGTTTAAAAATTGTGTATTTTCCTATATCTTCATCTTAGTGAAAACACACGCAAAAAATATTATATATAGGAGGACAATGTTATGTTTTATCCTGAAGAATTTAAAGAACGGGTGAAGAAGGCTTATCCAGAATTAAATCTTTTACATCAGAAGCTTGAAGAAGGAGATGATTTTGTTTATCTTTATTTGCAAAGCATCAAATGTTTACCTTGTGTGCTATATTTGCAACCAGGAGCTTTATCAATTGATACAGTCTTAGAAGGAACTTCTCTTGAGGAGTTAAAAAAGCGCTCTATAGCAGAAAAAACCGCAATCGAAAGTCTTAAAATTCCTATTTCTATAAATATAGATATAGAATTTGAAAAAAGGTATGAAGCATTAAAAAGCTTTTATCCTGACAAGAAGACAGCTGAAATCTTATTTAGGTCTTCTGGTGCTTTTTCGGCAGATTATATTATGTTTTCAAACTCGTTTAATGTTTTGCATGAAGAAGCAGTTTTGCGGAAAACGAGAATAGAACTTTTTAATGAATGTTTAAGTCTTTATGTTTCTCAAAAGTCATAAAACATAACACCCCCGCATTTGCTTAATGCGGGGGAATTTTCTTTATTTTAACCATTCTGGATTTTCTAAATACCAGTCAATAGTTTTAACTATTCCATCTTCAAATTTTGTTTTTGGTAACCAACCTAATTCTTTACTAATTTTAGTAGGGTCTATTGCATATCTATAATCATGACCTTTTCTGTCTTCTACATATTGAATTAAATCTTCTGATTTTCCTAAACGTTGTAAAATAAGTTTTACAATTTCTATATTTCTTTTTTCATTATGTCCACCTATATTATATCTTTCTCCTGCAACTCCATTATGGAATACTAAATCTATTGCTTCACAGTGATCTTCTACATATAACCAGTCTCTTATATTTTTTCCTGTTCCATATACAGGTAATTTTTCATTATTTAAAGCTAGTTTTATCATATGTGGTATTAATTTTTCATTATGTTGATATGGTCCATAATTATTTGAACAATTTGTTACATTTACATTCATTTTATATGTTGTATGATATGCAAATGCTATTAAATCTGAACTTGCTTTTGATGCTGAATATGGACTACTTGGTTGAATTGGTGAGTTTTCTGTAAAATACCCTTCTTCTCCTAATGCTCCATACACTTCATCTGTTGATATATGTACAAATTTATTTTCTGAACCTTCTCCCCATGCTCTTTTAGCTGTTTCTAATAATGTATGTGTACCCATTACATTTGTTTTTGTAAATATAAATGGATTTTTTATACTATTATCTACATGTGATTCTGCTGCAAAATGAATTACTCCATTTATTTCATATTTTTTAAATATTTCTTGCATTTTTTCAAAGTCACATATATCTGCTTGTATAAATGTTATTTTATCTTTAACTTTATTTAAATTATTTAAATTTCCAGCATATGTTAGTTTATCTACTACTATTATATTATAATCTGGATGTTTGTTTACAAAATATTCTGCAAAATTTGCTCCTATAAATCCTGCTGCTCCTGTTACTAATATATTTTTCATTTTTTCTTCTTCCTTTCTCGTATAAGGTCTGTCCCTTTTTTTCCTTTTGGGAAATTTGGGGACGGTTCTCTTTTTTCCCTTTTGGCAATTTGGGGACGGTTCCTTTTTTTCCCTTTTGGCAATTTGAGAACCGTCCCCAAATTTCCCAAATTGCCCAAATTTACTTTTTATAAATTTTTAAATAAATCTGTATTTTTTAATTCTTTTAATGATGGCCATTTTGCATCTTTTTCAGATGTAATTAAATCTTCGATTTTTAAATCTCCCATTGGCCATTTTATTCCAACATCTGGGTCATTATATTTTAGTCCCCCCTCTGCTGAATGGTTATATATATCATCACATTTATATGCAAATTCAGCTTCATCTGATAACACTAAAAATCCATGTGCAAACCCTCTAGGTATCATAAACATTTTTTTGTTTTCTTCAGTTAATATAACACCTTCCCATTTTCCATATGTTTTGCTTCCAGGTCTTAAATCAACTGCAACATCAAATACTTCTCCTTTTATACATCTAACAAGTTTTGCTTGTGTGTTTTCTTTTTGAAAATGAAGTCCTCTTAAAACTCCTTTTTTTGATTTTGATTGATTATCTTGTACAAAATTATAATTTAGTCCTATTTCTTCAAAATCCTTTTGGCTATATGTTTCCATGAAATATCCTCTATTATCACCAAATACTGTTGGTTCTATAATATATACTCCATCTATTGATGTTTCTATCTTTTTAAACTTTCCCATAATTTTTCTCCTTTTTTTAATTTGAATATTTTATCTCTAAATAATAGAATTATTAATATACTTATTGATATATACCAGAAAAATGATGTCCTTTCTCCTGATGCATATACTGTTGGCGAAAATGCCATTACATATCTACTAAGTATCCCTGTAATATATATAAGTAGAGGTGTAAAGTTTTTCATATCTTTCTCTTTTCCTTTACAAAATATGTTATATAAACATATTCCTATACTGATTAATATTAATGAATAAATGCATACTGTAAATATTATATTTGCTTTTCCAGAAATTCTTGTAACTTCATCAAATATTACGACTAAGAATATTGGTGACATACCTAATAATCTATATTTTATATCTTTGCTTGTTTTCCACATTGTATATGTTATTAAAGCTATAAATCCATAAAATAATACTCTTCCATTTCTAATCACATAATGCATCATTGTTGTTAATCCTTCTGCTAATTTTATAAATAATGATGTTTCAGAATATTCTGGATACCATGTTTCTTCTTCTTGTATTTTTCTATTTGCATTTCCAGGGCAAGTTAATATAAATATTAAACTTATTATGATAATTGCATACATTATAAATAAAATCGGTTTTTGTTTCCTATTTTTAATAATATATATTAAGAAAAATGTATACACTAAAAATAATATTCCTGCCATTTGTTCTTGGTTACTTGCATATATAATTGAAATTACAAAAGTAATTCCTTGTATAACAGATATTTTTTCATTATTTAATAATTTCTTTATTGGAATCATTGCATATAGTCCTGTTGAAGCTACCCATAAATAATTATTCATTGTAGCAATCCAACCAGCTTCTTTTAAAATTGTTATTGGTATTGATACTATACTTATTATTACAATCCAATTTAATTTTTGTTTATTTTCTGTTACAAATAATTTTGATATAGAATAAATTAGTAAAATAAACATTCCTATATTAGCAATTTTCCAAATTTCTATTGGCAAAAAGCTACAAAATGTCACTAATATTCCTTCTATAATTATTCTTGATGTCCATGTATTATATCTTTGACTTAAATAATCAAATAATCCAACATTTTCACATACAGTAGAAAAATACAAATCATCATTTTCTTTTTGTATAAATATATGTAATAATATTATTAATACTATAAATATTAAGAATGGTATTTTTTCTTTTTTTAAAATTTCTTTTAATTTTTCTTTGTTCATATTATTCTTCTCCAAATTTATCTTCTGCTACATCTTTTAGATATACCCCATATTCTGTTTTCATATATTTATCTGCTAATTTAGATAATTGTTCTGCATTTATCCATCCTTTATCAAATGCAATTTCTTCTGGGCAACATATTTGTAGTCCTTGCCTTTTTTGAATTGTTTGAACAAAACTTGCTGTTTCTATTAATGCATCATGTGTTCCAGTATCAAACCATGTCATTCCTCTTCCTAATTTTTCTACTTTTAACTTACCTTTTTTCATATATTCTTCATTTATAGATGTTATTTCTAATTCTCCTCTTGCTGAAGGTTTAACATTTTTAGCTATTTCTATTACTTCATTTGTATAGAAATATAATCCTGGTACTGCATAATTTGATTTTGGCATTTTTGGTTTTTCTTCTATTGAAATAGCTTTTCCATCTTGATCTATTTCTACAACTCCATATGCCCTAGGGTCTTTTACGTAATATCCAAATATTGTTGCTTCTTCTTCTCTTTCATTTGCTTGTTTTAATTTTTCTGATAAATGTTCACCATAAAACATGTTGTCACCTAATATCATTGCAACATTACTATCTCCAATGAAATCTTCTCCTATTATAAATGCTTCTGCTAGTCCATTTGGTTTTTCTTGTATTTTATACTCAAATTTCATTCCCCATTGGCTTCCATTACCTAATAAACTTTTAAATGTTTCTATGTCTCTTGGTGTTGTTATTATTAAAACTTCTCTTATATCTGATTGCATTAATATTGATAATGGGTAATATATCATTGGCTTATCATATACTGGCATTATTTGTTTTGATATTGCAAGTGTTAATGGATAAAGTCTTGTTCCACTTCCTCCTGCTAAAACTATTCCTTTTCTATTCTTCATTTTCTTTCTCCTCTTTTAAATATCTTTTTAATCCATCTTTCCATTCAGGAATTTGTATTCCTAATTTTAGTAATTTATTTTTTGATAATTGTGAGTTAAATGGTCTTTTAGCTTGAGTGATTTTCATCATATTTATATATTCTTCTGTTGTTACAGGATTTACTTTACACTTGATTCCTTGTTCTTTCAAGATTTCTTTTGTAAATTCATACCATGTTGTATATCCTTGGTTTGTTGCATTATATATTCCATATGGTATTTTCTTTTCTATTGCTTGATATATTATGTCTGCTAAATCTTTTGCATATGTTGGACTTCCATGTTGGTCTGATACTACATTTATTTCATCTCTTGTTGAACCTAGTTTTGTCATAGTTTTTACAAAGTTATTTCCTCCAACTCCATATAACCATGCCGTTCTAAATATGTAGTATTCGTCCATATTTTCTTCTATTCCTTGTTCTCCATGTAGTTTTGTTTTTCCATATACTGTTACAGGTTCTTTTTCATCATCTTCATCATAATCTTTTGATACATCTAAATCTCCGCCAAATACATAATCTGTTGAAATATGTACTAATTTTGCTCCTACTGTTTTTGCTGATTTTGCTAAATTTTTTGGTCCATCTCCATTTATTCTATCTGCTAATTCATAGTTTTCTTCTGCTTTGTCTACTGCTGTATATGCAGCACAGTTTATTATATAATCTGGTTTCACTTCTGATATAACATCATCTACCATTTTTTCGTTTGTAATATCTAATTTTTCTACATCTGTTGCTATTATTTCATTTCCTTTCTGAAATCTTTTTTTTACTTCTTTTGCTAACATTCCATTTGCACCTGTTACTAATATTTTCATTTGCTTCTTCCTTTCTCTATTTTAAGTTTACGCCATTAATATATCACTAAATACAAAAAAGTACAAGACTTTCTTGTACTTTATTTGATATATTTATTTATTTAATCCTTTTCTTCCAGGGAAAATTGCAATTTCTCCTAATTCATCTTCAATATTTAATAATCTGTTATATTTTGCAACTCTATCTGTTCTACAAGGTGCACCTGTTTTTATTTGTCCTGCATTTGTAGCAACTGCAACATCTGCTAAAGTTGTATCTTCTGTTTCACCACTTCTATGTGATACAACAGCTGTATATCCGTTCTTTTTAGCTAGTTCAATTGCATCTAATGTTTCTGTTAATGTTCCTATTTGATTTAATTTAATTAAAATGCTATTTGCAACATTATTATCTAATCCTTTTTGTAATCTCTTCATATTTGTAACAAATAGGTCATCACCAACTAATTGGATTTTATCTCCTAATCTGTCAGTTAGCTTTTTCCAATTTTCCCAATCTTCTTCAGCTAAACCATCTTCAATTGAGATTATTGGATATTTTTCTGTTAATCCTGCTAAGAAGTCTATCATTTCATCAGCTGTTTTTAATTCATCTGTTTTCCAGAAATAGTAAGAACCTTCTTTTCCTATTTTCTTAGCTTCATCATACATTTCTGTTGATGCAACATCTAATGCTAAACATACTTCTTCTCCTGGTTTGTATCCAGCTTTTTCAATTGCTTCTACTATTAATTTTAAAGCTTCTTCATCACTTGATAGGTTTGGTGCAAATCCACCTTCATCTCCAACACCTGAAGCTAATCCTTTTTCTTTTAATACTTTTTTAAGTGTATGATAAATTTCTGTACACATACGTAAACATTCTGTAAATGATTTTGCTCCAACTGGCATTATCATGAATTCTTGTGTACTTACTGTATTATCAGCATGTTTTCCACCATTTAATATGTTCATCATTGGAACTGGTAATGTTTTAGCATTAACTCCTCCAATATATTGGTATAATTCCATTCCTAATGATTCAGCTGCAGCTTTTGCTACTGCTAATGATACACCTAATGTAGCATTTGCTCCTAATTTTCCTTTATTGTCTGTTCCATCTAATTCGATAAGTGTTTTATCAACTAATGGTTGGTCATATGCATTCATTCCTTCTAATGCTGGTGCTATTATGTTATTTACATTTTCAACAGCTTTTAATACACCTTTTCCCATATATCTTGATTTGTCTCCATCTCTTAATTCAACAGCTTCAAAAGCTCCTGTTGATGCTCCTGATGGTACCATTGCTACACCAACTGAACCATCAAATAATTCAACTGTAACTTGTACTGTTGGATTTCCTCTTGAATCTAAAACCTCTAATGCTTTAATCTCTTCGATTTCTAAATAATTTTTCATTGTAATTCCTCCTACTTATTATATAATATTTGATTTTTTATTTTTTTGGTTTCTTTTTCAGAAGCCAAATAATCAACTCTTTGTGTTTCTTTAAAGTCTGTAGTATCATATGTAACTATATTTGTTTTTCTTTTTAAATATATTCCAGTATCATACTCTTGGTCTTTAAATTTGCTATGTTTTATATTTTTTAGATATTCATCTATTGCTTGCCTTTCTTTTTTACTATGTGGCTCTATTCCTAAATATTTGTATCTCCAATATATATGGTGGTTATAATATTCATCTTTACTTCCTAACAATTTATCATAATTATATTCTATTTTAAATTTATTATTTTTTATTGATATTGTTAGGTTTGACCATACATGTTGGTTTGTATTTATAAATTCTTGCCTTAATTCTTTTATTTTATCATAAAGCCATTCAACTAATTTTAAATATTCTTCTTCTTCAATGTCATATTTATTTGGGACTTCATATACATTTATAAATTTTCTTTTTAATAGTCCTTTGGGCATAAAGTAGAAATACATTTCTCCTGTTTCTACTTTGCCCAATCTTTCTATTATAGATGCATAAAGATATAATTCATCCCATTTTCCAGGAACGGCATAAAATATCATTCTTTGAATTTCTTCATATAATTCTTTGATTTTTTTCGTATTATTTAACACTATTTTTTCACCCGTTTATTTTTCTAATATACTTTCTCCTGTCATTTCTGTTGGTTTTTCTATTCCTAATATTTCTAATATAGTTGGTGCTAAATCAGCAAGTTTTCCTTCTTTTATTTTTAATTTTTCATTTTCTGTTACTAATATAAGTGGCACAGGGTTTGTTGTATGTGCTGTATGTGGTTCTCCTGTTTTATAATCTATCATTTGCTCACAATTTCCATGGTCTGCTGTTATTAATATTGTTCCATTATGTGCTAACATTGCAGGTACAACTTTACCTACACATTCATCTATTGTTTCTACTGCTTTTATTGCAGCTGGTAGACTTCCTGTATGTCCTACCATATCTGGATTTGCATAATTTAATATTATTACATCATATTTGTCTGCATTTATTGCTTCTACAACTTTTTCTGTAACTTCTGGTGCACTCATTTCTGGTTGCAAATCATATGTTGCAACTTTTGGTGATGGCACTAATATTCTATCTTCTCCAGGATATTGTTTTTCTTCTCCTCCATTAAAGAAGAATGTTACATGTGCATATTTTTCTGTTTCTGCTATACGAAGTTGTGTTAAGTTGTTTTTACTTAATACTTCTCCAAGTGTGTTTACTAATGCTTCTTTTTTGAAAGCTATTTTTACATTTGGCATTGTTTCATCATAACTTGTGAAACATACAAAATATGTGTCAATTTTTTCTGTTTCAAATCCATCAAAATTTTTATCAACAATTGCTCTTGTTATTTCTCTTGCTCTGTCTGGTCTAAAGTTGAAGAATATTACAGAATCATGTTCTCCAATTGTCGCAATTGGTGTTTCACCATTACATATTACTGTTGGTTCAACAAATTCATCAAATACTTCTTTTTGATAAGAGTCTTCTATTGCTATTGTTGCAGAAGTTGATTTATTTCCTTCTCCTCTAACTAATGCATCATAACATTTTTTTACTCTTTCCCATCTCTTATCTCTATCCATAGCATAATATCTTCCTGATATACTTGCTATTTTTCCTATTCCTTTTTCTTTCATTTTTTCTTCAAGTTCTGTAATATATCCTTCTGCTGATGCTGGTGGTGTGTCTCTACCATCTAAAAAGCAATGTACATATACATTTTCAAAATCTCTTCTTTTTGCCATTTCTAACAATCCATATAAATGTCTGTTATGGCTGTGTACCCCACCATCTGACAATAGACCTAATATATGCAATTTAGAATTATATTTTCTGCAATTTTCTATTGCTTCAGTAAATTCAGGTATTGTGAAGAAATCTCCATCTTCTATTGATTTTGTAATTTTTGTTAAATCTTGATATACAATTCTTCCTGCACCTATATTTGTGTGCCCTACTTCTGAATTTCCCATTTGTCCTTCTGGCAAACCTACTTTTAATCCACTTGTATAAATTTTTGTTGTTTGATATTTTTTCATTAGTTGAGTGATATTAGGTGTTTTTGCTAATTTTATTGCATTTCCATCTGTATTTTCATTTATTCCAAAACCATCTAATATCATTAACATTACCGGCTTTTTCTCCATTTTCCTAACATTCCTTTCATAGCATTAATTGGTGTTAATTTTATTCATCAAATTTTACTATTTTAGAAAATTCTTCTGGCTTTAAACTTGCTCCTCCAACAAGTCCTCCATCTATATCTGACATTTCAAATAATTCTTTTGCATTTGATGATTTAACACTTCCGCCGTATTGTATTATAACTCTTTCAGCCTCGTTTTGTCCATAGATTTCTGCTATTTTTTTTCTAATTTGTTTAATTGTGTCATTTGCATCTTCTTTTGTTGCTGTTTTTCCTGTTCCAATTGCCCAAATTGGTTCATATGCAATTATTATTTGAGCTAAACTTTCAGCACTTATTCCTTCTAAAGCTTTTTCTACTTGTGTTGTTATTATTTTTTCAGTTACACCTTGTTCTCTTTGTTCTAATGTTTCTCCAACACATACTATTGGTTTTAAATTATTTGCTAATGCTGATTTTATTTTTTTATTTACTGTTTCATCTGTTTCAGCAAAATATTGTCTTCTCTCAGAATGTCCTATTATTACATATTCTACTCCTATTGATTTTAACATTTGTGCTGATATTTCTCCTGTATATGCTCCTTTTTCTTCCCAATGCATGTTTTGTGCACCTATTTTTATATTTGTTCCTTGTGCATGTAATAATGCATAAAATAAATCTGTATATGGAACACATAATATTACTTCATGTTTTGTATCTTTAACTAATGGTGCAAATTCTGTTATAAAGTCAATTGCTTCATTTGGAAGCATATTCATCTTCCAGTTTCCTGCGATTACTTTTTTTCTCATATTAACCTCCTCGCCAACAAGCTATTATTTAATGGATTTATTTATCTTGTAAACATTCAATACCTGGTAACTTTTTACCTTCTAAGAATTCAAGTGAAGCTCCTCCACCTGTAGATATATGTGTCATTTTATCTGCTAAACCTGCTTTTTCTACTGCTGCAGCTGAATCTCCACCACCGATTATAGTTGTTGCATCTAATTCTGCTAAAGCTTTTGCTATTTCATTTGTTCCTATTGCAAATTGGTCAAATTCGAATAATCCAACTGGTCCATTCCAAATTACTGTTTTTGCATTTTTTAGTTCATTTTTGAACATTTCAATTGTTTTTTCTCCAATGTCAAATCCTTCCCATCCATCTGGAATTTCTGTCCATGCAACTGTTTTACTTTCTGTATCTGGTTTAAATTCTTTTCCTATTTTTGTATCAACTGGTAATATTAGTTTAACACCTTTATTTTTTGCTTTTTCCATTAAACTTAATGCTAATTCACATTTATCTGGTTCACAAAGTGAATTCCCAACTCCATATCCTTGTGCCTTAAAGAATGTATATGCCATTCCTCCACCAATCATTAATGTATCTACTTTTTCTAATAAACTATCTATAACACCTATTTTGTCTGAAACTTTTGCTCCTCCTAATATTGCTACAAATGGTCTTTCTGGATTGTTTAATGCATCTCCTAAGAATTTTAATTCTTTTTCAATTAAAAATCCTGATACTGATGGTAAATAATGTGATACTCCTTCTGTTGAAGCATGTGCCCTATGTGCTGTTCCAAATGCATCATTAACAAATACTTCTGCCATACTTGCTAATTCTTTTGCAAATTCTGGATTATTGTCTGTTTCTTCTTTATGAAATCTTACATTTTCAAGTAACATTACTTGACCTTCTTTTAATGATGATGCTAGAGATTTTGCACTTTCTCCTATTACATCTTTTGCCATTAACACTTCTTGTCCTAATAATTTTGATAATTCTTTTGCAACAGGTGCTAGTGAAAATTCTGGTTTTACTTCTCCTTTTGGTCTTCCTAAATGTGAACACAAAATTATTTTACAATTTTGTTCTATTAAATATTTTATTGTTGGTAATGCTGAAACTATTCTTCTATTATCTGTTATATTTTGATTTTCATCCATTGGAACATTAAAGTCACATCTTACAAATACTTTCTTTCCTTTTAAATCAATATCTCTTACTGTTTTTTTACTCATTTTTAACTCTCCCTTTCTAAAATGTTTATACATAAACACGCACCAAAAGGCTAGAGGTTAGACTTATTCTAACTCCCTAACCTATTTGTTTTATATTATTTATGGTCTACTTCTGCCATATAGCATGCTAAGTCTACTAATTTGTTTGAATATCCCCATTCATTGTCATACCATGCTACTAATTTAACAAATGTATCTGTTAACATTATTCCAGCTGTTGCATCAAATATTGATGTATGCATATCTCCAACAAAATCTGAAGATACAACTGCTTCATCTGTATATGACATTATTCCTTTTAATTCGTTTTCTGTAGCTCTTTTTACTGCTGCACATATTTCTTCATATGTTGTTGGTTTTTCTAGGTTACATGTTAAATCTACTACTGAAACATCAACTGTTGGTACTCTGAATGACATACCTGTTAATCTTCCATTTAATGTTGGAATTACTTTTCCTACTGCTTTTGCAGCTCCTGTAGATGATGGGATTATGTTTGCTGATGCAGCACGTCCGCCTCTCCAATCTTTTTTAGATGCTCCATCTACTGTTTTTTGTGTTGCTGTTGTAGAATGTACTGTTGTCATTAATCCTTCTTTAATTCCAAAGTTATCATTTATAACTTTTGCAAGTGGTGCTAAACAGTTTGTTGTACATGATGCATTTGATACTATGTTCATATCTGATGTATATGTGTCATTATTTACACCCATTACAAACATTGGTGCATCTTTTGATGGTGCACTTATTATTACTTTTTTAGCTCCTCCTTCTAAGTGTGCTTGTGCTTTTTCCATTGTTGTAAATACTCCTGAACATTCTAATACATATTCTACTCCTAATTCTCCCCATGGAATGTTTTTTGGTTCCATTTCATTATATACTTTAATTGTTTTTCCATTTACTACTAAATTTCCGTCTTTTTCTTCAACTGTTCCATTAAATCTTCCGTGTACTGTGTCAAATTTTGTCATATATGCCATATAATCTGCTGTTACAAATGGATCGTTTACTGCTACGACTTCTACATCTCCTTTTCCTAAAGCTGCTTGGAATGCTAGTTTTCCTATTCTTCCAAATCCGTTAATTCCTACTTTTACTGACATAAAATTTCCTCCTTTTTAAGATGTTAATCTTTTTAACATCTATTACTATTATTTACCTTTCTAGGCAACTTTATTCTATAACAAAAAATACTACTTTTCAAGTAGTATTTTAAATTTTTTTTTACTTTTATCTAAAAAATAAATATATTACTATGAAATAAGGCCAAGACCCCCGACGAAGACCCAGAATATGTTTTGGCCATGGAATAGTAATATATTTATTTTTTTATAAATTTTAAAATTATAAATACTTCTTTAAAGTTTCTACACTATCTTCTTGCATTACAACAAAATCATTTAAAATTTTTTTAACTTCAGGGTCTACACTTGGATTATTATTTAATAATCTTCTCCCTTCAATAATTCCCATATTAGTTCCTTGTAATAATAGTTCAGAAATTTTAGAATTACTCTTATCAGTCATAGTATTCATTTGAATTCCATACCATGTCATCATTTTATTCATTGCATTAGTTTCTTGTGGTTGAGAATCACTATATTGTGAATAAATTTCATCAACTTGATTATATATTTTTTTATATTTTCCATATTCCACATCAAGCACTTCTTGAAATTTAGGGTCACCTACTTTACTTGCGACATATGAAATTGCATCCATTCCCATAGTAGTCCCTTTATTAACTTCATTTAAAACTTTTACATTTATATCTTCCATTTTTAATTCCTCCTATGGATTATTTTTTCAAATTTCAAAAAATTTATTCATAAATTTATTTTTTAAAGGTCATGCACTTTTATTTTTTCCTAGCATATATTTTGTTATGAGAATATGGAGGTATGTTTATGTTTTATACACTTTTACTAAGTGGTTTTATACAATTTCTACAAACTGCTGTTTTTACAGTAGGCTTTATTTCAGGTACTCAGGTTTTTCCTGAGCCTCTTTCTGCTGAAGAAGAACGTTTATGTCTTGAAAGGTTAAAAAAAGGAGATGATGAAGCTAGAAATATTTTAATTGAAAAAAATCTTAGATTAGTCGCTCATGTTTGTAAAAAATATACAAATTCAAATGTTGACCAAGATGATTTAATTTCTATTGGTACTATAGGTCTTATCAAGGGTATTAATAGTTTTAATGTTGACAAAGGTGCTAGACTTTCTACATATGTTTCTCGTTGCATTGATAATGAAATTCTAATGCATTTTAGGGCTACTAAAAAATTAGGTGCAGAAGTTTATTTAAATGACCCTATTGGTAAAGATAAAGATGATAATGTTGTTACATTACAAGAAGTTTTAGAAAATGATGAACGTAGTGTTGAAGATTCTGTTGACCTCAAAATGAAAATTAAGCTTTTATATGATAAAATGAAAAAAGTTCTTAAATCTCGTGAACGAACTATTTTGGAACTCCGCTTCGGTCTTGATGGAAATAAACCTAAAACTCAAATTGAAATCGCTAAATCTATGGGAATTTCTCGTTCATATGTTTCTCGTATAGAAACTAAAGCAATTAGCAAACTTGCAAAAGAATTAAAAGAATAAATTAAAAGACTATAAATAATTTCAAAACATTTTATTTATAGTCTTTTTCTAATTGCATTAAAAATGTAAAATGAAAAATAATATAAAGATTGTAAAATATTAAATCCTTCTACTTTTCTATAAACATTCCATCTATTTTTAGCAGATTTAAATTTATTTGAAGTTAATCTATTAGATGTTATATGATAATATACTAGAACTTCATCTAAACCATATGCTAAAAATCCATTTTTTAAAATGTTCCACCAAGTAGCAACATCTTCTGCTGGAACATTTGGCATTTGTAATAATTCTTTATTTATTTTATTTCTATCTAACATTACTGATGTTGTCAATATTCTTGTATCTTTTAATGCTTTTTTATAATCCAATACTAGTGGTACATTAACTATTTTATCTTTTTTTAATTTATTATCATTTAAATATTTAAATGCCGTATATGAAAAAGCACAATCATTCTTTTTCATAAAATTAATCTGTTTTTCTAATTTATGCTTTTCCCATAAATCATCAGCATCTTGAAAACATATAAATCTGCCTGTTGCAATTTTTAACCCTTCATTTCTCGCTATTGCTGGTCCTACATTTTTTTCTAAAGAAATTAATTTTATATTTTCATCATCAGTATATTCTAATATTATTTGTTTACTTTTATCTGTTGAGCCATCATCTATTAAAATAATTTCATAGTTTTTATATATTTGCTCTTTTAAATTTTCAATCGTTTGTCTTATCCATTTTTCTTCATTATAAACCGGAATTATAATACTAACTTTTTCCTCATAATTCATTTCTTATAATTTTTTACTCCTTTTTCAATTTTTATTCTATGTATTTTATGTTTTATGTTTATAAATAAACTTCCTTTTTTTATAATTCTTTTTACTCTTTTAGCTTCTAATGATTTTGGTATTTTCTGCTTTTTGGTTTCTATTGTATTTATTAAAAAATCTTCCAATTCTTTTTCTTTGATTTTTTCATAATCTTTTTGTAAAAATATTGGTTCATTTGCCATTTTTAACCATAAGTCATCATTTTTATCAATTTGTTTTATTCGTCTTATAACATCTGGTATATCTTTACTTGAATTGCAGTATATAAACGACTTTTGATTTATATTATCTGTTATAGTTTCATCTCCCCAATAGATTGGTATTGTTCTTGCAATAAATGCATCTATTATTTTTTCGGTACTATATCCAGGATATTTTTCATTTTCAAATGCAATTGTAAATTTACATTGTTTTTGTATTTCTGTTTTGTTTTTTATGGCATATCCTGTATTATTTAAAAATTTACCTGCTGAAATAATATTTTTATATTTGCTTAATTCATCAAAAAATTCTTTTCTAATTGGATTTCCATTTTTATTACTATATATAAAATTGCAAAATTCTTTTTTTATTTTTAAATCCTCTTTATTTAATTTTTTTCTTTCTGGAAGTTTTATAAAATGCCCTTTTTTTATTAGATAAATTGGTAATTGTAAATACCTTTTTTCTAATTTCAAATCATGTGGTCCTATGGCATAATCACAAATATTGAAATTTGGAAATACGTTTTCTCCTGTATAGAAAATTTTTATACAATCATATTTTAAATGTTTAAAACCGAAAGTTAGAGTAAAACAAATAATCTGGTTCGTTTTGAGAAAATTCAATTTCATAATGTTTTTTTAATATATTTATTATAAAATTATCTGTCATTTTGAATAATGGCCAAAAATCACAAAACCAAATTTTTATTTTATTCATATTTATTCCAGTTCTACCTCCCATTGACTTATTACATTGTTATTAAACTCTTTTTCTAATATTTTCTGTAATTGTTCTTTAGTTATTCCTTTTTTCAAAATAAGTTCTACAAAACCACCATTACCGGCTCCACATATCATTTTTCCACTTATAATATCATTTGTTATATCAAATATTCTTTTAGCATTTTTGTTTACTATTTTTTCATTTAATGTTCTGGATATTTCATAATTCTTATCTAATAATTCAGCAAACTTGTCTATATTTCCTTTTTCTAATTCTTCTTTCATTTCAATTGCAATTTTTTTAAGTTCTACTATTTTTTGCTTTTGTTTATCATCTTTTAGATATTTAGTCATGATAGATTGCACTATTTCTTTAGACTCTCTCGTTTCTCCTGTATATACAAGCGCAAATCTTTCTTTAAGTTCTTTTTTTGCTTCTTCAGGAATAAGAATTTTTTCTATATTTAAATTTTGTATTTTTCCAGGTTTGCTTGTAATCAATTTTATTCCATTTTTTACTGCACCCGCCTGGTCTTGCCAACCTCCACCTGTTCCTAATCTTTTTTCTATTTCTAATACTTGATTAATTAGTTGTTTATCAGTTGTTTTCTTTTCGTTAAATTTATAAAGTGCTTTTATTATTGCTAATGCTAAAATACTACTAGTGCCTAACCCAGAACCTCTTGGAATGTCTTTAGTAGAAATACTTATTTTAAATCCTAAAACTTTTGTATTTACTATATTTAAACTGATTTTTTCTAGAGCAAATTTATCTTTTATGTCAACATTCTCTAATTCTTCTAATTTTAAGATTTCTGTTTTTTGATTTTCGTTTTCTATTATGATTTTTTCTTGGTTTATTTTTTCTATTTTAACTACTATTGGCCTTCTATTATTTATAGTTGCTGATGTATTACATACACAGCCACCTTCATTTATACAAAATGGAGGTGTGTCTGACCACGCACCACCAAAATTAATTCTAATTGGTAATTTTACTACAACTTTTTCTTTCATATTAGCCTTTCTTTATTAATCTATTGAATATTATTTCCTTGTATATATTTTTCAGCATTTTCCTTATAATTTTCTAAAGTCACTTTTATTTTTAGATATTCTTCTTTTGATTTTCGTGTTATCTCATAATCTTTAATATTTTCTTCGAACTCATTAACTGTGTCTATGATTAATTGATTTAATTTTAATATAATCTGTTTATATTTTAATTGATTTTCTAATTTTTTACAAGTGTTTTCTATTGTTTGACAAATATTTTTATAATTGTTCATATCTAATTTTAATGTATTTTCTTTTGCAAATATGTTATAAGCTTTTTCCAAATTTTCCATTCCCTCTTGTTCTTGTCCGTTATCTATTTGATTTATTGCTATATTCTCTACAATGTCATATAATATAAATTTATTATAATTTTTTTCTGTTTTCATAATTTGTTTCACAATTTTTAGTATTTGTTCATTGTCTTGTTTTTCATACAATATCTCTAATTGCCTTTCTTTTAATTGTAATGAATATGGTAATAATTTTGTAACTTTCTCTATTTCAGCTATCTCATTATATTTTTCCATATTATTATTTATTATAAAGATTTTAGAATTTTCAATTGCAGAAATCATAAATATTATAACTAATAAAATGGAAAATAATTTATTTATTGTTTCATTTTTTATATTTTCTATTTTATACCCAGATAAAATTCCTAATCCCATAAAAACAATTATCTTTATACAAAAGAAAGACATATCGAAATCAATAAAACTATGTAATACAATCATCAATATTGATAAAAAAATTATATTACAATATTGATTCTTTTTATTTTTCAATATTGTTTTGATTGTTATTACTAATATACCAACAAATGCAATAACTGCTATTATTCCATTTTCTATCCATAATTGGGTTATATAACAATGAGATTCTCTTGCATCATAATTATAACTTTGTACAGATTTATATGCTTCTTCCCAACCGTTGCCACCAATACCTGTTAACCAATTTTGATTAGCAAGTTTTATTCCATCTATGATAAATATTCCTCTTTCCCATACATTTTTGTTTGAAAAAGTGATACTTTGTATATTACTTATTAATGACATTGGAATAAATTTATAGTCTAAAGGTATTTCTTTTCCATTTATCCCAAAATTTTTTATTATTAATTCTCCATTATTTTCTGAAATTGTTTTGTTAAATCTTAATGTTAATCTATGTGTATCTTCATTTGTTAAAATTTTTATCTTTTTTTCCCCATTATAATTACCAAAACTTATTTCATGCGTATTTATGACTTGGTCATATCTATTTTCTTCATCTATATTAATTTTATATATGTCTTCAACATTAGAAGTTGTAGCATTTATATTAAAATAAATCTCATATATATTGTTTGAAGCAATATTTCTTATTACTCTTCTTATTTCTCCATATTCACTATTTTTAAACAAAACTAATGGTTGTGTAAATTTTAATGCTACTATAAATATAATAATAAAAATAATCATTAATATTAAGATAATAAATATAAATTCTTTTACTTTTATTTTATATATAATATTTTGTAATTTTACGGTTGTTTTTTGTATTAAATTCAAAAATAGAACAGTTGCTATATATAATAAAATTATGCTTGTCCATATTATTATTTCATTATTATTGAATTTAGAAAAAATTAAATAATACAAAAATGATGTCACTATACTAATAATTGTTATTTGTAATATTTGCACTTTATCTTTTGATTTTTTATTTAATAACAAATATATCATATATATTATTCCGAAGAGTTAACATACTTCCTTTTGATTGAGTAAGTAATAATCCTGACAAAAATACATAACTTGTACTTCCACCAAATATTTTTAAATATCTATTTTTTTCTTTTACATATAGATTAATTGATAACAAATAGTTCATTGCCATTATTATTCCTAAACTATTTGCATATCCTAAACTAGATATTAATCTTTGTTCTCCGTTTTTAAATTGTGGTATTCTTAATGTTGATAGAAATTTTTCAAATATGTTTGTTGTTAAATTATCTATTCCAAATATAAATAATATAATACCACAAATTATTAATGTAACAATTATTACTCTTATATTTTTTTCTTTTTTATTGCTACTTATTAACTCTTTAGCAATAAAATAAATGGATGTCATACTTATATACATAAAAATATTTAATACTGTTTCTTCTAAAGAATTATATGTATTAAATATTAATGGTATAACACATGAAAACATCAATACAATCACAAATACATCTAATGTATTTGTGATGATTGGTGTTTTATTTTTTAACTTAATTATTATATATATTATCGCTACAATAGCTAATATGCAATTTATTATTTCTATATTATTTCTTATTGGTAATCCCACTAGTATTGTTGATAATATTAATACTAAGACTGTGATTACCAATAGTATTTTCTGTAATTCTTCCATTTTCTTACCTATTTTAATTATTCAAATATTACTTGTGATTTTTCTAATCCTGCATCTGTAAAGTCACTTAATTGTAATGTTGAACCTGATTCAACTGTTACTAATAAATTATCACATCCTCCAAAAGTAGAATACCTGTTAGCATTTGAAGATATTTTTCCTTCTTCAAAAATAGTAATTATAGAATTAGGAATAAAAATATTTTTTAGAGCTTCACAATTATAAAATGCTCCTCCCCTAATAGTTTCAATTGAATTTGGTAAATTTAATACTTCTAATTTAATACAACTCATAAACATTGATATACTGATTTCTTTTAAATTTTCTGATAATTTTATTTCCTTCAAATTGCTACATTCTCTGAATGCTTCTGAACCTATTTGTGTTATACTATTAGACATTTCCACTTTTATTAAATTGTTACAATTTCTAAACGCATAATTTCCTATTGTTTCAACTTCATTAGGAATTGTATATGTAGTATTACTTTTCCATCGAGAATAAAAATATAAAGTTTTCATATCTTTACTAAATAATATATCATCTTGTAATATATAATTTGGATTATCTTCATCAATTTGTATTTTTGTTAGTTCTGTTGCTTCTTTAATTATAACATCACATTTTCCATATTTAGATAATTTAATATTTTTTATAGAACTTCCATATGAAGAATTAAATACTCCGTAATCATTCAAAAGAATCATTGTCTCGACATTTTTTAAACTATTAAAACTATAGTCTATATCTACAAAATCTGAATCTTCTATTTTATTAGGTATTACTATTTTGTCTATAGGGAAAAATGTACCTTTATCTTGTATATAGTAATCTTCAAATGTATCATATATTACTGCTACTTTTTTTCCAACTGTATCATCGCTATATCCGTCTTTCTTCTTTTAGTTCTTCTGTAACTTCTTCTATGCTCCACTTAAAATATTTTAAAGTTTCATCTATATCTGATTGTGTGTATGAAAATGGTCCTTCTTCTTTTTGTACTGAACCCACATCACCTACTTCTATTTTATCTCCATTTTTATCTATATATACTAGCTGGTATTTATCTTCTTGTTCTTCTATTATGTATATATCTTTTCCATTTGTTCCTTTTCCTGTTGACAGCTTTATATTTGGTATTTTTTCTACTAACACCTGATTATTTTCTCCTATATAGCCTAAGCTCGTAAACACTTCTAATGAATCTTTTTCTGCTCCTGAAATAGCATCTAATTGTAATTGTTCTCTCAAACTTGATTTTTCTGTTGCAAGCTTTGCAGCTTGTGCTTGTGTTATAATACCGTTTTCTCCTGTTAACATACTTATACTTACTCCTGCAAGTATCAATAATACTACAATTGTTACTACTAATGCTATTAATGTTATTCCTTTTTCTTTTTTCATTTTTTCTTTTGCTCTCCCTTCATTTTTTTCTTTAATTAAACAAATTAAAGATACGAAAATGCTTTAAAAATATGTAAATACTTAAAATATAGTACTTATTATATATTAATTTTCTATAAATTTTGTTTTCAAATCTCTTGATTTTTATATGTTTTATTGATATAGTAGTTTTAAGTTATATCTTTAATTTGTTTAATTAATGATTTTCTTTTTCAAATATTGTAATTTTTCAAGAAAAATTTTTTTCAAAACCTCTTGATATAATTGGTAAAAGATGTTAAAATATATCCATATTAGATTTTCAATTTAATTTTTTTATTATTTTTTAATTTCTAAGATTTTTATATCAAATTTTAAAATCAAGTTAGAAAAAATATTTCAACAAGGAGGTGATTGTCTTTATTTAATATGTCTTTATTTATAATACAAAAAAATTAAAAGGAGGTTTTTTTATAGAAGATTATGAATTTACTTATTGGGATTATCTAAAATGTATTGGAAAATATGATGAATTGTTTGTTAAAGACGGAGCAATAGTTTATATAGATTCTCCTGAAAGCTTTTTATCAGTTTGTGAAGATGAGGAAGAATATCAAGTTGATAATGATATTAGAGAAAATGACAAAAAACATGACAAAATTTTTAAAACTCTTTTTTATGATAAAAATGAAATGGCAAATTTTTTAAACTATTTTTTTGAATTGAATATTAAGTCAAAAGATTTAGAATTACAAAATCCCAATTTTATAACTAAAAATTACAAATATAATCAAGCTGATATTTTATATAAATTAAAAGATAGAGAAATTTATTATTTAATTGAGCAACAAACTAGTGTTGATTATTCAATGCCTTATAGAATATTAAATTATTGTGTAGAAACTATTAGGCTAGCTATTAACGGTAAAAATATAAATAATAAATATTACAAATTTCCTAAAGTTATTCCAATTGTTTTATATATTGGTAATACTAAATGGAACGCTAGCACCTCATTTGTCGATTGTGAGGTTGAATATCCTGAACTTAATTTTAATTCACTTGATACAAAATTCAAATTAATTGATTTAAATAATTTTAAAATTGAAGATTTACTAAAGTTAAATACTATGGTTGCAAATGCTATGATTTTAGAAAAATGTAAAAATAATGATGAAGTTATAGAAAATCTAAAAAAAATTTTAAAAAATTCAACTGGCAAAAAAGCAGAATTAATTAAACTAAAGCAAATTATTACCTATTTATATTCTAATATAAATAATATTAAACAAATTTTAAATTTAATTGAAGAAAGTGAGGTTGATGAAACTATGAGTACTGTTGCTGATAGACTAAGAGAAGAATATATTAATAAAGAACTTAATGGAATTTCTAAGGGGATTACTCAAGGTATTGCTCAAGGTATTTCTCAAGGTATTTCACAGATTATAAAAAATATGTTAAATTATAATGTACCTGAAAAAGATATAATGAAATATACTAAAGTAAACAAGCAACAATTCGAGAAAATAAAAAAAGAATTAGAAAGTGAAACTAAATAATTTTATATTAAATTATTATAATATTCACTAAAACAAAAAGTTAGAAATTTGCATATATTCTACTAAAGAATTATGTAATTTCTAACTTTATAAATTAATTATTTTTTTCTTCCAATAAAAGTACTTTTTTATGATTTTTAATAATAGCAGCTATTACACCAATTAGAGTAATAAGAGTTATCCAATTTGCAATTTTCATAACAAATGTTCCTTCATATGTTAACTTATATGTTCCACTTTGAGAAATAGTTGCTTGTAAGAAGCCATAATCACTTTCAGTTAATTCTATATCTTGTCCATCTACTTCTAACTTATATCCCATATAATATAATCTTGGTAATTCTATTGTAATTGTTTCATTTGTTTTAACATCAAAAGCCATATCAGGCACATCATCAAAAGTTGTTGTAATTTGAGCAGAGCCTTGTGTTATAATAATTTCATCTGTTCTGTTATAAAAATAATCCTTATTATTTAAAGTTTTTTCTGGCAAATATTCTAATTGATTTCCCATAGATTTGGCATTATTTAAATTATTTAAATCTATTTTATCTTCTTCTAGATGGTCAATATTAATATATGTTCCTATTAATGTAAATACTAATAAAATAGTAGCTGTAATATTAAAATATTTTTTATTTTCAATCTGTTTCAAACATATACCTGTTATCACTATTGCACCAAATGCAACATAAATTGCAAGCCTCCATGGAAATTGTAAAGTCTGTAAAAAATCAGGCACATAATACCATGGAAATAATGATGTTAGCATAATTGCTGAAAGAACTGTAAATATTAAGAAAAATATGAATACTTTTTGTTTCCACAACTTTTTTATTACAATAAATATTAAACTTATAAAAAACATTATTGTTACAAATAGTTGAAGATTATATCTAATAAAATGAAAATCTATTTCTCTATCAAATGTAAATAATTCCATTATAGAAATTACACTATTTCTCATATCTCCTTTTGCTGTAATAAAATAAGGTATAAATACTCCATAGTTTCCTTTAATCTTTATTTCAAGCATTGGCAACCAAAAAGAAGCGGTTAGTAGTAATATTAATATTGATGCTAATATTAGATATAAAATATGTTTTTTGGTAAATAACTGTTTAAAATATATTATAAAAAATGTTACTAATATCATTATTGTAAAATATATTGTCATTGCCAAATGTGAATATATTGCTATTGTATATCCGCCAACAAAACATAAAAAGAAAAGTTTATAATTTTTTTCTACCAAATATAATAGTCCTAAAATGATTAAAGGAATTGCAATTGGTATAAACATTTCTGAAAATGCATCTCTTATAAAAATTTGTGCTAAATGATATGGTGCAGTCATATAAAATAATGACAATAGAGTTGCTATTTTTTTATTTTTGAATATTTTTGTACATAATAAATAGAATGTTATTCCAGATAATAATAATGTGAGCCATTGAGTAATTCTCATTCCTACTGCTACATTACCTATATTAAAAACTTCTAAAATTTTTGTTATATATGCAGATGTTAAATGTGGTAAAGGTGGATAAAAAAATCTTGTTCCATATCCAAAGTCATTTGCTACATATTTTAATGGTTCTTGTGCTGTTAAATTAGCCCATGATATCTGTTCTTTTGTTGCTGTTATATTTGGCATGTGAAAGTCTGTATCATGTCCTTTTATGTAACCATTATTTACATCAATTAACATTATTATTATACTAAATATAAATATAGCTATTATGTATTTAATTTTTTTCATATATTCCCCTTCTTATCTTGTTTGCGTATATTATATTGTCATTTACCATTTTTTGCAATAGTTTTCATTAAATGCAATTCAAAAAATCAGGCAATTTTAGTTATTACCTGACTTTTTCTTTTTAAAATATATAATCCCGATAATAGAAATTACAATGATTGTAACAATTATTCCTCCAATAATATACCATTTATTATTATTTGCTTCTTCTGAAATATTTTCTTCGACTTTGAAAGTCTGTTCAATCTCATATGCTTCTTCCAATTTTTCTTGTTGCATTTCTTGTTCATTTATAAATTGTTCTTCTTCTTGTGCATTTCTTTTATAAGCATTAATAATAAAATCTTTTTTAGTAAAACCATTAGAAGCGGTAACAGAAATTACAATTTGATTATTTCCTTCTTTTAAATCATTGTTTCCACTAATTGAAGTACTAGCATTTTCATTTTCTGGAACTGCTAAAATATTTAATTGTGTAGTCGAATTAGAAATTTCTATATCATAATGTGTAATAGTATTATCAAAAGGAGGATTTAATAATACATTTTCAATTGCTAAAGTCTCTAAATTTGTATTTGCTGTATCTAAGTTAGCAGTTTTAGTAACATTTATATTATATATATTTTCTTGTGTTTTATCTTCTGACACCACTTTTATTGATATTATATTTAACCCATCGTTTAAATTTGTATTACCTGTAATTTCAATTGAAGATTTTGGATTTTCAGCAACAGCTAGAACATCTACATTATTAATTGTATTTCGAATATTTAAATAATATTGCTTTACATCTTGAGCAAATGTAGGAACTATTCCTTCTATATCGACTCTAAGACTTTTTAATTCTGCATTACTTTTATTAGTATCTGTTCCTTGTTCATCTGATGTCAATTTAGCTTCTTTTTTTCCAACTTCTACTTGAAGTTCTTTAAAATCTGTTTCAATTAATTGTCCATTTTCAGAATAGAATTGTCCACTAACAACAAAATTTGCAAGTCCATTTGCTTTCGCTTTAAATTTTAATTTTATCAACTCTCCTGTTTTTGCTTGTTTACCTCCAAGTTGGTCAAACCATAAAGTGATAACACGATTTCCAATTACATTTGTATTTTCTGTTCCAGAAATATATTCAAATTTTGTGTCGTCAAAATTAATATATGCTGTAAAAGCTGCTGTTTTTATATTTTCGATATTTATTGTAACTTCTATTTCTTCTCCAATTTCAACAATTTCTTTATTAGTATTCAAATAAACTGTTCCTGTGGTGTTAGCAAAACTTTTAGTTATCATTAAGCATATTAATATAATACATATATTCATGATTTTTCTTAACATATATCTTTCCTCCTATTGCTCTATAATTTTTAGTCCTAGTATGTGTCTTTGAATTAACAGTAAATCTACTGATGTTGGTTTATTACCATTTTTATTAATATTTGTTGCTTTTCTGTAAATTTCTTTTAATGGTTCTATTTCTAAAATGTGTCTTTGTAATACTAATAAATCGACACTATTTATTTTTCCATCTCCATTTGCGTCTCCGTATAAAATTATTTCATATTCGGTTAGAAGATTACTATTTTCTAATACTCTTATTTTACTTCCTGTTCCAACTAATTCTAAATCTTCTAATATTTCATTTTTGTTATTTACAATTTCAATATCAAAATCCGTAGTTATTAGATTTTTAATATTTAGTACTGTATTATTAGTATAATCTATTCCCGTTATTTGATTACTATTCACTTGAAGAGAACTATCAAAATGAATTTCAAAATCTTCTAATTTTCTTCCTACTGTTAATTTGCATTCGGCTTTTATTTCGGAATTTTCTTTTGAAGAAGCGGTAATAGTTGTTGTTCCTGTTTGTTTTGCATTTATATTTCCATATTCATCAATTGTTGCAATTTCAAGATTATCACTTTTAAATAAAATCTCTTTATTATTTGCATCTTCTGGTTCTATATTTGCATTTATTTTGAACGTATCTCCAACTTGCATAAAAATTTCACTTTGGTCGATTTCAATTCCTGTAACTTTACTATATACTTCTATTTCAATTTGCTCTTGTACAGAATTTTCTTCTGCTTTTACAGTTATAATTGTTTTTCCTGAACTTATTGCTTGTATGTTTCCCGAATCATCTACTGTTGCAACATTTGGATTACTTGAAGTATAAATTACTTTATGACTAGAAGCTTCAGTCGGTGTAATTGTTATTTGCAATTGTTTACTTTCTCCTTTTTGTAATGTTGTATTATCTATACTAAGAGCTATTTTTTCGATTTGTACTGGAGGAACTTCTGTTACATAAGTTTGGTATATATATCCAACTATCCCATTTTCTAATTGAACTTTGTCCCATCTTTCTCCTGATTGGAGCCCTCTTTGAAGTCTTGTCATTTTAGTTGGTTTTGAAACAGTTGTAATAATCTCATAAGATGTTCCTGGTCCTGTTCTTATATTAACAGTATTTGCATTACAATAAACTTTTGTATTGTCTTGTGTAAAATCATTTGTATTAATACTTGGACTTTGAGTTGGAATTTCTGGCATATTTTCATAAATTGGTATTACAAAACTCATTGCAGTATCTAATATTCCTGTTTTTGAATATCCGTTATATATTGATTTTGATTCACTATATGGTGCTAATACATTTGTCATATATTGATGCCAAAACATACCATCACCATTATGGTCTATTACATCAAACTTTTGCAAATAAATTGTATTTTGCCCAACATTTATATAACTTGAACCAATAAAAATTGCTCCACCTGTTATTGCTTTTTCCTTATTATCCCATGGTATCAAATATTTTCTTTTTGTTTCTGCACTTGCACCTTTTCCATCTTTCGCATATTGTAATCCATTTTTTATTGCACCCATTGGTTCTGATGAACTTGTTGCTCCTATATTATAAAAATTATATAATCCTTTAAACCCTTCAACAGTTCCACTTATTGAACTATGTGATAAAAATGGTCCTACTTCTTGTTTTATTCTTGATGCTAAATGATATGGACTTACAGCTGAAGTTTGTCCACCTTTTAGTATTAAATCTGCATATTTTGCATTCATTGAATAACTATTTCCATTTGCATCTAAATATGTTACTTGTCTATTATAAAATTCTGTTCCATATAATATTTTTTCTATTCCATCTAAACTATTTGTATTTGCTGAATATGATAATTCCTCAAATTGAAATAAACGTACTTCATTTAAAAAGTTTCTTGGGTCCATACAATATTCTACTGCCTGTTTAGAACTATCTACCCAGCCTGCATCTACTTCTACATTATATTGACCAGGTGTTGTATTTTTCCAACTATCTGAATAATTTTTAGGTACTAAATTTTTTCCAAAAACATTTTCTTCACTAATTACATAATTCCAATCCAAATTAGTATATAATGGGATAAATTTCCAGTTTGGATGTTTTTTTAGTATTTCTTCTAAATATGGTTGATAACTACTTGGAAAATTTTCTATTCCTGAAGTTTTTGTAGATGCTTCTACATTAAAAAATAAAAATATCATTATACTTATTAATATAAATAATAATATTATATATACAGATTTTCTTTTTTTCATAGTTTCCTTTCTGGGAAATTTGGGGTCTGTCCCCTTTTTTCCCTTTTGGCAATTTTGGGACGGTTCTCTTTTTTCCCTTTGGGAAATTTGGGGACGGTTCTTAAATTGCCAAAAGGGAAAAAAGAGAACCGTCCCAAAATTACCAAATTTCCCTTGCTTTAACAATTATTCTTTTTTTAGAATCTGTTGTACAAGTAATTAATGTTATTTCTCTTTTCCCATTAGTCTCTTGGTCTAAGCAGTCTACTTCTTTAGGATTAACTTGAAAAATATCATATACTTCATATTCAACAATTCCTACAGAATTATCAGTAACAATTATTTTATCCCCAACTACCAACTTTTTTAAATTTCTAAACATATTTTTTCTAACAAAATTATGTCCTGCTACACAAAAGTTTCCAATTTGATTTGGGTTAGCTCCCCAAAATTTAGTTACAGAAACATTTAATGCTTGAATTGAATATTCTTTTAATACATAAGTTTCTAATTCTATTGCCGGAATTTGTAACCTTGCACATACTGCATAACCTTTATATTCTTTTATAATTTCTTCTTTTGGATATTGTTTTTGCGTTTGTGATTGAATTGGAACTTTAATCTCATCTTTAACTCTAGTTACACTCTCTGCTGTATAATTATGTGTTGTTTCTTTTTCATAATCTCTATATTTGTTCACTAGATTATAAAAATTATAAAATATTATTATAAAAATAGTATTTACCAAAATCATGATAATTATCATTTTCTTTTTCATCTGAATTCTCCTCTATGTAGGTAAATGAGAATTATCTCATTTACTTTTTGTTTATTTTTCTAATTATTAAACATAATACTGCTAAAACAATTAAAGTTATAATTATTTGAGCATATATATTTATACCTGTTTTTGGTAGTGTTGTTGGTGTTTCTTCTGTTTTGGTAATTTCTTCACTAGTTGATGGTTGTTGTTCATTTGGAGTTTCTTCAGGTGTTGTTGGTGTCGATGGTTCTTCTGCTGGTGGAGTTATTGTTGTATTATCTAATACTGTAAAATTAAATGTTTCTTGTGTTATAACTGAATCTGAATTATCTCTATCTATTAATTTTAATGTTATTGAATAATCTCCTACTTCTCCAAATTTTGCTCTTACATTTAATACTTGCGAAACGTCTTTTCCTCCTATTTTATATCCTTGTGCATCTCCCCATCCACTTTGTATGATGTCATGTTCTAGTTGTGAAGTGTCTGTTCCTATTAATTGAACAGTTCCACCTGCTGTTTTTGTTACTTCTGCAACTAATCTTGCATGTTCATAAAATCTTCCCATTGAAGATGAATATGATAGTTTCATTTCTTTTTCTTCTTCTTTTACTATATTTCCACTATATGTTAATTCAATTTTATAATCTTCATATTGTGGTTCAACTGTAACATTTTTTACAATTGGTGTTGTAATATCGTTATATGTTACTGATGCATCAGGATTTGCTAAACCTTCAGCTGTTATTGAAAATTCTGTTGGATTTGATGTTTCTAAATCTGCTTTTGCTCTGAATGTTACACTTACTCTTTGACTTGGAGATGTTCCACCTGTTGAGTCATGAAATACTACTTTCACCTTATCTGATGTATCATTTGGTGTTCCACCTTCTGCTGATACATAGTCAAATATTTTATTGTCATATGCAACAATTGCTGTATATGCTCCTAATTGCTCTCCAAAATCTATTGTTACTTTTACTTCTTCTCCCGGTCTAACTGTTGTTTTATCTGTATCTACTGTTACACTATTTAATGGTGCTGCAAATACGCTTCCTGAAAAAACAAGTAAACTTAACATTATTAATGAAATTATGCTTATTATTTTTTTCATTTTTAAATTTCCTCCTTTTTTGTTCTATATTTCTAGTATGTCAAATTTTTTTAAAATGATTAAGTCAATTTTTGTAAATTTTTCAAAAAAATAAAGCATATGAAATTATCATACACTTTATTTTATAATTTTATTCCTCAACCTCTTCAAATTGAGAATTATACAATTGTTCATAAAATCCGCCTTTAGCAAGAAGTTCTTCATGTGTTCCTTGTTCAACAATATCTCCATGGTTCATAACTAAAATTAAATCCGCATTTTTAATAGTAGACAATCTATGAGCAATAATAAAGCTTGTTCTGCCTTCCATTAAATTGTCCATAGCTTTTTGAATTTCAATTTCAGTTCTAGTATCAATTGAACTTGTAGCTTCATCTAAAATAAGGATTTTAGGGTCTGCTAAAATAACTCTAGCAATTGTAAGTAATTGCTTTTGACCTGCTGAAACATTACTTGATTCTTCATTTAATTCTGAATTATATCCATTTGGTAAAGTTTTGATGAAGTGATGTACACGAGCAGCTTTAGCAGCTTGAATAACCTCATCATCTGTTGCATCTTCTTTACTATATTTGATATTATCTTTTACAGTTCCACCAAACAACCATGTGTCTTGTAAAACCATACCAAACATCTGACGAAGTTCACCTCTTTTAAAATCTTTAATATTATGTCCATCAACTAAAATTTTACCATCTGTAACATCATAAAATCTCATAAGAAGTTTAACCATAGTTGTTTTTCCTGCACCAGTTGGTCCAACAATTGCAATTTTTTGACCTTCTTTAACATCTGCATTAAAATCTTTTATAACTATGTTTTCTGGGTTATATCCAAATTTTACATGGTCAAAAGTAACATTTCCTTTTAATCCTTCTGTTGTTGTGCCTTCTACATATGTTTCTACTTCTTCGTCTTCTTCCAAAAATTCAAATATTCTTTCAGTTGCTGCTACCATTGATTGTAACATACTTGAAACTTGTGCAATTTGGTTAATTGGTTGTGTAAATTGTTTGTTATATTGTATAAAACTTTGAATATTACCAACTGTAATTCTACCTTTAATTGCTAAATATCCTCCAGCAATTGCCACACCTACATATCCAACATTTGAAATAAAATTCATTATTGGATGCATAAGTCCTGATAAGAATTGAGACCTCCATGCAGACCTATATAATTCTTGATTTGCTTTTGAAAATTCTTTTTCTGCATTTTCTTCTCCATTAAATGCTTTTACTACAGTTAATCCTGAAAAGATTTCTTCAACTTGACCATTTACATGTCCTAAATAATCTTGTTGTCTTTTAAAATATTTTTGTGATTTTCCTACAACTATTTTTACTAATAATGCACCTATTGGCATAACTATTAATGAAATTAATGTCATTTGCCAACTTATTGATAACATCATTATTAATATTCCTACTAATGTACAAATTGCTGTAATAATTTGTGTAACACTTTGGTTTAAGTTCATTCCTAATGTATCAATATCATTTGTTATTACTGATAAAACTTCTCCATTTGTCTTTTTATCAAAATAATTCATTGGAAGTCTATTTATTTTCGCAGAAATATCATTTCTTAATCTATATGTTAATTTTTGTGCAATTCCTGTCATTGCAAATCCTTGAATGAAAGAGAATAATGCACTTAATAGATATAGTCCTAGTAAAGTTAATAATATTGTTCCAACTTTACCAAAATCTATTCCGCCATTTCCACTTATTTTATTTACTAAACCATTAAAAATTTCTGTTGTAGCATTTCCTAAAATTTTTGGTCCTACTATAGAAAATATTGTACTTCCAATTGCAAATATTAAAACTATTATTATACCAATTTTATATTTTGATAAATAATTTTTTATTAATTTTTTAGTTGTTCCTTTAAAGTCTTTAGCTTTTTCTACTGTTCTTCCTCCTCTTGGTCCTCCCATTGGTCCTGGCATATTATTCTCCTCCTTCCTTTTTATTTAATTCTTCTTCTGATAATTGTGATAATGCTATTTGTCTATATGTTTCATTATCTTTCATTAATTCTTCATGTGTTCCTTGACCCACAATTTTTCCATCATCTAATACAATTATTTTGTCTGCATTTAGAATTGTACTTATTCTTTGAGCTACTATTATTGATGTTTTATTCTTAGTTCTTTTTGCTAACGCTTCTCTTAATGTTGCATCTGTTTTAAAGTCAAGTGCTGAAAAACTATCATCAAATACAAATATTTCTGGGTCTTTCGCAATTGCTCTTGCAATTGATAATCTTTGTTTTTGTCCACCTGATACGTTATTTCCACCTTGTGCAATTTCTGATTTATATTTTTTATCTTTTCCTTCAATAAATTCTGTGGCTTGTGCTATTTCTGCTGCTTCAACCATTTTTTCATCTGACATATTTTCATCAGAATATTTAATATTTGATTCTATTGTTCCTGAGAATAGGATTCCTTTTTGTGGAACAAATCCAATAATATCTCTTAATTCTTTTTGTGATAAATCTTTTACATTTACTCCATCAACTAGTAATTCTCCACCAGTTACATCATAAAATCTTGGTATTAAGTTTACTACTGTGGATTTTCCACTTCCTGTACTTCCTATAATTGCTGTTGTCTTTCCTGGTTCAGCTGTAAAATTAATATCTTCTAGTATTTCAGTATCTGCATCAGGATATCTGAATGATACATTTTTGAATTCTACAAGTCCTTTTTTATTTGGGTCTAATTTTTTAGTTTCTTTTTTGTCTTTTATACTTGGTTCTGTTTCAATAACTTCCATTATACGGTTTGCTGATACAGAAGCTCTTGGAAGCATAATTGATATCATTGATATCATCAAGAAACTCATTACTATTTGCATTGCATATTGTATAAATGCTAGCATGTCTCCAACTTGCATAACTCCTTGGTCTACATTATGTCCTCCAACCCATATTATTAAGATTGACACACCATTCATTATTAACATTAGCATTGGCATCATTACTGACATTGCTCTATTTACAAACATATTTGTTTTCATTAAATCTGTGTTTGCATCATCAAATCTTTTTTCTTCTTTTTTCTCTGTGTTAAATGCTCTAATTACTGGTAGACCTGTTAATATTTCTCTTGATACTTTATTTAATTTATCTACTAAGTCTTGTAATTTTTTGAATTTTGGCATTGCTACTGCAAATAATCCTGCTACAACTATTAATACTGTTATAACAGCTAATCCTATTATCCATGCCATTGAACTATTACTTTGACTTAATACTTTAAGTATTCCCCCAATTCCTATTATTGGTGCATATACAACTGTTCTAAATAACATAGCCATTAGTTGTTGAATTTGTTGAACATCGTTTGTACTACGTGTTATTAATGATGCTGTTGAAAATTCTCTCAATTCTTTATTTGAAAAGCTTAATACTTTTGTAAATATTTTTTCTCTCAATGTTCTTGCTAACCTAGCACCAACTCTTGCTGATAACATCATTATTGTAATCCCACATGCCATACTTACTGCAGCTAAACCTAACATTTTTAGACCTGTTATCATTATATAATTCATTTGAATTTGGTCTGTGTCTACACCTGCATTTTGATATATTATTTTTACATTTGCTACTCCTGCTTGTTTTTTTATAGAATCTTGCATTTGGTCTATTTGTTCTGTTGTAGTTTTTAGGAGCTGTTCTAATTGTTCTTCTTCACTTTGAAGTGATGAGAAAATTATGACTGGTTTTGTCATTATGTCTGATAATTCTTCTCTTTGCTCATCTTTTAAATCTTTAATTTCATAATTTCCATCTGAATTTGGTCCTTCATAATTTTCTAGTATTTTATTATCTTCATCAGTTAGTAATAAAATGACTTCCATGTCATTTTGATTTATTACGTCTGGTACAGAATCTTCTATTCCACCTGCTTGAATTCCTACATTAACTATTTTTGATGTGTAATTAGGTAGCTCCAAGTCTACAGCTGCTTGCAAACATAATAATGCAATTATAACGACAACTGATATCCATGATTGTTTTAAATTTTTTAGTACTTTTAGCATATTTCTCCTCCTTAAAATATTATATTAAATTTAAAGAACACTATGTCAGTTTATTCGACATAGTGCCATTTGTCAACGATTTTTGTGTGAATTTTTTGTGAAAGTTTAGTCACCTAAACATATTCCTATATTTCTTGCTGTTTTTACTAATTCATCATCCATTGTTACTTTTCTTATATTGCTTTCTGCAGTATTTCCTGATACAGCTCCAATTTGTTTATTATTACCTACAACATCTTCTAATGATACACTATCTAATTTTCCATTTTTTATTACTGTTAGTACTCCAAACTTTCCTTCTAATGCAAGTTCCATAGCTTTTGAGCCATATTTTGTTGATAATACTCTATCAAATGCTGTTGGTGTTCCTCCTCTTTGCATATATCCTAATGTTGTATTTCTTGCTTCTAGTCCTGTTAATTCTTCTAATTGCTTTGCGACAATTTGTCCAACTCCACCAAGTTTAGTGTTATCTACTCCTGCACCATTATTTCTAGTATTCGCTATTGTAATAGTTCCACCTTTTGGCATTGCGCCTTCTGCTACGACAACTATACTAAAGTGTTTTCCTGCTGCTCTTCTTCTATTTATT
>CALXJU010000010.1 GCA_944388705.1 uncultured Clostridia bacterium
TTATAAACAGGTATTCACCGATATTATATCTGATAGAATACAAGAAAAATACAAATAAAAATAAGAACAAATTTTCGCAAAAATATTGAAAAATGGTAAGAAATATGATATAAATATATAAAATAAAAAAATTCAAATGCCCGGAAAAAGCGGACATTTGAAAGAAAAGAGGTAATAATGGAACAAAATAATGAATTAAAAATATTTGAAGATAAAAAAATTAGAGCAAAATGGGATGATGAACAAGAGAAATGGTATTTTTCAGTAGTAGATGTGATAGCAGTATTAACAGATAATGATTACCAAAAATCAAGAAACTATTGGAAATGGCTTAAAAATAAGTTAATTCAAGAGGGGAGTGAGTTGGTTAGTGATACTAACCAACTGAAGATGAAATCTGTTGATGGTAAATATTATAATACTGATGTAATGACTACAGAGCAAGTTTTACGTTTAATCCAATCAATACCATCTAAAAGAGCAGAGCCGTTTAAATTATGGTTAGCACAAGTTGGAAAAGAAAGAATAGATGAAGCATATGATCCAGAGATAGCAATAAATAGAGCATTAGATACATATAGAAAAAAAGGATATTCAGAAGAGTGGATAAATCAAAGATTAAAAACTATTGATATAAGAAAAGAATTTACAGACGAATTAAAAGAAAAAGGAATAAGTGCAAGTAAGGATTTTGCAATATTAACAAATATTTTAACACAAGCTTGGAGTGGTTATTCTGTTAAAGAATATAAAAATTTAAAAGGTTTAAAAAAAGAAAATTTACGAGATAATATGACTAATATGGAACTTGTTTTAAATATGCTTGCAGAAACATCTTCTACTGAAATATCAAAAAGTAAAAATCGTAAAGGATTTAAAGAGGCAGAAGATTCAGTTAAAAAAGGAGGAAATATTGCCAAAATTGCAAAAGAGCAACTAGAGAAGGAAACAGGTAAGAAAGTTATATCTGATAAAAATGCTAAAGAAATAAGAAAGTTAAATTCTGGTGAAGAGTAGTTTTGGAAATTCACAAAAATTTCTTTGAATTTTTGATAAAATGCTAAAAGATAATAAGAAGAATGGTACCAATTAATATAGTACCATTTTTTTTCACAACTTAACCTTGAATTACATAATATATAACAAAATAATAAAAAAGAGGTGACAAAATGTCAAAATTTATAATTCAAGGAGGAAAAAGGTTAGAAGGAGAAGTAAAAATTTCAGGTTCTAAAAATGCAGCATTACCAATAATAGCAGCAACAATATTAAACTCAGGAAAAACAACATTATATAATGTGCCAAATATACAAGATGTGCAAACAATGTTTGAAATAGTAAAACAAATAGGAGGAAAAGTTACAAAGAAAAACAACAAAATAATAATAGACACAAGTAAAGTACATAAATATGAAATACCAGAAGAATTAATGAGAAAAATGCGTTCATCAGTAATACTAGCAGGAGCATTAATAGGAAAATATAAAAAAGCAAAATTTTCATATCCAGGAGGATGTGATATAGGTTCAAGGCCAATAGACTTACATATAAAAGGATTTGAAAAATTAGGAATACAGATAAGAGAAGACCATGGAAAAATAGAATGTAATGCAGAAGAAATAATAGGAAATCAAATTAATTTAGACTTTCCAAGTGTAGGAGCAACAGAAAATATAATATTAGCATCATGTTTAGGAAAAGGAACAACAATACTAACAAATGCAGCAAAAGAGCCTGAAATAGAAGACCTAATAAAATATTTAAATAAAATGGGAGCAAAAATAAAAGGAGCAGGAACAGATAGAATAGAAATAATAGGAGTAAAGAAATTATCAGAAATAAGTTATAACATAATGCCAGATAGAATTGAAGCAGGAACATATTTAGTAGCAGGAGCAATAACAGGAGGAAGAGTAAAAATTACAAATGCAAATCCAATGCATATAGAACCAATAATAAACAAATTAGAAGAAGCAAATTGTAAATTAAATGTAGAAAAAAATACAATAGAAATAATAGCACCAAAAAGAGTAAAAGCAATAGATATAAAAACAATGCCATATCCAGGATTTCCAACAGACTTGCAATCAATATTTGCAGCATTACTTGCAACAGGAAAAGGAACATCAGTAATAACAGAAAATATATTTGAAAGTAGATATAAATATGTTCAGGAATTAAACAGGATGGGAGCAAAAATAAAAGTAGAATGTAGAAATGCAATAATAAAAGGAACCAAAAAAATACAAGGCGCAAATGTTGTTTCAACAGATTTAAGAGGAGGAGCAGCATTAGTAATAGAGGCATTAGTTGCAAAAGGAGAAACACAAATAAATAATATAGATTATATATTAAGAGGATATGAAAAAATGGAAGAAAAGTTAAGACAATTAGGAGCAGATATTCGTAAAGAAGAATGAAAATAACTAAATAAATTTTATTATCAATAAAAAGATTATATATTATTTATAGTATATAATCTTTTTGATTTATTAAAATTTATACTTTTAGTACAAATTTTATAAAAACTATAGAAAAAAGTATATAAAATATGATAAAATACTATAGGAAATTTTAAACTAAAATACAAAAGAAAGGAGTAAATATAATGATAACTCAAAAAACGCAACCAAAAAGAAGAATAAATAAGCAAAAAGAAATAGAACAAAAAAAGCGCAAAAGACGAAAAATAATATTAATCATTTTTATAATATTATGTATAATAACAGCAATATGTATATATTTACTAACTTCAGATGTATTTAAAATACAAACAATAGAAATTATAGGAAATGAACAATTAACACCAGAAGAGATTTTAGAATTATCAGAAGTAAAACAAGGAGACAACATATTTATAACAACTGAAATAGTAACAAAAGTAAAACTGAAAAGAAATGGATATATTGAAGATGTCAAATTACAGAAGGAATATCCAAATAAAATAAAAATAGAAGTAAAAGAAAGACAAAAAGCATATCAAATATTAACACAAACAGGATGTTATATATATATAGATGGACAAGGATATCTTTTAGACTATTCACTAGAAAAATTAGAATTACCAGTAATAACAGGAATGGAAATAACAGAAAATCAAATAGGAGAAATAAATAGATTACAAGAAAATGACCTAGACAAAATGGAAAATATTTTACATATACAAGATGAAGCACAAAAAATTGAAATAGGTGCTCAGATACAACAAATAGATGTGCAAGATGAATATATAGTTCATATTGATAATGAACGAATAATAATAAATTTAGGAGATGCAACAAACTTAGAAAACAAAATGTATTATGTAAAAGCAATTTTAAAACAAGAAGAAGGAAATTCAGGAACGATATTTGTAAATGGAAATATAAATGAAGGATTTGCACCATATTTTAGGGCAAATTAGAAAGGAAAGATATGAACAAAAAAATTATTAGTATAGTAATAGGATTTATGTGTTTAATATTATCATATGGGATAAGTGTACAAATAAAAACAATAAATAGTATAGGAACAAAAACAAGTACAAATGCGACAGAAAATGAATTAAGAGATGAAGTACTAAAAGCGAAAGAAAAATATGATAATTTATATAATGCACTAGAAGAAGCGGAAAAAAAATTAGAGCAAGAAAGAACAAATGCGACACAAAATAATACAGAATTAACAGATTTAGAAAACAGTATAAAACAAGGAAATAAAATAGCAGGACTAGCAGAAGTAACAGGACCAGGAATGACAATAATACTGGAAGATAATGATAAAATAACATCAAATAATATATTATTAGACCCAAATAATGCATTAGTACATGATATAGATGTTATAAGAGTAGTAAATGAATTAAAAAATGCAGGGGCAGAAGCAATATCTGTTAATGGACAAAGAATAGTAACAACAACAGCAATAGAATGTGATGGAAATGTAATAACAGTTAATGGAGTAAAAATAGGAACACCATTTGTAATTCAAGCAATTGGTCTACCAGAACAATTAAATGGATTAAATAGATATGGTGGATATTTAATGAATTTACAAGAAAACTATGGAATAAAAGTAACCACCAAAAAAGAAGAAGAAATAACAATACCAAAATACTCAGGAGTAATAAAATTTGAATATGCTGAAAGTAAATAATGGAGGTTAATAAATGAAGAAAAAAATAAGCAAAGAGAAAATTGTAATGGCAATAACAATAGGAATTGCATCATTAGCATTAATGTTAGTAATGTTTATGCAATTTAAAGTAGTTGAACAAACAGATATAACTGGAATAGAAAATATGAGAGAATCAGATTTAAGAGTAGAGTTAGCTGATTGGCAAACAAAATATGAAGAATTAAATGAAAGATATCAAGAAGTAGTTGCAAAAATGGAAGAATATCAAAATGAAAAAGAATCAGGAGAAGAAACTGCAAAATTATTAGAAACAGAATTGGCTCAATTGAATATGATATTAGGAAAAACAGATGTTGAAGGAGAGGGAATAGAAATTGTAATACAAGATAATGAAGGAGCAGAGCTTTCAGAAGGTGCAACAGTAAAAGCAATAACAGAAGAAGATTTACTAAAAATATTGCAAGAACTTTGGGGAGCAGGAGCAGAAGCAATTTCAATTAATGGAAAAAGAATAATAGCAATGTCAGATGTTGTTTCATTACAATATTTTTTAAAAGTAAATGGAGATAGAATATTATCACCATATGTAATAAAAGCTATAGGAAACCAATCATATTTAGAGAGTTCAGTAAAAGGAAAAGGTGGACATGTAGATGAATTAGAAGACTTAGGACATACTGTAACTATAGAAAAAAATAGAAGAGTAAAAATAGAAAAATATGAAGGTGAAATAACAACTAAATATATAAAATAGGAGGATAATAAAATGATAGTAATAGCAATATTAATAGGATGTATAATTGGAGCTGTAATAGGGATGAATTCACCAGTAATTCCATATACATATTCAATATTTTTAGCAATTGCAGTAGTTGCGGCACTAGACTCAGTATTTGGAGGAATAACATCAGTATTAAAGAAAAATTTTGATTTAACTATATTTATATCAGGCTTTTTCTGTAATAGCATACTTTCAATAGCATTAACATATTTAGGGCAAAAACTAAATTTAGATATATATTTAGCAGCATTGGTAGTATTTGTTGGAAGAATGTTTACAAACTTAACAATAATAAGAAGACATTATATTGAAAAATGGACAAGTAAAAGAGAAAAAGAAGAAGTAAAAGAATAATTTTTTATATTACAAAAGTATTACATATGTTACAAAAATATTTCAAAAATATTTCAAATTGTATTGACATTTATCTTAAAATGTAATATATATAACACAGAGAAAAAACAGAATAAAATTGGAGGAATTATCTTGGCAATAGGTGATATCATAGTTGGTATTGATATAGGTACGTCTAAAGTGTGCACAGTTGTTGGAGAAGTAAACAATTTCGGTCAAATCGAAACTATGTGTAGTACATCTTGCAAGTGTAATGGACTAAAAAAAGGCAAAATAATAAATGAAGAAGAAATAAGTCTAAGTATTGCAAAAACAATAAAAGATGCTGAAGAAGAAGCAAATTTTAAAATCAATTCAGCATATGTAACAGTTCCTGGAAAATATGTTACAATAGTTCAAAATAGTGTTGTAAAAGAATTAAAAGATAAATTTGCAGGAATATCATTAAAAGATGTGCAAAACGCAATTATGCAAGCTAAAGATATAGAAATACCAGAAGGAAAAACAATAGTAGATATAGTACCATCAGAAATAGTGCTTGATAATGGTAAAATAGTAACAGACCCTGTAGGAAATTTAAGTTCAAGTTTTACATTAAGAGCACAAATTATTTTAGTAGACAAAGAATACATTAGAGAATTAACATCTATTTTCAAAAGGGTAGGAATAGAAATAGATGGAATAGTACCAACAGCATTAGCAGAAAGAAACTTAATGCTAGATACTAATGAATTACATGATAATGTAATGTTATTAGATATTGGTGCTGGAAATACAGAAATAGGAATATTTGAAGGAAACACATTTACATATACAAACACAATTCCATTAGGAGGAGACAATATAACAAATGACATCTCATTAGTATTAAACATTTCAGAAGAAGAGGCAGAAAAATTAAAAAAACAATATGGACTAGCATTAAAATCATTTATAGATAATGATAATGAAATAATGTTAAATACATGTAGAGATGAAAGCAGAAATAAAGTTATAAAAAGTTCTGAACTAATCGAAATTATAGAAGCGAGAATAGAAGAAATATTTACAATAATAAACAAAGACATAACAACAAACAATGTGAAATCAAATATTAATACAGTAATACTAACAGGAAGAGGAATTACTAATATAAATAAAAGTGATGTAGCAGGGAAAATAAATTTAAATATACCTGTAAAAATGTCAACTGGAAGATTAATAAGCACTGTAAAGCCAGAATTTAGTACTAGCTATGCACTTGTAAGATATATAGCAGCAAGACCATTTGCAAAATCAGTTTCAAGTAGAATAGACTTAGAATCAAATGAAAGTGTATGGAAAACATTAATAAATAGAATAAAAGAGTTCTTTTATTCTTAAACAAAAAAAGTTTTTAATTTTAAATATATAATTTTATGGGGAGGAAAATCTTTATGATGGAATATGAAGAAGTAACAATGGTAGATGGAACAGCCACAATAAAAGTAGTAGGAGTAGGTGGAGCTGGAAATAATGCAGTAAATAGAATGATAGAAGCAGGAATAAAAGGTGTCGACTTTGTTGCTGTAAATACAGATAGACAAGCATTACAAAAATCAAAAGCAGGAACTAAAATTCAAATAGGAGAAAAAATAACAAGAGGACTTGGAGCAGGAGCAAATCCAGATATTGGAGCACAATCAGCAGAAGAAAATAAATCAGAAATAACAGAAGCATTAAGAGGAGCAGACATGGTATTTGTTACAGCCGGAATGGGTGGAGGAACAGGTACAGGAGCTGCACCAATAGTAGCACAAGCAGCAAAAGAAATGGGAATACTAACAATAGGAGTAGTAACAAAACCATTTACATTTGAAGGAAAGAAAAGACTTTCACAAGCAGAAAGAGGAATAGAAAGCTTAAAAGGAAAAGTAGATTCATTAGTAGTAATTCCAAATGATAAATTATTACAAGTAATAGATAGAAAAACATCTATAAATGAAGCATTCAGAATGGCTGATGATATATTAAGACAAGGTGTACAAGGAATATCAGACTTAATAGCTGTAACAGGAACAGTAAATTTAGACTTCGCAGATGTAAAAACAATAATGTTAAATACAGGAATGGCACATATGGGAATAGGTAGAGCATCAGGAGAAAATAGAGCAGAAGATGCAGCAAAACAAGCTGTACAAAGTCCATTACTAGAAACATCAATAGAAGGAGCAAGAGGTGTAATCATAAATATTACAGGTGGTGAAGATTTAGGATTACATGAAGTAAATACAGCAGCAGAATTAGTACAACGCAGTGTAGACCCAGAAGCAAATATTATATTTGGTACAGTAACAGACCCAGATATGAAAGACGAAATACAAATAACAGTAATTGCAACTGGATTTGAAAAACCAGAAGCACGTACATCATCTAGTGTTGATAGTTTTGTAAATAAAACATGGGAAAAGAAAATTAATTCAATTCCAGCTTCAACAGATAATTCATCACAAGGAGACTTAGATATACCAGCATTTTTACGTAAAAACAAAAATAAAAATATGTAATAAATCAGAATCGGACAATTTGGACCGGTTCTTTTTTTGATTTGGGAAATTTGGGGACGGTTCTCTTTTTTCCTTTTTTAGAGTTCGTGTATTTATTAATGTATAATTATAACAAAAAGTTTATATATTACTATTCCATGGCAAAACCATATTCTGGGTCTTCGTCGGGGGTCTTTGCCTTATTTCATAGTAATATATAAACTTTTTGATTATATTTAATATAGATAATGCACGAAAGATAAGCATTCACTCCAGAAAAAAGGGAAAAAAGAGAACCGTCCCCAAATTTTCCTTTTTTCTACAATAAGAAAAGACAGTATTTTTAAAATGAAAGATGTACAATATATAAAAAAGAAAAAAGGTGATTAAAATAACTATATATTTAGATATAATTTTTTTCGAAAATCTAATAATGAATTCTATAATTTTATATGCGACTTCAATAATTTTGAAATTAAAACCAAAATTTTTTAGGATTTTAATATCAAGCGTAATAGGAAGTATATATTCAATAATTTTATATATTACAGAAATGAAAATATATTCATCAATAATATCAAAAATAATATTATCAATAATAATGACATATGTAGCATTTAATCCACAAAATGTAAAAAAGATGTGGAAACAAATCCTTATATTTTATCTAACATCATTTGTGTTTGGTGGAGTAGCTTTATATTTAATATATTTTTTGAAACCACAAGACATATTAATGAAAAACGGAATGTATGTAGGAGAAAATATTTTAAAAATTATATTATTAGGAGGAATTGTAGCATTTGTTGTTATTAAAATATCTCTAAAAATAATAAAAACTAAAATTAGTTCTAAAGATATGTATTGTAATATTAAAATTAAATTAAATGAAAAAGAAGTAGAAACAACAGCAATGCTCGATACAGGAAATTTAGTAAAAGAGCCAATTACTAATACCCCTGTAATAATAGTAGAAAGCAGTCTATTATATGAAATGCTTCCAAAAGAGATTTTAAATAATTTAGAAGAAGTTTTAAGTGGAAATTTAAGTAACATTCCAGAAGAAATACAAGAAAAATATATATCAAAAATGAGATGTATTCCTTTTAAATCTTTAGGAAAAGAAAATGGTATGCTTCTTGGAATTAGAGCTGATGAAATTGAAGTTATAAAAGAAGATGAAAATAAAATAATAAAAAATGCAATTATTGGTATATATGATAAATCACTAACTAAAAGAGGGGAATATAGAGCATTAGTTGGTATAGATTTATAAAATAAATAAAAGTAAATAAAACCTTGAGTTTTCAAGGTTTTTGAAAGTTAAATATTTTCATAGTGTGACCATAATGAGATAATTTTAATTGTTTTCTCTTTTTCATAAATTTGATATATTAGTCTATGTTGTATATTTAATCGTCTTGAATATGCACCGTTCTAAATCTCCAAGTAGTTTTTCATAGGGAGGTGGGGTTTGGTAAGGATTATTTTTTATTACTTCAATCAAATTTTTTGCTTTTTTGTTTATAGAACTTGTTTTTATTTTTTCAATGTCTTTTATTGCTTTTTTTGTGAATACTATTTTATACATTTTACCAATCCACCTCATTTTCATCAACACATTCTTCTAATTTTTCTTTCATTCCCTCAATTACATCTTCTTTTAATTTTTTATTACTTGAAATTTCTAATGTTGCTATTAAATTATTGTAATCTTCTTCACTTAATATAACAGCATTTCCATTTTTTGTAGAAATATTTATAGGTTCATTATATTTAATAGTTTGTTCTAGTAGATTGTAAATATCATTTCTAAAATTTGTTATATTTATATTTGTCATTATAAACACCTCCTAAATATATTGTAACATACGTTTTTATGTACGTCAATATTATTGTATGTAAAATTTTTAATTTTATTCTAGTAAAAATTCAGAAGTAGACAATAATTTTTAGAGTGTCGATTATTTCTTTTTTTCTACAATAAGAATAGACAGTATTTGCAAAATAAAAGTTGTACAATAAAAACGAGGTGAAGAAAATGAATTTTATAGAAATGATTAAAAAAAGTATAAATACAATATGTGCAAAATATATGGAAGGTAAACTAGAAGAAAATGAAATTCTTCCTATATTCTATATTGCAGGAAGTCAAACACTTCCGCCACCATTAAACCCAGAGGAAGAAGAAGAAACTATAAAAAAATTAGATACTGATGAAAAAACAGAAGCAAGAAAAATATTAGTAGAGAGAAATTTAAGATTAGTTGTATATATTGCCAAAAAGTTTGAAAATACAGGAATAGGTATAGAAGATTTAATTTCAATAGGAACAATAGGATTAATGAAAAGTGTAAATACATTTAATTCAGAAAAAAAAATCAAGTTAGCAACATATGCATCAAGATGTATAGAAAACGAAATTTTAATGTACCTAAGAAGAAATAATAAAATAAAAACAGAAGTTTCAATAGATGAACCATTAAACAAAGATAGTGATGGAAATGAATTGTTATTATCAGATATTTTAGGTACAGATTCTGATGTAACTTCAAGAAACCTAGAAGATGAAGTTGATATGAAGCTTTTGAAAGAAGCTATAAAGAAATTAAATGATAGAGAAAAAAATATAATGGAGATGAGATTTGGATTTATTAGTGGAAAAGAAAAAACACAAAAAGAAGTTGCAGATGAATTGGGAATATCACAAAGTTATATATCAAGACTAGAGAAAAAAATAATAAATAAAATGAAAAAAGATATAATGAGTAAAACTGGATAACAAAAAACATTTCATCCTCTTTAAAAATCATAAATAAAGTGTTATAATACAAAAGGAGGATGAAAAAATGTATAGTGAATTTGGAATAAAAAAAGAAATATTAGAATTATCAAAAGAAGTAGAAAAAGAAATAGAACCTATTTTCAAAAAAATAGATGAAATAAAAGAAAAAAACAGTTTAAAAGTGTTATCAGCATTTCAAAAATGTGGATTATCAGAAATGCATTTACATACTTCAACAGGATATGGAATAGATGAAATAGGAAGAAATAAAATTGAAGAAATATATGCAGAAATAATGAAAACAGAAGATGCATTAGTAAGAGCACAACTAATATCTGGAACACATGCATTAGCAGTAACATTATTTGGTATATTAAGACCAGGTGATACAATGTTAAGTATAACAGGAGCACCATATGATACACTTCAAACAATTATAGGAACAAGTAAAGAAAAAAGTAAAAGCTCTTTAAAAGAATGGGGAATAAATTATGAACAAATAGAACTTTTAAATGATGACTTTAACATTGAAGCAATAAAATCAAGAGTGCAAAAACAAGATATTAAATTAATTGAAATACAGAGGTCAAAAGGTTATTCTTCAAGAAAAAGTTTAACAATTGATAAAATAGAAAAAGCAATAAAGGCAATTAGAGAAGTAAATAAAGAAGTAATTATAATGGTAGATAATTGTTATGGAGAATTTGTTGAAAGTCGAGAACCAACAGAAGTCGGAGCAGATATAATAGTAGGTTCACTAATGAAAAACTTAGGTGCAGGAATAGCAACAAGTGGAGCATATATAGCGGGAAAAAAAGATTTAATAAAATTATGTGCAGAAAGATTAACTGCTCCAGGAGTAGGAAAAGAAATTGGACCATCATTAAATCAAAATACATTATTTATAAAAGGATTATTTTTTGCACCAAGTGTAGTAGCAAGTAGTGTAAAAACAGCAGTATTTGCTAGTAGAATTCTTGAGAGATTAGGATATAATGTTAATCCAAAATATGATGAGCCAAGAGCAGATATTGTGCAAACAATAGAATTAGGTTCAGCAGAAAAACTTATAAAATTTTGTCAAGGAATACAAAAAGGTTCACCAATAGATTCGAATGTAATACCAGAACCAAGCCCAATGGGAGGATATGATGATAATATTATAATGGCAGCAGGAACATTTACAGAAGGTTCAACAATAGAATTAAGTTGTGATGGACCTATAAGAGAGCCATATACTGCATATATGCAAGGAGGTCTAACATATGAATATGGAAAATTAGGAATATTAAAAGCTATTTCTAATTTTTGATAGAAAAAAATAAAAAAAACTTGTATAATGGCAAAAATTGTGATATAAAATATACAACAAAGAAAATACTGGAGGATTAATATGGAAGATAATTATGAATATGAAAAAAAGACAATTTTAGTAGTTGACGATGAACAAAAGATAGTAGAATTGTTAGAACATAATTTAAGAAGAGAAGGTTATAATGTACTAGAAGCAAATGATGGAGTAACAGCAGTAGAAATAGCAAAAGAACAAAGACCAGATTTAATCTTATTAGATATAATGCTTCCAAGACTAGATGGACTTTCAGTATGCAAAAAAATAAAAAATATTTATAATGTACCAATACTAATGGTAACAGCAAAAGGTGATGAATTAGATAAAATAGTTGGACTAGAATTAGGAGCTGATGACTATATAACCAAACCATTTAGTGTAAGAGAAGTAATGGCAAGAGTAAAGGCAAATTTAAGAAAAGTTGAAGTTAATTTAGAAGAGGAAAAAGTTGCAAGAAAAGAAGAAAAAAAAGAAGAAAAGAAAGATACAGCAATAAAAGTTGGAGATTTAGTATTAGATTTAGAAAAATATGAAGTACATATAGGTGGAAAAGTAATAAACCTAACACTAAGAGAATTTGAAGTGTTAAAGTTCTTAGCACAACAACCAGGTCAAGTTGTAACAAGAGAAGCATTATTAGAGAGAGTATGGGGATATGAATATTACGGAGATATAAGAACAGTAGATGTAACTGTAAGAAGAATAAGAGAAAGAATAGAAAAAGACACATCAAATCCGCAAATACTTATAACAAAAAGAGGAGTAGGATATTACATTCCAAATAAATAGGACTACCGTAAAAATAAAATAAAGATAGAAAAAGCGGACCCAAAAGGTTCGTTTTTTAGATAGGAGCAAAAAATGACAAGAGAAAATACAAGAAAAATTAAAGTAGGAAATGTGCAAATTGGAGGACAAAATAAAGTAATAATACAATCAATGTGTAATACTAAAACAAAAGATATAAAATCAACAGTAGAACAAATAATAGAGTTAGAAAAAGCAGGATGTGAAATAATAAGAGTTGCATGTTTAGATATAGAAGATGCAAAAGCGATAAAAGAAATAAAAAAACAAATTCATATTCCAATAGTTGCTGATATACATTTTGATTATAAAATAGCATTACAAGCAATAGAAGCAGGTGTAGACAAAATTCGTATAAACCCAGGAAATATTGGTGATGAAGAAAAAGTAAAAAAAGTAGTAGAAGGATGTAGAGAACATAATATTCCAATAAGAATAGGTGTAAATGCAGGTTCATTAGAAAAAGATTTATTAGAGAAATATGGAAAGCCAACAGCAGAAACAATGGTAGAAAGTGCAAAAAGACATGTAGAAATTCTAGAAAAATTAGAATTTTATGATATAGCAATATCTTTAAAAGCATCAAATTTAGATTTATGTATAGAAGCATATGAACAAGCTGCAAAAGAATTTCCATATCCATTACACTTGGGAATAACAGAAGCAGGGACAGAATTTAGTGGAACAATTAAATCAAGTATAGGACTTGGAGTTCTACTAAGAGAAGGAATAGGAGATACATTAAGAGTATCATTATCAGATGACCCAATTAAAGAAATAAAAGTAGCAAAAGAAATATTAAAAGATTGCAATTTATATAAAGGAGTTCCAACACTAGTAGCATGTCCAACATGTGGAAGAACACAAATAGATTTAATTCCAATTGCAAAAGAAGTAGAAGAATTTTTACAAACTATAAATTCAAATATAACAGTTGCAGTAATGGGGTGTGCAGTAAATGGACCAGGAGAAGCAAGAGAAGCAGATATAGGAATAGCAGGAGGAATAAAAGAAGGGTTATTATTTAAAAAAGGAAAAATAATAAAAAAAGTACCACAAGAAAAAATAGTAGAAGTATTGAAAAAAGAAATATTAGAAATGATATGAGGAAATAGAAGATGGAAATAATAATAGGAAAAACTTCAGGGTTTTGTGCTGGAGTAAAAAATGCAGTAGCAAATGCAGAAAAAGAAATACAAAAAACAAATCAAAAAATACACTGTTTAGGAGAACTTGTACATAATAAACAAGTTATACAAAAACTTGAAAAAGAAGGATTAGAAACAATAGAAAATATAGAACAAGCAATTGGAAAAACAATAATAAGAGCACATGGAGTATCAAAACAAATATATGAAAAAGCTAAAAAAAGAAAAATCCAATTAATAGATTTAACTTGTCCAAAAGTTTTAAAAATACATAAAATAGCAGAAGAATATAAGAAAAAAAATTATTTTATAATTTTAGTAGGAGTAGAAAATCATCCAGAATCAATAGGAACAATAAGTTTTTGTGGAGAAAACTCATTTATGATTAGAGATAAAGACGATATAGAACAAGCATATCAAAAATTAAAACAAACAAATTTAAAAAATGTATTAATAATAGCTCAAACAACATATAATATGAAAAAATTTGATGAAATTGTAGAATTAATAAAAAAAATTACAGGTGAACAATATAATATAGAAGTAAAAAATACAATTTGTACAGCAACAAAATTAAGACAAGAAGAAACCGAAAAAATTTCAAAAGAAGTAGATTGTATGATAATAGTAGGAGGCAAAAATAGTTCAAATACCAAAAAATTATATGATATAGCTAAATTAAATTGTCCAAAGGTAGAATTAGTAGAAACAATAAATGATGTAGATTTAAAAAAAATAGATAAAAATGATAAAATAGGAATAATGGCAGGAGCTTCAACTCCAAATGAAAGTGTAGAACAAATAAAAAATGCAATAATGAAACAAGAAACAGGAGGAAAAAATGAAACTGAATATAGTATTAGTAGAGCCTGAAATACCACAAAATACAGGAAATATAGCAAGAACTTGTGCAATAACAGGTGCAAAACTTCATCTAGTACAACCATTAGGATTTAGAATAGATGATAAAACAATAAAAAGAGCAGGACTAGATTATTGGGATAAATTAGAAATAGAGGAACATATTTCATTTGAAAAATTTTTAGAAAAATATAAACCAGAAGAAAACAATATGTTTTTTGCAACAACAAAAGGAAAAACAAAATATACTGATATAGATTATTCTAAAATGGATGAAGTATTTGTGTTATATGGTAAAGAAACAAAAGGTTTACCAGAATGGATTTTAGAAAAATACTTAAATACAAAAACAATAAGAATTCCAATGCTTCCAACATTAAGGTCATTAAATTTATCCAATTCAGTTGCAATTATTACATATGAAATATTAAGACAACATAATTTTGAGGATTTACAAGAAATTAGTACATATTTTGACTAAAATTAAATAATTCTGTTTGGTTGATTTTAGACATGTTTATTTTATCTAAAAGTTTATATATTACTATTCCATGGTCAAACCATATTCTGGGTCTTCGTCGGGGGTCTTGACCTTATTACATAGTAATATATAAACTTTTTATAAATTTAATATTAAAAAATCAACCAAACAGAATAGTTTATTTTAAAACAAATGTCGAAAATTGTCGATGAAAAGTTAAGAAAAATATCGAAAAAGCATTGACAAAAATAAAAAAAGTTATTATACTTTTTATGAATTATATAATTTTCAAAATCATTTTCTTCAAAAAATAAAAATCAAATAATATTTTGTCAAAAAATTAGAATAAAATTAAATTCTGAAAACAAATCAAATAACAAAATAAAAAGGAGGAATTCTTATAGAAAGCGAAAATAATCAATTAATATTAAAATTATTAATAAGTGAAGATAAAGAAATATTAAAAGAAATATTTAAAAGAATATTAAGTTTAGAAATAAAAAATATAGAATATGATAAAAATGTACAATTAAATGATATCTCAGAATATGAATTCGAATTAATAAAAGTAAAAATGACATTATCAACAGAAGAAGAAATAGAAATGTATTTAAAAATGGTAAAAAGAAGCAAAATAAAAGAATCAATATTTTGTTATTGGTGTACAATATATGAAGAAGAATTGCTAAAAGCAAGAGAAAAAGAAAAAATAGAACCAATAATAAATAAAGTATTAATATCAGAACTAAATAAAAAGAAATTTCATACAGATGTATTTTTAGAAATAGAAAATAATAGTACAAAAATATTAGAAACAGGAACAGAAATAATGTTTTTAGAAATAATAGATTATATAAATGAATATAAAAATGAAATAAACAAATATGGAAATTTATTAAAATATTTTGATGATAAAAATGAAGAAGTTTTATTAATAGGAATAAAAATGAAAAGAGATAGATTAGAACAATTGTAAAAGTACCAAAAAGATGTACTTTTAAGTACATCTTTTTTAATATAAATCATTAATATTCATATTTGAATTATTACCATCATCTGTGTTTCCTGATTCTACACCCATATATGGTAAAATTACTGAAAGCATTTTAGAAGCTGTAGGTGCAGCAATCTGTCCACCATTATGTAATTTTCCTGATGGGTTGTTTAAAATAACAAGTAAAACAATTTTAGTATTTTCAACAGGAGACATTGCAACAAATGAAGCAATATATCCATTATTTGAACCCCAAATAGGTTCAGAAGTACCAGTTTTTCCACCAATTGTATATCCTTCAACTTTAACTCCTCCGCCAGTACCATCATAAACAACAGATTCCATCATTGAAGCAACTTTATCAGCAGTTTCTTTTGAAAGAACTTGTCTAACAACTTTTGTATCAAAAGTTGTAACTTCACCTGTATCAGTATTAGTTATTTTATCAACAATTTGAGGTTGTAATAAAACACCATCATTTGCAATTGCAGAAACAGCTGTAATCATTTGAATTGGTGTAATTGTAAAACGTTGCCCAAAAGACATAACAGCAAGTTCTATAGGTTTTATAGCATTAACATCTGAATAAAATATACCGCTTTTTGGTTCTCCTGGTAGTTGTATGCCAGTTCTATTAAAAAATCCAAAAGCTTCATAATATTTGTAAGAAGTTTTTGCTCCAATTCTTTGACCTAATTCCATGAAAGCAGGGTTACAAGAATTTTCTAGTGCTTGTGTTAAAGTTTGAGAACCATGTCCAGCAACTTTCCAGCAAGTAATAGGTCTTTTTTCACCTTCAAAATAAACAGATCCTGTACAATTGAAGTCATTCTCTATATTTGTATCTGTAATACCTTCTTCTAGTGCAATTGAAGATGTTATAGTCTTAAATACTGAACCAGGTTCATATAAATCAGTAACAGCTTTAGGTTTCCACATTTTATATATCTCATTAGACTTATCTTCAGAAGAAAGAGTTTCTAAAACTTCTGGTGTCATATAAGTAATTGTAAAAGGGTCATTACAATCATAATTAGGGTAATCAGCCATTGCTAAAATTTTTCCTGTAGACGGATTCATTGCAATAGCTATACCACTTTCACATTCATATTCACCAACAGCTTCAGCAAGATACTTTTCCACAATACCTTGAATATTTACATCAATAGATAAAGTAATATCATAACCATTTTCAGCAGCAATATAAGTTTGTTCAGAATTTACGATTTCTGATTGACTTGCATCTTTTAAGCTAACTGATTTTCCAGAAGTACCTCTAAGTAACTCATCCCAATAAGCCTCTATACCTGCTAAACCTTGATTATCAGCACCAACTGAACCAATTACTGTAGAAGCTAAAGTTTTATAAGGATAATATCTACTACTAGATTCTTCGAAACTTATACCAGTACTTATAGACTTATTTTCAAACTTTTGAGATTCAAGATTATTTTTCCAAGAAGTTAATTCATCTACTTTTTCTTGAACAACATCAGAAGCAACTAAAAATCTATTTTTTGATGTATTTATTTTATTTAATATTTCATCATAATTTAGTTCTAAAATATCAGACAAACCTTGTGCAATCATTTTTTTATACATTGCTAAAGTTTCTTCATTATCATGTTTAATTGAAGAAGGATTAAGATAAATTTTATCAGTATAATAACTAATAGCCAATTCTTCTCCAGTAGCATCATAAATATTTCCACGTTTTGCACTAATAGTTTCTGTTAAAGTTTGTTGTGAAGTAGCAAGAGCTTGCAAATGAGAACTATCTACAAATTGTAAAAAAGCAAGCCTACATATTAGAGCAATTATAATCAATAAAGTAATAACTAATACAGATTTTACTTTAAATTTTGAAACTGTATTTGGAAAATTAATATCACTTTTTGGTTTGACAATTTTTCCTTTGGATTTTATATCTTTTTTCTTACTCATATTATCACCATTCTTTTGTTTAATTTTCTAATATTTTATAATAAAAAACAATAAAAATCAATAATTATTTTTAGAAAGGGGGCAAATATGCTATCAAAAGTAAAATCTATGGCATTAAATGGATTAGAAGGATACTTAGTAGAAATAGAAACATTTATAAGTAGTGGAATGCCAGAATTTGAAATAGTAGGATTAGGAGATACAACTGTAAAAGAAGCCAAAAAAAGAGTAGAAGCAGCAATTAAAAATTCTAAAATAGATTTTCCAACACAAAAAATATTAATAAATTTAGCGCCAGCAAATTTACGAAAAGTAGGAAGTCATTTTGATTTAGCAATATTAGTTGGAATATTAATAGCAACAAACAAAATTCCACAAATAGATACAAACAAATTAGCACAAACAATATTCATTGGAGAACTTTCATTAGAAGGAAAATTAAATAGAGTAAATGGAATATTAGCAATGTGCTTAGAAGCAAAAGAACTAGGAATAAAAAGAGTGATTTTACCAAAAGCAAATGCAAATGAAGCAGGCATAATAGAAGAATTAGATATAATACCAATAGAAAATGTAAAAGAATTAATAAAGTACTTAAATAATGAAATAAAAATTCCAAAAGTACATACAGAAATAAGAAAAAATAAAAAGAAATATGAAATAGATTTTTTAGAAGTAAAGGGACAAGAAAATGTAAAAAGAGCATTAGAAATAACTGCAACAGGAGGACATAATTGTCTTTTAATAGGAAGTCCAGGAACAGGAAAAACAATGATGAGTAAAAGATTAAATACGATATTACCAGAATTAACACTAGAAGAAGCAATAGAAACAACAAAAATATATAGCATATCAGGAGAATTAAATAAAGATGGACTAATAATAGAAAGACCATTTAGAATGCCACATCATACAGTCACAAGAAATACAATAATAGGAGGAGGAAAAAATCCAAAGCCTGGAGAAATCAGTTTAGCACATAATGGAATAATGTTTTTAGATGAATTACCAGAATTTAATAGAAACACATTAGAAGCATTAAGAGAACCATTAGAAAATAAAGAAATTATGATAAATAGAATATATGGAAACTATATATTTCCTTGTAATTTTATATTTATAGCAAGCATGAACCCTTGTCCATGTGGATATTATGGTGACGAAGAAAAAGAATGTAAATGTTCACCACAAGAAATACATAGATATTTAAGTAAAATAAGTGGTCCATTATTAGATAGAATAGATTTACATATAGAGGTGAAAAGACCTAAATATGAAAAAATTAGTTCAAAAATAAAAAGTGAAACATCAGAAGAAATTAGAAAAAGAGTATGTATGGCAAGAGAAATACAAAGAAAAAGATATGAATTTGAAAAAATAAAATTAAATGCAGAACTAAATGGGAATTTGATATCAAAATATTGTAAATTAGATGAAAAAGGAGAAGAAATTTTAGAAAAAGCATTTAAAAATCTAAAATTAAGTGTTAGAGCATATGAAAAAATTTTGAAAATTGCTAGAACAATTGCAGATTTAGAACAAAAAACAGATATAGAATATAAACATATTGCAGAAGCAATACAATATAGGAGCTTAGATAGAAGATATGATAATTGAATATAGTAATCAAATATATCCAGAAAAATTAAAACAAATAAAAAAACCACCATCAAGATTGTATGTATTGGGAAATGTAGAAATATTAAATAAAAATGGAATAGCAGTTGTAGGGTCAAGAACAAATACACAATATGGTGAAAAAATGTGTAAAACATTTGTCAAGAACTTAGTAGAATATGATTTAAATATAATTAGTGGATTAGCAATTGGAATAGATAGTATAGCACATAAAACAAGTTTAAAAAATTCAGGAAAAACAATAGCAGTATTACCATGTGGATTTAATAATATATATCCAGAAATAAATATTCCTCTTGCAAAAGAAATATTAAAAAATGGAGGAACTTTAGTAAGTGAATATGATGAAAATACAAAACCTGATTCAAAAAAATTTAAAGAAAGAAATAGAATTGTAGCAGGTTTAGGAATAGGAACATTAATAATAGAAGCAGGGAATAGAAGTGGTACAAGTATAACTGCAAGACATACAATAGAACAAGGCAAACCTGTTTTTTCAATACCAAGTAATTTAGATAATAAAAAAGGAAAAATTACAAATGAACTTATAAGAAATGGTGCATATTTAGTAAGAAATGTAGAAGATATTATAAATACATATGATATAAATTTTACAAAACGAAAATCTAAAATAAAAGATATTTATTTAGATATTCCAGAAGAATTAATTGATGTATATAAAGTTATTAATGATATACCTAAAGATATAAATAAAATTGCAAATGAAACTAATTTAAATATAAGTGATGTAAATTATAAAACAATGTTATTAGTGATGGAAAATAAAATTATAGAACTACCTGGTCAAAGATTTGTAAGGAATGATGAACAATATGAATAAAAGAAGATTTGGAATAATTGGAGAAAAAATTGCACAAGATTATTTACGTAGAAATGGTTATGAAATTTTAAAAACTAATTTTTATACTAGAAAAGGAGAAATTGATATAATTGCAACTATAAATAATACAATAGTTTTTGTTGAAGTTAAAACTAGAACAAATTTAAAATATGGTACTCCTGCAATGGCTGTAAGAGATACTAAATTGAAACATATAAAATCTACTGCAAAAATTTTTTTAAAATTAAATAATTTATATAAATATGAGATTAGATTTGATGTTATAGAAATTCTTATAAAAGATGGTAAATGCTTTATTAATCATATAAAGAAAATAATTTGAGTATATGAAATTTTTATAAAAAATATTACAAATATAAAAATGTGTGATATAATAGAAGTGTTAATATAACTGAGGCAGTAAGAATATATAAATTATATTAAGGAAGATGAATATGGAAAATATATTAGAAGAAACAAAAACATTAATGAAAAAATATCATATAAAAGCAAATAAAAGCTTAGGACAAAATTTTTTAATAAATAGTGAAGTAGTAAAAAATATTATAGAAAGTAGTAATATAGTACAAGAAGATATGATAATAGAAATAGGACCGGGGTTAGGAACATTAACTAAGTATTTATTAGAAAAAGCGGGAAAAGTGCTATGTATAGAATTAGATTCAAGAATGGTAAATATTTTAGAAGATAGGTTTTCAAATGATGATAAATTTGAAATAATAAATGAAGATGTATTAAAAGTAAATTTAAATAAAATAATAAAAGAAAATAAAGAAATAGGAAAAATTAAAAATGTAAAAATAGTTGCAAATTTACCATATTACATAACCACACCAATAATAATGAAATTATTAGAAGAAAAGTTAGACATAGAAAGTATAACAGTAATGATACAAAAAGAAGTTGCAGACAGATTAATAGAAATACCTGGAGGAAAAAATACAGGAGCAATAACATATACAGTGTATTATTATTGTGAATCAGAAAAAATAATGGAAGTGCCAAATAGTTCATTTATACCTGAACCAGAAGTAACATCAGAAGTAATAAAAATGAACTTGAGAAAAGAACCGCCAGTAGTTTTAGAAAACACAAAAGTAATGTTTATGCTAATAAAAAGTGCATATATGCAAAGAAGAAAAACATTATTAAATTCTTTAACTAATTCAAAAGTATTTATTAATAAACAAGAAGGAGCAGAAATATTAAAAAAATTAAATCTAAATGAAAATGTAAGACCAGAAGAATTAACAATACAAGATTTTGCTAATATTGCAAAAATAATAGTTGGAGGTAAAAAATGAAGATAGTATTTATGGGAACACCAGATTTTGCAGAAAAATCATTAGAAGCGGTATATAATGCAGGACATGAAATAGTTGGAATAGTAACAAACCCAGATAGACCAAAAGGTAGAGGGATGAAATTAGAAGCAAGCCCAGTAAAAAAATATGCAGAAAGTAAAAATTTGAAAATATATCAACCAGAAAAAATAAGAAAAAATGAAGAATTTATTGAAGAAATAAGAAAATTACAACCTGATGTAATATGTGTAGTAGCATATGGAAAAATTCTTCCAAAAGAAATATTAGAAATACCTAAATTAGGTTGTATAAATGTTCATGGTTCATTATTACCTAAATATAGAGGAGCAGCACCTATTCAATGGGCAGTTCTAAATGGAGACAAAGCAACAGGAGTCACAACAATGTACATGGATGTTGGAATGGATACAGGTGATATGATATTAAAAAAAGAAACTCAAATTGGAGATGATGAGACAACAGGTGAATTGTGGGCTCGATTATCAAAAATAGGAGCAGCTCTACTTGTTGAAACATTACAAAAAATAGAAGAAGGAACAGCACCTAGAATTCCACAAGGAGAAGAATTCTCAATTGCACCAATGCTTGATAAAGAAATAGCAAAAATAAATTGGGATAATAAAACTGCAATAGAAATAAAAAATCTTGTTAGAGGATTAAATCCAATTATGGGAACATATAGCTTTTTGAATGATAGAAAAATAAAGTTTTGGAAAGTCGATGTAGTTAGTGATAATTCTTTTGAGAATGAAAAAAATGGTACAGTTATAAAAGCTGATAGTAAAGATGGTCTATATATCAAGGCTAAAGATGGTCTTATCAAAGTTATAGAAATTCAGGGAGAAAATGCTAAAAAGATGAGTATTCAAGACTTCTTAAGAGGAAATAAAATAGAAGTTGGAAATGTAATGAAATAGTAAAAAATAAAAAGTATAAAAATCAAAAACTCTGTACATAATTAAACTGAAAGAGAGGTATAATTATGGAAGAGAACATAAAAAATCTAAATGAATTTTTATCAGACTTAGAAGTAATGACAGTAAAACTACAAAATTATCATTGGAATGTAACAGGAAAAGGATTTTTCATAACACATGAAAAATTAGAAGAATATTATGAAGAAATGAGAGAAGAAATCGATGAGATAGCAGAACTTATAGTAATGAAAGGCTATGAGCCATTAGGGACAATGAAAGAATTTTTACAAAATTCTGAAATACAAGAAGCAAAAAATGAGAAAATAAAAACACTAGAAATAGTAAAAAATATAATACAAGATTTTCAAACTTTAAAACAAAAAGTAATGAAAATAAAACAAGAAGCAGAAAATAAATCAGATTATGCGGTTTCATCAATTATGGATAATTATCTAAATAATTATTGTAAAAAGCTATGGATGCTTAATGAATGCGTTAAATGATTAGAAAAGAGGAGTTTTAAAAGACTCTTCTTTTTATATAAGCGGAAATAAAATCGTAGAATATCTTGACATAGATCCAAACTAAAGATATGGTGGTGATAAAAGTGGAAGAAGAAATAAGAAAAGAGATAGAAAAACTAAAAGAGATGATAGAAAACAAAGAAAAAAGAGAAAAAATAGAAGAGCAAAGAAAAAAGTTAGATGAAAAATTAAAACAATATCTAGATAAAATCGAATAAAAAACGATAATAAATCATTTATAAAACTAGAAAAATTTGTTAATATTAACAAAAATAAGAAAAGGTGATATAAATGAGGAAAATAAGCACAATAAGAATAGGAGAAGCACTACAAAAACTAAGAAAAAGTAATGGATACATACAAGAAAAAATAGCAGAAGAAGTAGGAGTATCGCCAAGATATATAAGTGATGTAGAACAAGACAGAGCAAAACCTTCTTATGAAATATTAGTAAAAATGTGTAATATATATAATGTGGGTTTAGACCAAATATTTAGTAAATACTTAAACTTCAAGCAAAATAAAACATTAGAATATGGAATATCAGGATATGAAAAATTAAATTCAGAAGACAAAAAAACAATAGAATATTTAATAAATTTTTTTAACAAAAGCAAATAACACATAAAAAATAAAATCACTTAATAAATATAAATAAGTGGTTTTATTTTTTTATAAAAAACTGAGAAAAAAATTTTATTTTAAGACTATACAAAAAAGGAAATTAGTTATATAATGATATAAAATTATGGGGAATTTTGCCATAAGAAAATCACTTAGGTAACAAAATTTACCAAAAGTAACAACCCATAGTAAAAGGAGGAAAAAATGGAATTAAAGAAAATATTAGTAGGAATAGAAGGATTAAAAGCAAAAGGAAGTTTAGATATAGAAGTAAAAGGATTAGAAAGTAATTCAAAAAATATAAAAGAAGGATATATGTTTATTGCAATAAAAGGATTTGCAACAGATGGACATAAATATGTAAATGATGCAATACAAGCTGGAGCAAAAGTAGTAATGGTAGAAGAAGGATGTGACTTAAAAGCAATAAAACTACCAAAAGATGTAACATTAATAATGGCAAAAGATACAAGAGAAGCATTAGCAAAATGTAGTTGTAATTATTATGAAAATCCATCAAGAAAATTCTATTTAATAGGAGTAACAGGAACAAAAGGAAAAACAACAACAACATTTATGATAAAAGAAATATTAGAAAAAGCAGGGCATAAAGTAGGTTTAATAGGAACAATAGCAACATATATAAATGGAAAAATGATAGAAGAAAGTAGTAGAACAACACCAGAAAGCTTAGAATTACAAAAAACATTTGCAGAAATGGTAAAACAAGAAGTAGAATATGTAGTAATGGAAGTATCATCACAAAGTCTAAAATTACATAGGGTAGATGGTTGTGATTTTAACTTAGTTGTATTTACAAACTTTTCAGAAGACCATATTAGTGAAAAAGAACATCCAGACATGAAAGACTATTTTGAATCAAAATTAAAATTATTCAAAATGTGTGATAATGGAATAATAAATGTAGATGATTTACAAGTATCAAAAATACCAAAATTATTTCCAGAAAGTAATATATTAACATATGGAATAGATAATTATTGTGAAGTATTAGCAAAAGATGTAACAATAACAAACTCATATGTAGACTTTAGAGTAAAAGTATCAGATAGAAATGAAAGAGTAAAAGTTAGCATACCAGGAAGATTTAGTGTATATAATGCATTAGCAGCAATATGTGTAGCAAAAAAAATAGGAATATCATCAGATAAAGTAATAGAAGCATTAGCACAAATACGTGTTCCAGGAAGGTCTGAAATGGTAGAAAATAAAAAAGAAATACCAATAATGATAGATTATGCACATTCTCCAGAAAGTTTGCAAAATATATTATCAGCAGTAAAAAGTTATACAAGAGGAAAAGTAATATCAGTATTTGGATGTGGAGGAGATAGAGATAAAGCCAAAAGACCAATAATGGGAGAAATATCAGGAAGAATAGCAGACTTTACATTTATAACATCTGATAATCCACGTACAGAAAAGCCTGAAGAAATTGTAGCAGAAATAGAAAAAGGAATAAAGAAAACAAAAGGAAATTATAAAGTAGTAGTAGATAGAACAGAAGCAATAAAAGAAGCAATAGCAATGGCAACAAAATTAGACATTATAGTTCTAGCAGGAAAAGGACATGAGCCATATCAAGAAATAAATGGAGAAAAACTTCCATATGATGAAAGAATAATAGTAAAAGAAATAATAGGATAATTTAACAGAAGAAAGGTTGATAAAATTGGAATTTCAAACAAAAATATTATTATTATCATTTGCAGTAACAATAATATTAGGAATAATAATTGTACCAATACTAAGAAAATTAAAAGTAGGGCAAATAGAAAGAAGTGATGGACCAGAAACACATTTAAAAAAACAAGGAACTCCAACAATGGGTGGAATAATAATCATGTTGGGAATAATAATTGTAACTATAATTGCATATGTTTATTATAGTACAAAAGTTCCAGAACTAGCTAAAAATTTATTACCAATATTAGGATTAACAATAGGATTTGGAATAATAGGATTTATAGATGATTTTAAAAAATTAATATTAAAAAACACAAAAGGCTTAAAACCAAGCCTAAAAATGTTAGGATTATTATTGATATCAGTAGTATTTGTATTATATTTGCAAAAAGGCTTAAATTTAGGAACAGAAACATATATACCAATATTAAAACAATATATAACAATACCAATATATGCATATATACCATTTGCAATATTAGTATTATTAGGAGCAACTAATGCGATAAACTTAACAGATGGAATAGATGGTTTATCACCAAGTGTATGTACAATAATAATTACATGTTTAACAGTAATTGCAACAATGCTAGGAGTAAAAGAAATAGTAGTATTTGGAGCAATAGTAATAGGAGCAGTATTAGCATTTTTAATATTTAATATATATCCAGCAAGAGTATTTATGGGAGATACAGGTTCATTATTTTTAGGAGGAGTAATATCAGGAATAGCATTATATTTAAAAATGCCATTAATATTACTAATAATAGCAATCATCCCAGTTATAGAAACAATATCTGTAATAATTCAAGTAACATATTTTAAGAAAACTGGAAAAAGAATATTTAAAATGGCTCCAATACATCATCATTTTGAACTATCAGGTTGGAGAGAAAATCAAGTAGTAATATTTTTTAGTATAATAACATTAATAGTAAATATAATTGGATTACAATTAATATAACAAAAGAATAAATATAAATTCTAAAGAAAGGAAAAAAAGATGGCAGAAAAGAGAAAAATTAAAGGTTTTTCTAGTTTTTTAAATAATCCTGTAGACTTCACATTAGTAATAACAGTATTATTGTTGTTATCACTAGGTTTAGTTATGTTGTTATCAGCAAGTGCTCCAAAATCAATGCAAGAATCAGCTGATGGCAACAGTTATACATATTTTGCAAGACAATTATTTTTTGCAGTTGCAGGAATAATAGCAATGCTTGGTATATCTAGATTTGATTATAGATTTTTTCAAAAATTTTATAAATTAGCATATGTGGCTTCTATAGTATTATTAATAATGGTATTACTAATAGGAACAGAAAGTCACGGGGCAAAAAGATGGATTAATTTAGGATTTACAACATTTCAACCATCAGAATTAGTAAAAATCTGTATGATAATATTTTATGCAGGGATATTAGTAAAAAATAGAGATGATTTAGGAAAGTTTGGAAAAGGACTAGTAAAACATGTATTATTTTTAGTGCCAATAATAATATTATTAGCATTAGAACCACATATAAGTACAACAATGGTAATAGTAATAACATGTTGTGTAATGTTAATAATGGCAGGGTGTAAATTTTGGCAATTTGTACTTTCAGGAATAGTAGCAGGAGGAGTAGGAGGAACAGTTGCAACAATTTTATATTTTACCAATGATTGGTTTCAGGAAAAATTCCAATACATAGTAACTAGATTTATAACATTTTTAGACCCATGGCAAAATGCAACAGGAGATGGATGGCAAGTAATACAGAGTTTATATGCAATAGGTTCAGGAGGATTATTTGGAGTAGGTTTAGGAGAAAGTAAGCAAAAATATTTGTATTTGCCAGAACCACATAATGATTTCATATTTTCAGTAATAGCAGAAGAATTAGGATTTGTAGGATGTATGGTAGTATTTATATTATTTGCAATATTTATTTGGAGAGGAATACTAATTGCAATGAAAGCACCAGACATGTTTGGAAGTTTAGTTGCAATTGGAATAACAACACTTGTAGGTATACAAGTAATAATAAATGTAGCAGTAGTAACATCATCAATGCCTGCTACAGGAATGCAATTACCATTTTTCAGTTATGGAGGAACAGCACTGTTTTTATTACTCTGTGAAGTGGGAGTTTTACTGAGTATATCAAGAGCAGGTGCTAGTAAATAATAGCAGAAAGGAATAAAAATGAAAGTAATAATAGCAGCAGCAGGAACAGCAGGACATATAAATCCTGGTCTTGCAATAGCAAATAAAATTAAAGAAAAAGAACCAAATTCAGAAATAATTTTTATAGGAACACCAAGAGGACTAGAAAATGACTTAGTACCGAGAGCAGGATATAAATTAAAAACTATAGAAGCATATGGATTAAGTAAACAAATATCAATAACAAATTTAAAAAAAATATGTAAAACTTTAAGTGCGACAGGAAAAGCAAGGAAAATAATAAAAGAATTTAAACCAGATATAATAGTTGGAGCCGGTGGATATATATGTGGACCAGTAGTATGGGCAGGAAAAAAAGAAAAAATACCAGTAGTATTACATGAAAGTAATGCATTTCCTGGAAAAGCAGTAAAAATGTTAGCACCTAAAGCAGATAAAATATTAATTTCATTTGAAGAAGCGCGAAATAGAATTCCTAAAGCTAAAAAAATAGTATTTACAGGAACACCAGTAAAAATAGAAAAAAAAGATTATACATTAGAACAAAAAGAAAAAATCTTAAAAGAAATAGGATTGAAATTAGAATTACCAATAGTATTAATATTTGGTGGAAGTCAAGGTGCACAAAAAATAAATGAAACAATAATAGGAATAATAGAAAATAAATTAAATAAAGATGAGCAAATAATATGGGCAACAGGACCTAAACAATATGATATTGTAAAATCAGAATTAGAGGAAAAAAATATAGATATAAATAATATAAAAAACACAAAAATTCTTCCATATATATACAATATGGAGGAATTAATGAATGTGTCTGACATTATAATTTCAAGAAGTGGGGCAATGACAATAACAGAAATATCTAATTTAGGAAAACCATCAATATTAATACCATTACCAAATGTAAGTCAAGACCATCAATTATATAATGCAAAAGTTTTAGAAAATGTTGGAGCAGCCAAAATTATTTTAAATAATGAATTAAATAAAGATAATTTAATAAAAGAAATAAAAGAAATAATAAACACACCTAATTTGATGAAAAAAATGGGAGAAAAAGCTTATACAAAATCAGTAAAAAATGTACAAGAAAAAATATATAATGAAATAAAAGAAGTTTTAAAAGGTGAGTAAAATGACAATGGAGCAAATCAAAATAATATTATTAATAGTAGTTATAGATATAATTATATTAGTAATAAGTGAAATTTTAATGAAAAAATATTTAACTAGAAAAATAATATTTCCAAGAACAAAACTAATAAAAGGTTCAGAAGGAAATGATGAATTAGATATAAATAATAGTATATTTTTACATATGACAGATGGAATTATAGCATTTGATAGAAATGGAAAAGTTATAATAATAAATCCAGCTGCACAAAAGCTATTAAATATATTACCAGAACACAACAATTTTGAAGATATTTTTGGAAAGCTGAATTTAAATGTAAATTTAGAAAAAATAATATATCTTGAAAACTGGACAAAAACAGAAGAAAGATTTCAAATTGAAGACAGGTTTGTAAATGCATATTTTGCACCATTTAAAAAAGAAAATGATAGAACAGTTGGTGTAATAGTAGTAATTCAAGATATTACAGAACATGTAAAATTAGATAATATGAGAAAAGAATTTATAGCAGATGTATCACATGAGTTAAAAACACCAATAACATCAATAATGGGATATGCTGATACATTATTAGAAGAAGAATATGATAAAGAAACACAAAGTAAATTTTTAAGTGTAATAGCTTCAGAAGCAAGGAGAATGGCGAAATTAGTAACAGATTTATTAACATTATCTCGAAATGATAATAATAAAAATGTTACAAAAAAAGAATTATTTGACTTAGGTGAATTAGTTAAAAAATGTCAGGACAAGCTTGCAATAGAAATAAAAAAGAAAAATCATGAAGTAAAATCATTTGTTACTGCAGATGTTCCTTTAGTATATGCAGATAAAGATGATATTGAAAGAGTAGTACTAAATATCTTAACAAATAGTATAAAATATACAAAAGACAATGGAGAAATAAAAATATATGTAGGATTTGTATATAATGATGCATATATCAAAATTTTTGATAATGGAATTGGAATTCCAGAAGAAGATTTAAATAGAATATTTGAAAGATTTTATAGAGTAGATAAAGCACGTAGTAGAGAAATGGGAGGAACTGGATTAGGACTTTCAATTGCAAAAGACCTTCTTGATAGAAATGGCGGAAGTATAGATATAAAAAGTGAAGTAGGAAAAGGAACAGAAGTTGTAATAAAAGTTCCAACAAAACAAAACAATTTAGAATAACCTTGAAAAATCAAGATAAATAATGTATAATAAGGAAGATTAAAATCAAAAGAAAGAAGAGAAAAGAATGAAATCAAATATAAGAGAAATTTTAGAATGGTTAGTATGTATAATAATTGCTGTAGTGTTAGCATTACTAGTAAGATATTTTATAGGAACTCCAACAATAGTTCAACAAACATCAATGACACCAACATTAAAAGAAAATGAAAGATTGTGGTTAAATAGATGGGGAAGAACTACAAAAAAAATGCCAGAAAGAGGAGACATAATAACATTTGAAGCACCATCAACTTCTAGAGTATTACAACAAGATATAGATTATAATAATCCAGTAGCAAAATATGAAAATGAGCCAGAAGGATTATTAAAAAGATTTACATATTATGTATTAGAAAGTTCAAAAAGAAGTTATATAAAAAGAGTAATAGCACTTCCAGGAGAATATGTAGAAATAAAAGATGGAGCAGTATATATAAATGGAGAAAAACTAGAAGAACCATATCTACAAGATGGAGTAGTAACAGATATGAAAACAGGAAAAGAAGATACATATTTTACAAACTTTACAGTACCAGAAAATACTGTATTTGCATTAGGAGACAATAGGACAGGAAGTACTGACAGTAGATCATTTGGATGTATACCATTAGAAAAAATAGAAGGAAAAGTATTATTTAGATTTTGGCCATTATCAAAATTTGGAGGAGTAGAATAAAAAATTGTTTAAAAACATATTAGGAAATGAAAAAAATAAACAAATCTTAGAAAAATCAATAGAAATAAACAAAATATCACATAGCTATATATTTTGGGGAATAGAAGGAATTGGAAAAAAAATAATAGCACAAGAATTTGCAAAAAAAATTTTATGTTTAAACAATACAGAAGAAAATTGTACATGCAAATCATGTATAGAATTTGATTCAAATAATAATCCTGATTTTCAACTAATAGAGCCTATAGATGGAAAAATAAAAATAGAACAAGTCAGGGAAATGCAAAGAAAAATTGCAGAAAAACCAATAATATCAGATAAAAAAGTTTATATAATAGATGATTCTGATACAATGACAACAGAAGCACAAAATTGTTTATTAAAAACTTTAGAAGAACCACCAGAATATATTACAATAATATTAATATGTTCTAATGAAAATAATTTATTAAGTACAATCAAATCAAGGTGTACAAGGATATATTTTGAACCAATATCAGAAGAAAAAATCATAAATTATTTTGGTAAAGATGTAAATAAAAACATAATACAATTTTCACAAGGAAGTATTGGAAAGGCATTAAAACTAAACGAAAATAAAGACCTATATATACAACTTGAGAAAATAATGGAAGAAATGCAAAGAAAAAGCTTAATTGAAATTATACAGATTTCAGAAGAAATATATAAATCAAAAGAAGAAATAAAATCAATATTAGAATATATGAATGTATTAGCATTAGAACTAGGAAAGAAAAATTTTAAATATATAGAATGTATAAAAACCATAGAAGAAACTAAAAAGAGAATAAAAGCAAATAGTAATTATGATATGTGTATAGACAACATGTTATTTAACATATGGGAGGAAGTTAATGAAAAAAATAGTAGGAGTTAGATTTAAAAGATTAGGAAAAATATATTTTTTTGATCCAAAATGGCTAGAAGTAAAAAAAGGAGAATATATAGTAGTAGAAACATCACAAGGAGAAGAAATTGCTGAAGTAGTAGTGCCAAATAGAATGATTGAAGAAGAAAAAATAGTTGCACCATTAAAAAAAGTGTTACGTTTAGCATCTCCAAGAGATTTAAAACATGCAGAAGAATGTAGAAAAAAAGAAAAAGAAGCATTTGAACTATGTGAGCAAAAAATAAAAGAACATAATTTAGAAATGACTTTAACAGATGTAGAATACAAATTCGATAATAGTAAAATATTATTTTATTTTACAGCAGATGGAAGAATAGATTTTAGAGAATTAGTAAAAGACCTAGCATCAATATATAAAACGAGAATAGAATTAAGACAAATAGGAGTAAGAGATGAGGTTAAAAGAATTGGTGGAAATGGAGTATGTGGTAGAGAACTATGTTGTTGTACATTTTTAAGTGATTTTGAAACAGTATCAATAAAAATGGCAAAAGAACAAAATATATCATTAAATCCATCAAAAATTTCAGGAAATTGTGGAAGATTAATGTGTTGCCTAAAATATGAACAAGAAGTTTATGAAGAAAAATTAGCTAAATTACCTAATATAGGTGCAATAGTTAAAACACCTGATGGAAACGGGGAAGTAGATAATATTGAGATATTAAAAGAAATAGTTAGAGTAAAATTCAAAAATGGAGATATTTTTAATTATAAAAAATATAATGTAAATGATATAAAAGTTATAAAAGATGTAGTAAAAGAACAAGCAAATTCTGAAGAAAAAGAATATCAAGAGGAACTAAATGAATTAGAAAAATTAGAAGAAATAGAGAAAAACCAAAAAGAAGAAATTTAATATAGTAACATAAGCAATGTGAGAGGTGGTGATAAATATGGCATATAAAATACAATGTGATAAATGTATAAGTTGTGGAGCTTGTGCTGCAGAATGTCCAGTTGGATGCATTACACAAGGTGACAATTGTTTTGTAATAGATGAATCTGCATGTATAGGATGTGGAACATGTGCAGGAGTTTGTCCAGTAGAAGCACCAGTAGAAGAATAATAAAAATTATAAAAGAGGTTATCTGAAAAGATAGACTCTTTTTTTGTATAAAGAATATATTATAAAAGGAGGGATAAAAATGTTTTGTAGAAGAAGATGTTATAGAACCTTTCAAGAAAATGATATAGGAATAGAAGAATTAAAAGAGAAAGTAAAGCAAGGAGCAATACTATTAGATGTAAGAAGCAGACAAGAATATCAAGAAGGTCATATAAATGGAGCAATAAATATACCAGAATATGAAATCGATAGAAGAGTAGAACAAGAAATTCAAAATAAAAATCTTCCAATAATAATATATTGTCAATATGGTTCAAGAAGTAGAAATGTATATGATAAAATGAAAAGAAAAGGATATACTAATATATATAATCTAAAAGGTGGACTAGAAATGCTATAAAAACTTGAAATTAATAATAATATGAGGTAAAATACTAAAGAGGTAAAAAATGAACATAGAAAAAATAAAAAAAAATATAAACAAAAAAATTGAATATTATGAAAAAATTGAATCAACACATATATATGCTAAAAAAATAGAAAAACAAGGAGATAATATTTTAATAGCAGAAGAACAAACAGGAGGAATTGGAACAAAAGGAAGAAGTTGGCATAGTGGAAAAAATAAAAATATAGCAATAACAATAATAAAACATCCTAAATGTAAAGTAAATGAATTAGAGGGATTAACAACTAAAATCGCAGAAGTTATAGTAGAAGCTATATATGAATTATATGGGATTAAATTAGAAATTAAAATACCGAATGATTTATTATTAAATGGGAAAAAAATATGTGGAATTTTAACTGAAATTCATACAATGAGTGAAAAAATAGAATATATGTTAATAAGTTTTGGATTTAATGTAAATGAAGAAGATTTCAATCCAGAAATAGAAAAAATTGCGACATCATTGAAAAAAGAATTTAATAAAGAATTTAATAGAGAAGAAATAATTATACAAATAATAAAAAAAATAAATAATTTGATATAAAAATATATACTGTTTTAATTTTAAAACAGTATATATTTTTATTTTTTAAGTTCTATTATATACAAGATAATAATATATATATAATAGGAGGAATGGATATGGAAGAAGGAATATTAAAAAATTTTAAATATATATTAAAAGGAGTAATTATATCAATAATATCTACACTTATATTTTTGTTTATATTTTCATTAATATTAACATATACAAATGTGAGTGAAAAATTAATAAATCCATTTATAATAGTAGTTACTGCAATAAGTATATTTATAGGAAGTTCAATAGGAAGTCTAAAATTACAAAAACAAGGAATATTAAGTGGTGCATTAATAGGAGGAATATATTTAATAAGTTTATATATCATATCGGGGATAATAAATAATAATTTTTCGATGACAATTCAATCAATAATACTTATAATATCAGGTATGATTTGTGGAATGTTTGGAGGAATAATAGGAGTAAATAAGAAGTAAATGGAAAAAATGTGAAAAAACAGTTGATATTTTCGCAAAATTGGGGTAAAATCTATAATGCAGAGGAGGAATATAATGTGATTACATTAGAAGATGTTATAGAAAATGAAGAAGTAAAAGCATTTATAAATGCAGCACAAAAGCAAATAGATGCTTTAGGATATACAGAACATTCCTATAGACATATAGGAATAGTATCAAAAAGAACAGGAGAAATATTAGAAAAACTAGGGTATGAACCTAAAGTAATAGAATTAGGAAAAATTGCAGGATATTTGCATGACATAGGAAATTGTGTAAATAGAGTAGACCATGCACATAGTGGAGCGATATTAGCAAATAATATATTAAAAGAAATAGGAATGTCAGCAGAAGATAGAGCAGAAATTACAATGGCAATAGGAAATCATGATGAAGAAACAGGAACAGCAGTAAGTGCAATATCTGCAGCATTAATATTAGCAGACAAATCAGACGTACATCGTGATAGAGTTGCAAATCAAAATATGGCTACATTTGATATACATGATAGAGTCAATTATGCAGTAACAGAAGCAAATTTAGAAATAAGAGAAAACGAAAGAAAAGTTATATTAAATTTAAAAATAGATACTGAAATATGTCCAGTATTAGACTATTTTCAAATATTTATGGATAGAACCATGATGAGTAAATATGCTGCAAAATATTTAGATATTTGGTATGAACTTGTAATAAACGGAACAAAACTATTATAAAAAATGAGGAAGGAAAGGTAACAAAAATGAAAAAAGTAAAAATCATAACAATTATATTAGCAATAATATTAGTATCATTAATATCATTTGTTGGTATATATATGCAAACACAAAATAGAATGGAAAACAAAGTAAAAGATTATCAATTAGGAAGTGAACTTGAAGGAAGAAGAGTAATAGAACTAAAAATATCAGACACAAAAACAGAAACAGATGAAAGTGGAAATGAAACAACTGTTGCAAGAGAACAATCACCAGAAATACTTACAGCAGAAAACTATGAGATAGTAAAAAATACAATAGAAAAAAGATTAAAAAATCTTGGAGCACAAGATTATATAATATCTTTAAATAAAGAAGATGGAAAAATAAAAATTGAATTAGAAGAAAATGAAAATACAGATTTATTAGCATATTATTTAACAGCATCAGGAGAAGTAAAAATAGTTGAAAAAGATACAGAAACAGAATTAATAAATGATTCAATGGTAAAAAAAGCAAGTTATAATTATGCAACAAATGCAGATGGAGAATATCAAGTATATATAGAATTACAACTTACTAAAGAAGGACAAGCTAAATTAGAAGAAATCTCAAACAATTATGCAATATTAGCAAATGATATAGAACAAATAGAGGCTGTTCAAGCAGAAAATGAAGAAAATGCAGAAGATACAGAAACTCAAGAAACAACAGAAGCAGAACAAGAAAATACAGAAACAACAGAAAATCAAGAAGAACAAGCAGAAACCAAAAAAATAGCAGTATTAAAAATAGCTGATACAGAATATGATGTAGAAAAAATTGAAAAAAATAAAATAACAATAACAGTAGGAAGTGCTACAACAAGTAATACAACATTAAATAATAATTTATCAATAGCAACAGAAATGATGATATTAATAAATTCAGGAAAATATCCAGTAATATATGATGTTCAAACAAATAGATATATTTATGATGATATAAATTTAGATACTGTTTTATATGTAGCTTTAGCAATTATAGCTATAATATTAATTACATTAGTAGTGATAACAATAAGATATAGATTAAAAGGATTATTAAGCAGTTTTTCAATAATAGGATTTATAGCAGTTTTATTATTACTATTAAGATATACAAATATATTGATAACTATAGAAACAATTGGTGCAATTATAATTTCAATAATAATAAATATAGTATTAAATATATCAATATTAAATAAAATTCAAAAAATAGGTTCAGTAAAAGAAGCAGTAAATAACACATATAAAGAAATATTTATAAAATTAATACCTGTTATGATAATATCAATAGTATTTTGCTTCTCTGGATGGACAAACTTGAATAATTTTGGAATGACAATGTTCTGGGGATTTATATTAATACCAATATATAATTATGTAGTAACAAGAACATTATTAAGATTAATGGAAGAAAAGTAGGAGGCAATAAATGAAACAATTATCAGGAAAAAAGAAAAAAATATGTATTTTATCAATAATTGGTATAATTATTGTAGCAGGTATAATTGTTACAGTGGTTTTAGGATTTAATAAAGAATTGAAATATAAACAAAATCAAAGTATTGAAATATATGTAGAACAAAAAGTAGATAAAAATAAAATAAAAGATATAGCAAATCAAGTTTTAGGAAAACCTAATTTAGTTGAAACAATAGAAATATATCAAGATATGGTTTCTATAACAGCAGAAAATATATCAGAAGAGCAAAAAAATGAAATAGTAAATAAAGTAAAAGAAAATTATGAATTTGAACAAACAGCAGAAGATACATCAATAAAAACAAATTCTAAAACTAGAATTATAGATATGTATAAAAATTATTTGATTCCATTTGCAATTTCTGGAGTAATAGTTTTTGTATATATGATTATTAGATATCGTAAAATAGGAATATTAAGAGTTATATTGAGAACTTTACTAATACCAATAGTAGCAGAATTAGTATTATTAAGTATTATAGCTATTACAAGATTACCTTTAGGTAAGTTTACACCAATATCTGTAATTGCAGTATATATTATTTCTATTTTATATGTAATAAAAAGAAATGAGAAATAATGAAAAAGTGGACAGTCCTGTTTTGAAAGTGATTGTCCTTTTTGTGTAATATTATATATATTAAAATAGAAAAGTTTATATATTACTATTTCATAGCCAAAACATATTCTGGGTCTTCGTCGGGGGTCTTGGCTTTATTCCATAGTAATATATAAACTTTTGATATTTATTAGATACACATCAAAAAGGACAATCATTTTCAAAACAGGACTGGTAGTGTAAAAAAAATCCAAAAAAGTATTGACATTCCAGCAAAAAGGTTATATAATAATTGAGCATGAAAATAGCGTTGAAGCTGAATGTGGCTACACTCTTAGAGTGGAGGGAACTTCAGTGGAGTATGTCTTGGCTAGACCAGGCGGTAAGTAAATAAAAAAAGCACTTATCCCAGAATAATCATGCAAATTTTGGGATTTAAAAAAGGGTAAAAACAAAACACCAGGGTGCGTTATGACTTGCCAACGCGTAATTTATAATAAAATAATAAAATTTAAGAGGAGGGAAAATTACAATGGCAAATTCAGTTGTATCAAGTGAAAAAATTAGAATAAGACTAAAAGCTTATGACCATGTAGTTTTAGATCAGTCTGCTGAGAAAATAGTAGATACTGCTAAAAAAACAGGAGCAAAAGTATCAGGTCCTATTCCATTACCAACACAAAAGGAAATCGTAACAATCTTACGTTCTCCACACAAAGATAAAGATTCAAGAGAACAATTTGAAATGAGAACACATAAAAGAGTTATAGATATTCTTTACCCAACACAAAAAACAATGGATAGTTTAATGAAACTAGAACTACCAGCAGGTGTTGACATTGAAATCAAAAACTAGTTTCAAATAATAATAAATAAAAATCAAACCAATGCTGGCAAAAGTCAGCCAATAGGAGGAGAAGAAAATGAAAAAAGCATTAATAGGAAAAAAACTAGGAATGACACAAATATTTGATGAAAATGGAACAGTTATTCCAGTAACAGTAATAGAAGCAGGTCCATGTGTAGTTGCTCAAGTAAAAACAATCGAAAATGATGGATATGAAGCAATACAATTAGGATTTGGAGAAGTTAAAGATAAAAAAGTAAATAAACCAGTAAAAGGACATTTTGTAAAAGCAAATATACCAGCAAAAAAACATTTAAGAGAATTCAGACTAGATTCAATAGAAGGAATCAAAGTTGGAGATGAATTAAAAGCAGATACATTTGTAGCTGGAGAAAAAATAGATGTACAAGGAACATCAAAAGGAAAAGGATTCCAAGGTGTAATAAAAAGACATGGACAACATAGAGGACCAATGGGACATGGTTCAATGTATCACAGAAGACCAGGTTCAATGGGATCAACATCAACACCAGGAAGAGTATTTAAAGGTAAAAAACTTCCAGGACATATGGGAAGAGTAACAGTAACAATCCAAAACTTAGAAGTAGTAAAAGTTGATATGGATAAAAATGTAATATTAGTAAAAGGTAGTGTTCCAGGAGCAAAAGGATCTATCTTAAAAATAAAATCAGCTATAAAAGCTTAAGTAAAATAGAAAGAAAAGGAGGAAAACGAAATGCCTAAAGTAGATGTATATAACATGCAAGGTAAAAAAGTTAGTGATGTAGAATTAAGTGAAGCAGTATTTGGGATTGAACCAAATGAAAACGTTGTTCACAGTGTATTAGTAAACTACTTAGCTAATCAAAGACAAGGTACACAAAGTACTAAAACTAGAGCAGAAGTTCGTGGTGGTGGAAGAAAACCATGGAGACAAAAAGGAACAGGTAGAGCAAGACAAGGAAGTATCCGTGCTCCACAATGGATAAAAGGTGGTATAGCATTAGGACCAAAACCACGTTCATATAAATACAGAGTAAATAAAAAAGAAAAACAACTTGCAATAAAATCATTATTAAGTGCAAAAGTATTAGATAATGAATTAACAGTTGTTGATAAATTAGAAGTTAAAGAACCAAAAACAAAAACAATGGTAAAAGCTTTAACAAGTTTAAAAGTAGAAGGAAAAACATTAATAATATTAGCAGATAAAAATGAAAATGTTTATTTATCAAGTAGAAACATAGAAGGTGTTAAAACAATAAATATGAATATGATAAATGTATTTGATTTATTAAATTGTAATAAATTAGTTTTACCACTAGATACTGTTAAAAAATTAGAGGAGGTGTATGCATAATGTTAGCAGAAGAAATAATCATAAGACCAATAATAACAGAAAAAAGTAATAATGAAATGCAATCAGGAAAATACACTTTCGAAGTTAACAAAAAAGCTACAAAAGTTGATATAGCAAAAGCTGTTGAAAAATTATTTGAAGTAAAAGTATTAAATGTTAACACAATGACAGTAAGAGGTAAAACAAAAAGAGTTAGATATAAAGAAGGAAAAACACCAGATTGGAAAAAAGCTATTGTTACAATAGATTTAAATCCAAGTGAAAAAACATACCTTGGAAAAGGTGGAAAAGCAGTTAAAGTTTCTAAAAAATACAAAGATTCAATCGATGAATTTATGGGAGCTTAATAATAAAAATAAATATCGAGAAAGAACTCGGAAAATAAATTAATAATAAGGAGAGAAAGAAAATGGGAATGAAACACTTTAAAGCATATACACCATCAAGAAGAAACATGACAGTTTCAGACTATGCAGAAGTAACAAAAAAGACACCTGAAAAATCTTTATTAGCAAAGAAAAAGAAAAATGCAGGTAGAAACTCATATGGAAGAATAACAGTAAGACATCAAGGTGGAGGAAACAGACAAAAATATAGAATAATAGATTTTAAAAGAAATAAAGACAACATGGAAGCAACAGTAATAGGAATCGAATATGATCCAAATAGAAGTGCAAATATAGCATTAATAAAATATGAAGATGGAACTATTTCATATATAATAGCACCAGAAGGATTAACAGATGGAGACAAAGTAATATCAGGAGAAAAAGTAGATATAAAATCAGGAAATTGTTTACCAATAGCAAATATACCAGTAGGTACATTAATCCACAATATCGAATTAAATCCTGGACAAGGAGCAAAATTAGTTAGAGTTGCTGGACAAAGTGCACAACTTATGGCTAAAGAAGGAAAATATGCTCATGTAAGATTACCATCAGGAGAAATGAGATTAATATTAGCAACATGTAGAGCAACAATAGGAACAGTTGGAAATGCTGACCATGAAAATGTAAAATTAGGAAAAGCAGGAAAAACAAGACATTTAGGAATCAGACCAACAGTTAGAGGTTCAGTAATGAACCCAGTAGATCACCCACATGGTGGTGGTGAAGGTAGAGCTCCAGTTGGACATTCAGGACCAATGACACCTTGGGGTAAACCAGCATTAGGATATAAGACAAGAAATAAAAAGAATAAATCAAACAAATTTATAGTAAAGAGAAGAAAATAAGATAGGAGGAAAATCAGATGTCAAGATCAAGTAAAAAAGTTCCATACATAGCACCAGAACTATTAAAAAGAATAGAAGCTATGAATGAAAGTGGAAATAAAGAAGTAATCAAGACATGGTCAAGAGCTTCAACAATATATCCACAAATGATTGGACACACAATCGCTGTTCATGATGGTAGAAAACATGTACCAGTATATATAACAGAAGAAATGATAGGTCATAAATTAGGTGAATTTGCTCCTACAAGAACATTTAAAGGTCATGCAGGAGAAAAAGCAACTACAACAAATAAATAAAATAGGTTAAGGAGGGAATTGTAGTGGAAGAAACAGCAGTAATGGAAGCTAAAGCAACATTAAGATATTCAAGAATATCAGCTAGAAAAGTAAAAATAGTAGCAGACTTAATCAGAGGAAAAAATGTTGATGAAGCATTAGCAATAGTAAAATTTACACCAAAAGCAGCTTCAAGTATAATAGAAAAATTATTAAAATCAGCAATCGCAAATGCTGAAAATAATCATGGAATGAAACATGAAAATTTATATGTTGCTGAAATATTTGCAAACCAAGGTCCAACATTAAAAAGAATAAGACCTGCAGCAAAAGGTTCAGCAGTTAGAATTAGAAAAAGAACAAGTCATATAACAGTGGTTCTTAGAGAAAATTAATAATAAAAAGGGTAATCACTCATTCATATGGGTAAGGAACAAATCTTGTCCTAAAAAAATACCCAGAGGAAAGATGTGTCCCCTGTCAAATAGCAAGAAAAGGAGGATTCTAATAAAATGGGACAAAAAGTACATCCAACAGGTGTAAGAGTTGGAATAATAAAAGATTGGAATGCTAAATGGTATGCAGATTCAAAACATTTTGCTGATTATTTAGTAGAAGATCAAAAAATCCGTAAATTTTTAAAGAAAAAATTATATACAGCTGGAATTTCAAAAATTGAAATAGAAAGAACAGCAAAATTAATAAAAGCAAATGTTTATGCTTCAAAACCAGGAATTATAATCGGAAAAGGTGGAGCAGGAGCAGAAAGCTTAAAAACAGAACTAGAAAAATTAATAGGAAAAGAAGTAAATATAAATATAGTTGAGGTAAAAGCAGTAGATACAGATGCACAATTAGTTGCAGAAAATATTGCAGGACAACTAGAAAGAAGAATTTCATTCAGAAGAGCAATGAAACAATGTATGCAAAAAGCCATGAAAGCAGGAGCATTAGGAATCAAAACAGCAGTATCAGGAAGATTAGGTGGAGCTGATATGGCTAGAACAGAATTCTATAAAGAAGGAACTATTCCACTACAAACTTTAAGAGCCGACATTGACTATGGATTTGCAGAAGCAGATACAACATATGGAAAAATCGGTGTTAAAGTATGGATATATAAAGGAGAAGTTCTTCCAACTAAAAAAGTGGAAGGAGGAGACAAATAATGCCATTAATGCCTAAAAAAACAAAATATAGAAAAATGCAAAAAGGTAGAAATAGAGGAAAAGCAACAAGAGGAAATGTAGTATCAGATGGAGAATACGGAATACAAGCAGTAGAAGCAGGATTAATAAAAGGAAATCAAATAGAAGCAGCCCGTGTTGCTATGACACGTTATACAAAAAGAGGTGGAAAAGTTTGGATTAAAATATTTCCAGACAAACCAATAACACAAAAACCAGCCGGAACTCGTGGTGGTAAAGGAAAAGGAAATGTTGAATATTGGGTAGCAGCTGTAAAACCAGGTAGAGTAATGTTTGAAATAGCAGGAATACCAGAAGAAACAGCTAGAGAAGCCTTGAGATTAGCTATGAATAAACTACCTATAAAAACAAAATTCGTAGCAAAAGAAACTGTAAACAAGGTGGGTGATAGTGATGAAGATAAATAAAATAAGAGAAATGTCTTCACCAGAATTAGAAAAAGAATTAGGTGAACTAAAAACAGAATTATTTAAATTAAAATTTAGTTTAGCTACAAATGGATTAGATAATCCAATGAAAATAAAAGAAGTTAGAAGAGACATAGCTAAAATAAATACAGTATTAACAGAAAGAAAAATAGCTGAAGCAAAAGCATAAAAAGAGTTAAGTCAAACAGAAAGGAGACTATTATGGAAGAAAGAAATCTTCGTAAAGTTATGGTTGGAACTGTTACATCAGACAAGATGGATAAAACAGTTGTAGTTTCAGTAGAAACAAGTGTAAGCCATAAAATGTATGGAAAAATCGTAAAAAGAACATACAAATTAAAAGCACATGATGAAGAAAACAAATGTGAAATAGGAGATAAAGTAAAAGTAATGGAAACAAGACCACTTTCTAAAGACAAGAGATGGAGAGTAGTTGAGATTCTTGAAAAAGGAGGAAAATAAGTCATGATACAACAACAATCAATATTAAAAGTTGCTGACAACACTGGAGCAAAAGAAATAATGTGTATCAGATGTATGGGTGGTTCATTTATGAAAACAGCCAACATAGGAGATGTTATAGTTGCCTCTGTTAAAACAGCAACACCAGGTGGCGTTGTTAAAAAAGGTGATGTAGTAAAAGCAGTTATAGTAAGAAGCAAAAGAGGATTAAGAAGACCAGATGGTTCTTACATAAAATTTGATGAAAATGCAGCTGTAATAATAAAAGATGATAAAACACCAAGAGGAACACGTATATTTGGGCCAGTTGCAAGAGAATTAAGAGAAAAAGATTATATGAAAATATTATCATTAGCACCAGAGGTTCTTTAAACATTTAAACAAAAATAATATAATTAACCAAAAAATCGAAGAAGGAGGTTAAACTCAATGAGAATAAAAAAAGGAGATACAGTTCAAGTTTTAGCTGGAAATGATAAAGGTAAAACTGGAGAAGTATTAGAAGTTATACCTAAAGACTCAAAAGTAGTTGTAAAAGGTGTAAATGTTAGAAAAAAACACATTAAACCTAGAAAACAAGGTGAAGAAGGTGGAATAATTCCAGTTGAATGTGCTATCGATAGCTCTAAAGTTAATGTAGTATGTCCAAAATGTGGAAAATCTACAAGAATTGAATATAAAATAGAAGAGAATAAAAAAGTTCGTATTTGTAAAAAATGTGGAGCAATAATCAAATAGTGGAAAGGAGGAAATTCAAAAATGTCAAAACTAAGAGAACAATATCAAAAAGAAGTAATACCAGCATTAATGAAAAAATTTGGATATAAATCAATAATGCAAGTTCCAAAGTTAGAAAAAATAGTTATAAATATAGGTTTAGGAGATACAAAAGAAAATCCTAAATCATTAGAAAATGCAATGAATGATTTAATGCAAATAACAGGTCAAAAACCTATGATAACAAAAGCAAAAAAATCAATAGCTGCATTTAAATTAAGAGAAGGAGCAAATGTTGGATGTAAAGTTACATTAAGAGCAGATAAAATGTATGATTTTGCATACAAATTATTTAATGTAGCACTTCCAAGAGTAAGAGACTTTAGAGGAGTTTCAGAAAATTCATTTGATGGAAGAGGAAACTACTCAATGGGAATAAAAGAACAATTAATATTCCCAGAAATCGAATATGATAAAGTAGATAAATTAAGAGGTATGGATATCATATTTGTAACAACAGCTGAAACAGACGAAGAGGCAAAAGAATTACTAAAATTATTAGGAATGCCTTATAAAAATAATTAAGTTTAAGGGAGGAAAATTAAACTATGGCTAAAAAAGCAATGAAAATAAAACAAGCTAGACCACAAAAATATAAAACAAGAGAATATAATAGATGTAAAATTTGTGGTAGACCACATGCTTACATTAGAAAATATGGAATTTGCCGTGTATGTTTCAGAGAATTAGCACATAAAGGTGAAATTCCAGGAGTAAAAAAAGCTAGCTGGTAATATAAAAAATAAAAATTAATGAGAGGGTAATCACTTATTCATACGGGTAAGGGACATAGCTTGTCCCAATAGAAAGACCAGTAAAAAGGTGTGTCCCTTGTCAAACAGAAGGAGGGAAAGTAAATTGAATACTACAGATCCAATAGCAGATATGTTAACAAGAATAAGAAATGCTAACAGTGCTAAACACAAAACAGTAGATGTACCATCTTCAAAAATGAAAGAAGCAATAGCTGAAATTTTATTTAAAGAAGGATACATAAAAGCATTTGAAATAATAAGTAATGAAAATCAAGGAATCATCAGAATAACATTAAAATATGATGAAAAAGGAACAAGAGTAATAGATGGAATCAAGAGAATAAGTAGACCAGGATTAAGAGTATATGCAGGTAAAGAAGAATTACCAAAAGTACTAAATGGTTTAGGAATAGCAATAATTTCTACATCAAAAGGATTAAAAACTGACAAAGAAGCAAGAGAAGCCGGAATGGGTGGAGAAGTTTTAGCTTATGTTTGGTAAAAAAGGAGGGAAAACAAAATGTCAAGAATAGGAAACAAACCTATTACAGTACCAGCAGGAGTTGAAGTAAAACTTGATGGACAAAAAATAACTGTAAAAGGACCTAAAGGAACATTAGAAAAAGAAATACATAAAAATATTTCTGTAACAGTAGAAGATAATCTAATTAAAGTTACAAGACCAAATGATGAGCCTGCAAATAGAAGCTTACATGGTCTAACAAGAACTTTAATAAATAATATGATAAATGGTGTTGAAAAAGAATATACAAGAGAATTACAAATAAATGGTGTAGGTTACAGAGTTGTAAAACAAGGAAACAACTTAAATCTAACATTAGGATATTCTCATCCAGTAATATTTGAAGCACCAGCAGGAATTTCTTTTGACGTTCCAAATCCAAATACAATAATAGTAAAAGGAATTGATAAAGAATTAGTTGGTCAAACAGCAGCAAATATTAGAACAAAAAGACCACCAGAAGTATATAGAGGTAAAGGTATTAAATATGCTGAAGAAGTTATTAGACGTAAAGAGGGTAAAACAGGTAAATAATTCAATCTAAAAGCAGTAATCTGCACATTTTTATTTCTTTAATCAAACTTCGACATACAAAAGTATGCCTTCAGCTTGATTAAATCATAAAAATGCACATCTCAATACTTTTAAATTGAATTGCTAAAAAATAGCAAAGAAAAACTGAAACTCAATTTTTTCAGAAAGGAGTAAAAAATGGTTAAGAAAACAGATAGAAAATTAGAAAGAAATAGAAGACATGCTAGAGTTAGAAATAAAGTATCTGGAACAGCAGAAAGACCAAGATTATGTGTATATAGAAGTAATACAAATATATATGCACAAATAATAGATGATGTTGCAGGAAAAACATTAGTATCAGCTTCAACATTAGACAAAGAAGTAAAAACAAAAAAATCTAATATAGAAGCTGCAAAAGAAGTTGGAGCATTAATAGCTAAAAGAGCTACTGCAAAAAACATAAAAACAGTAGTATATGACCGTAGTGGATATATATACCATGGAGTTGTAAAAGAGTTAGCTGAAGCTGCAAGAAATGGTGGCTTAGAATTCTAATTAAGAGGAGGGAAAAATAAAACCGATGGAAGAAAATAAAATGCCAGAATTAAAAGAAAAAGTAGTAGCTATAAATAGAGTAGCAAAAGTTGTAAAAGGTGGTAGAACATTTAGATTCAGTGCTGTTGTAATCGTTGGAGACCAAAACGGACATGTAGGAATCGGAAATGGTAAAGCATCAGAAGTACCAGATGCTATTAAAAAAGCTATACAAGAAGCTAAAAAGAATTTAGTTGAGGTTCCAATAGTTGGAACAACAGTACCTCATGAATATATTGGAAAATTCGGTAGTGCAAATGTTATGTTAAAACCTGCTGCAGTAGGTACAGGACTTATAGCTGGAGGAAGTGTAAGACCAGTACTAGAATTAGCAGGATATAAAGATATACGTACAAAAGTTATTGGAACAAATAATCCAAGAAACGTAGTATATGCAACTATCGAAGGTTTAAAAAACATGAGAACACTTGAACAAGTAGCTAAAAAGAGAAATAAAAAACCAGAAGAAATTATGTAATTAAATAAACATTTGGTTAAGGAGGTGCAAATAAATGAAATTAGGAGAATTAAAACCAGCTGTTGAGAAAAAAACTAGAAACAGAGTTGGACGTGGTATAGGCTCTGGAAATGGTAAAACATCAGGAAGAGGACATAAAGGACAAAAAGCAAGAAGTGGTGGAGGCGTAAGAAGAGGATTCGAAGGAGGTCAAACACCATTATATAGACGTTTACCAAAAAGAGGATTTACAAATATTCATGCTAAAAACTATACAGAAGTAACTCTAACAATGTTAAATAAATCAAAAGCAACAGATGTAACAGCAGAAAGCTTAGTAGAAGAAGGAATAATCGGAAAAATAAATGACGGAATAGTAGTTTTAGCAACAGGAAAATTAGATAAGAAATTAAATGTAAAAGCAAAAAGATTTACTGCTACTGCTAAGGAAAAAATAGAAGCCCTAGGCGGAAAGGCAGAGGTGATTTAGTTGTTTAAAACGATAAAAAACGCTTTAAAAACACCGGATGTTAGAAAAAGACTTTTATATACATTATTATTAATAATATTATTTAGACTAGGATGTTATATAACAGTACCAGGTGTAAATACAGTAATCCTAAATGAAGCAATGACTTCAACAAATGGATTATCAGGATTTATAGATATAATATCAGGAGGAGCTTTCTCAAGATTCTCAATATTTGCAATGTCAATAAGTCCATATATTACAGCATCAATTGTTGTACAATTATTAGCAATGGTAATACCTTCATTAGAAAGAATGATGAAAGAAGGTGGAGAAGAAGGCAAAAGAGTTATGAATAGATATACAAAAATAATAACAATAATATTAGCTTTAGTAGAAGCTATTGGTATCTATTTCTCATATTCAAACTCTGGAGTATTCATCAATCCAGGATTTTTAACAGGAGCAATAATTGTTGCATCATTAGTTGCAGGAACAGCATTATTAATGTGGCTAGGAGAACAAATTACAAGTAAAGGAATAGGAAATGGTATTTCAATAATAATATTTATAGGTATTATATCAGGATTACCATCAGCTGTAACAACAATATGGAATTTAATATTTACAAATACAGGATTTAATACAATAGGATTAATTACATCAATAGGAATAATAATTGGAGCACTTCTATTGGTTGCAGGAGTTGTATTTGTACAACAAGCAGAAAGAAGAGTTCCAGTACAATATTCTAAAAGAGTAGTAGGAAGAAAAATGGTAGGTGCTCAAAGCACACATATACCATTAAAATTAGCAATGGCAGGAGTTATGCCAGTAATATTTGCATCATCATTTATGACATTTCCAGCAATGATTATATCAATGTTTGTAAAAGATGCTGCAACATTAACTGGATTTTGGGGAGGAGTTTATAAGTTCTCATTAGCAACATCTTCATCAAGTGTTGGATGGGGATATTCTCTAGCAAATGCCATAGTATATTTACTATTAATAATGGGATTCACATTTTTCTATACATATGCTACATTTAATCCAGCAGAAGTATCAAGTAATATTAAGAAAAATGGTGGATTTATACCTGGAATAAGAGCAGGAAAACCAACAACAGATTATTTATCATCAATAATAACAAAATTAACAATATTTGGAGGTTTATTCTTATCAATAATTGCAATACTTCCAATGTTATTAAGATTTACAAGTTTAAATGTTTCATTTGGTGGTACATCAATATTAATCGTTGTAGGTGTTGCACTAGAAACAGTACAACAATTAGAATCTCAATTAGTAATGAGACACTATAAAGGATTCTTAGAATAAAAGTTTTATATAAAATAGCACTTATTGAATAAGTGTTATTTTTTTGTCACGATTTAACATTTTAAAATTTCAACTACATGCAAACCATAGCATGCAAGGTACTCACAAGTGATATTAAAACATTCCAAATTTTGGACAAGCCAAACTTCCCGTATAAAATCTAATATATTCAGATGAGCCGCTTTCATTCAGGCTCAAGCTTATAAATATGTTTATTTTGATTAAACAACGAATACGACCGGAATAGTGTTACAAATTCTTAAACTAAAGTCATAAAGGTCCCCATTTTTGGGTATTGTTGTGACTTTAGTTTTAGAATTTGTTAACGTTATGTAGGGTAGTCGAGGCAGTTTATGAAAAATACACATATTTATAAGCTTGCCCATGAACATTCCTCATCTGAATATATAAGATTTTCTAACGTTAAGTTTAGATGTACAAAATTTTCCATTTTTTTAATATCACTTGTGAGTACCTTGCATGCTATGGTTTGCATGTAGTTGAAATTTTAAAAGTTAACTAGTAATTTTTTGTATTAAAAAACTCGAAAACAATTGACAAAACTAGAAAAATAATATAAAATATAAACGTAAAAAAACGGAAAATTGCCTCTAAAAAATTAGAGGCAGAAATTTTTTGTTAGTATAAAAATGAGAAGGACGAGCATTATATATATGTATGTCCAAAGAAAGGAAGAAAAATTATGATTATTATTATGTTAGGAGCACAAGGAACAGGAAAAGGAACTGTAGCAGGACTAATAAGTGAACAAACAGGTTGGCCACAAGTATCAACAGGAGATATATTCAGAAAAAATATAAGTGAAAAAACAGAATTAGGAATAGAAGCAGATAAATATATATCAAAAGGAAACTTAGTACCAGATGAAATAACAGTTCCAATGGTAGAAGATAGATTAACATGGGAAGATGCACAAAATGGAGTTATACTAGATGGATTTCCAAGAACAATAGAACAAGCAGAAAAATTAGATGAAATTTTAAGCAAAAAAGGAAAAAAAGTAGATTTAGTAATAAATTTAGTAACACCAAAAGAAGAAATTATAGATAGAATGTTAACAAGAAGAGTATGTACAAATCAAGAATGTAAAGCAACATATAATATAAAATTACATCCACCAGTAAAAGAAGGAATATGTGACAAATGTGGTTCACCACTAAAACAAAGAGAAGATGATTCAGACCCAGAAGCAATAAAAAGAAGATTAGAAATATATGAAGAAAAAACAAGTCCATTAGTAGAATTTTATAAAAATAAAGGAGTACTAAGAACAGAAACAGTAAGTATATCAATAAATAGAATGGGAAAAGATGTTGCAAACGACATAGTAAAAGATATAAAAAAATAAAATTTCCGAGCAAGAAGAAAGAAGGAAAGCAAAATGGTAACAATAAAATCAAAAAGAGAAATAGAATTAATGAGAGAGGCATGTAGAGTAACAGCATTAACACATAAAGCAATAGAAGAAGCAATAAGACCAGGGATTACAACAGCAGATATAGATGAAATAGCAGAAAAAACAATGAAGAAATATGGTGCTATATCTGCTGAAAAAGGATATGATCCAGGAATAAAAGGAGTTCCTCCATATCCAGCATCAACATGTATATCAATAAATGATGAAGTAATACATGGAGTACCTTCAAAAAATAGAATTATAAAAGAAGGAGATATAGTAAGTGTAGACCTAGTAGCATTAAAAAATGGATATAATGGAGATGCTGCAAGAACATATATGGTAGGAAAAGTATCAAAAGAAGCTCAAAGATTAGTAGAAGTAACAAAACAAGCATTTTTTGAAGGAATAAAATATGCGAAAAAAGGAAACAGAATAGGTGATGTTTCACATGCGATAGGCGAATATGTAAAATCTCAAGGATATTCTGTAGTAAGAGAATTCCAAGGTCATGGAATAGGAAAATATATGCATGAAGATCCAGGCATACCTAATTATGGAAAAGCAGGAAAAGGAATAAGACTTGAACCAGGCATGACTCTAGCGATAGAACCTATGGTTATACAAGGAAAACCAGATATTTGGGAACTAGAAGATGGTTGGACAATTGTAACACAAGATGGAAGTTTGTCTGCACATTATGAAAATACAATTTTAATTACAGAAAACGAACCAGAAGTATTGACAATACTATAAAATTGTTATATAATATATGAGTTAATACGACTAAATTGGAAAAATATAGTATAAAATAGAGATAAAATGCTCTTTAAGAAGGAGGTAAAGAACTTGGCAAAGGAAGATGTTATAGAAGTTGAAGGAACAGTAGTAGAAACACTACCAAATACTAATTTCAAAGTAGAACTTGAAAATGGGCATCAAATATTAGCACATATTTCAGGAAAACTAAGAATGAACTATATCAAAATATTACCAGGGGACAAAGTAAAAGTAGAATTATCACCATATGATTTAACAAGAGGAAGAATCACTTGGAGAGCAAAATAATAGATTAAAATTAACCCAAAATATAAAAAATGTATTAAGCAGAAACAATCTGCTAAGCAGTAAGGAGGGAAAAAAATGAAAGTAAGACCATCTGTTAAAAAAATTTGCGATAAATGCAAAATAATAAAAAGAAAAGGTGTAATTAGAGTTATATGTGAAAACCCTAAACACAAACAAAGACAAGGGTAACCTAAGTTTATAACACAAATAGGTAGCGGCTGTTAAACTGAAAAGTTTACATATCAATTTGTGTTTATATATATGTCCATAATAAAACTTAAAGATCTAATAATAAGCCATTAGATGCATTTCACCTTTAAGAATAAAAGGACAACACTAAACAAAAAAGAAAAAATAAAAATTTTGGAGGTGCAAAAAAACATGGCTCGTATAGCAGGAGTTGATTTACCTAAAGAAAAAAGAGTAGAAATAGGACTTACATATATATATGGTATAGGAGTATCAAGCTCAAGAAAAATATTAAAAGAAGCTGGGGTAAATCCAGATACTAGAGTAAAAGACCTAACTGATGATGAAGTTAATAGCATAAGAAAAGCAATTGACGGAACATATAAAGTTGAAGGTGATTTAAGAAGAGAAGTAGCTCTTAATATAAAAAGACTAACAGAAATAGGATGTTATAGAGGACTAAGACATAGAAGAGGACTTCCAGTAAGAGGACAAAGAACAAAAACAAATGCTCGTACAAGAAAAGGTCCAAGAAAATTAGTAAGTAGAAGTAAAAAAGCATAATAATTTCTAATAAGGAGGGAAATTAAAAATCATGGCTAACAAAAATGCAACAAAAAAACCAGTAGCTAGAAGAAACAGAAAAAATATAGACAAAGGTGAAGCACACATTCATTCTAGTTTCAATAATACAATAGTTACAATAACAGATACAAATGGAAATACAATATCATGGGGAAGTGCTGGAGGACTAGGATTCAAAGGTTCAAGAAAAAGCACACCATTTGCAGCTGGAGAAGTAGCTGAAACAGCAGCAAAAGCAGCAATGGAACACGGATTAAAAACTGTTGAAGTATATGTTAAAGGACCAGGAGCTGGTAGAGAAGCTGCAATAAGAGCACTTCAATCAGCAGGTTTAGAACTAAGCAGTATTAAAGACGTAACACCAATCCCACATAATGGTTGTAGACCACCAAAAAGAAGAAGAGTATAGAATAATATAATAATCCGGAGTGGGACATAGCTTGTCCGCAAAGGAATGTTAATGGGAAAGAAGTGTTCCCATTAGAATTTAAAAACAAGATAGAGTTAAATTAAAATGAAAGAGGTGTAAATAAGAAATGGCACGTTATACAGACGAACAATGTCGTATTTGCCGTAGAGAAGGACAAAAATTGTTCTTAAAAGGTTCAAGATG